>MEQT01000186.1 GCA_001770325.1 Betaproteobacteria bacterium RIFCSPLOWO2_02_64_14
AGGTGCTGGCAAGCCGCGTGTTCGATCTCGATCTGCCGGTGAATCCCTCGCTGTGGGCGATCGGTCCGCTCGCGGGCCTTGCGCTGCTGTCGGTCAATGCGTGGCTGTCGGCGCGCAAAGCGCTGGCGGTGGCGCCCGCACTGACCTTGCGCGATGAGTAGGGCGCGGTCCCGTCTCTGAATCCCAATGCGGCGGCGCTCCCGTGCAGCCGCCCGAACCGGGTGCGGTACAATGCGCCATGGTTGACACCGTATTGCTGCTGATCGCCGCGCTGGCATTCGCCAGCCTGGTGGCCGTCGCGTGGGTTGCGTTCCGGCTGCAACGGCACGCACAACTCATGACCTCGCAGGTGGAGGAAGCGCGGGCCGCGGTCGAGGCGAGGCATCGGGCCATGCTGAGCGACCTGCACGCCGGGCTTGCGCAGCAGACCGACCGGCTGATTGCGACCCAGGGCGCGGCGAGCGACCGCCTGCGCTCGGGCGTGGGCGAGGAACTGCGGCAGGCGCGCGAAGCGGTGCATCAATTGCAGCTCGGCGTCGCCGGGAACCTCGCAGAGAACCGCGAGGCGATGATCGCCAAACTCGCCGAGGCGGCACAGGCGCTCAACGCGAAGATCGATGAGCGACTCGATCACATCGCGGGACGCGTCAGCGAACGGCTCGACGAGGGATTTCGCAAGACCAATGAAACCTTCGTCAACGTCATGATGCGGCTTGCCACCATCGATGAAGCGCAGAAGAAGATCGAGGGCCTCACCGGCAGCGTAGTGAGCCTGCAGGAACTGCTCGGCGACAAGCGCGCGCGCGGCGCGTTCGGCGAAGTCCAGCTCGAGGCGCTGGTGCGCAACGTGCTCCCTGCGGGCGCGTTCGAAATGCAGGCCACGCTCTCCAACGGCACCCGCGCCGATTGCGTGCTGATCCTGCCGCCGCCGACCGGCAAGGTGGCGGTCGATTCGAAGTTTCCGCTCGAGAACTACAATCGCATGTTCGACCCGGAAGCGAACGAAGTCGATCGCGCGCTCGCGCAGAAACAGTTTCGCATCGACGTGAGGCGCCACATCGACGCGATCGGCAGCAAGTACATCATACCCGGCGAGACCTCGGACGGCGCGGTGATGTTCGTGCCGGCGGAAGCGGTGTTCGCGGAGATACACGGGCATCACGGCGAGATCGCCGACTACGCGCTCTCGAAGCGGGTGTGGATCGTCTCGCCGACCACGCTGATGGCGGTGCTCAACACCGCGCGCGCAGTGCTGAAGGATGTCGAGACCCGCAAGCAGGTGCACGTGATCAAGGACTCGCTTTCGCGGCTGGCGGTGGAATTCGGCCGCTTCGACCAGCGCATGCGCGATCTGGTGAAACACATCCGCCTGGCGCACGAGGACGCGGAGAAGGTGCAGATGACGAGCGGGAAGATTTCCCAGCGCTTCGCGCAGATCGAGGGCGTCGAGATCGAGGCGGCGGAGCCGGCCGCGCTGCGGGTGGTGGAGACGGCCCGCGACGAAAACACCGGCGGCGCATGATCCGGCCGCTCTGAGACATGGGGTGGTTCCGCGACTGGCGACGCAGGCGCGTCCTGAAACAGGCCCGAATCGATGAGCCCCTCTGGCGTGCGACCCTCGAGCGCTACGATTTCCTGCGCGCGCTCTCGGGGGAGGAGCGCGCCCGGCTGAGGGATCATGCGCTGCTGTTCCTCGACGAGAAGTCGATTTACGGGGCGCGGGGGCTCACCGTGCGCGAGGACATGCGCGTTGCGATCGCGGCCCAGGCCTGCATCCTGATCCTCAATCTCGACATCGACTTCTACCGCGGCTGGTCGGACGTCGTCGTCTATCCGGGCGAGTTCGTCGTGGAGTACGAGTACTCCGACGAGGATGGCGTGGTGCATGCCGTCAGGGAACCCATCACGGGTGAATCCTGGCTCGCGGGCCCCATGCTCCTTTCGTGGGCGGATGCCGAAGGGTCAGGGCAGGCGAGCGGGTACAATGTCGTCATCCATGAGTTCGCGCACAAGATTGACATGCTGAACGGCGATGCCAACGGGTTCCCGCCGCTGCACGCGGACATGGACCGGAGCCGGTGGGGCCGGGTATTCACACGGGCATACGAGGACTTTTGCGCTGCCCTGGAGCGCGGGGAGAAAACCGTCATCGATTCCTATGCCGGCGAACATCCGTCGGAGTTTTTCGCCGTGATGAGCGAGGCGTTCTTCGAACTTCCCATGGTGGTGCGGGCGCAGTACCCGGACGTGTATGACCAGCTTTCCCGCTTTTACCGTCAGGACCCCGCCGCGCGGGTGCGCGAGGCGCGCTACGCCGATGCGCTCGCCCCGGCGCAGGGGGGATAGTTGATGCTGCGGCGTTTGTTTCCGGGCGAGACCAGCAGGCTGCTGCCCGCCAGTTTCACCGCGCTGCTTGCGCTGATCCTGCTGGTGGCGACGCTGGGTTACCTTCACAGCGACCCGCTGCTGGTGGCCGGTGTGGGCGCGCTTGTCATCCTCGGGGGTGTGGCGATCGCCGTCGCGGCGACCCGGCGGGTCATACGCACCGAAAACGAACTCGAGCGCGAGAAGGAACTCGCCCAGGTGACCCTGCATTCAATCGGGGACGGCGTCATCACGACCGACGTCGCAGGGCGCGTGGACTACATGAACCCGGTGGCGGAGGAGTACACCGGCTGGGGCGAGTCGGTTGCGCGCGGCCGCATGCTCTCCGAAGTCTGTCACGTCGTGGACGAGCAGACCGGGCAGCGCGTGGACTTCGTGCTGCAGAGCGGCGGCGACGCGGCCGTGCCCGGGAAGGAAGGCGTGGCGCTGCGCCTCGTCAGCACCGGCGGCCGCGATCTCTCGATCCGGTATTCCCGCACGCCGATACGCAATCGCGACGGCGAGCCGGTCGGTTCCATCGTCGTATTTCACGATGTGAGCCAGATCCGCGAGATGGCGCAGCAGCTGCTGTGGCAGGCGAGCCACGATGCGCTGACGGGGCTCGTCAACCGCCTCGAATTCGAGCGGCGCCTGGAGAAGCTCATCGAAACCGCCCGCACCCAGGAGCGCGAGCACGCGCTGATGTACATGGACCTCGACAACTTCAAGCGGGTGAACGACAGCTGCGGACACCTGGCGGGCGACGAGTTGCTGCGCCAGCTGACCACGGTCATGATGACGTGCATGCGCGGCAGCGATACCCTCGCGCGGCTTGGAGGAGACGAGTTCGGCGCCCTGCTCGAATCCTGTCCGGACGACCAGGCGTTGCGCATCGCCAACGCGACGCGGGAGACGGTGCGTGAATTCCGGTTCGTATGGGAAGACAAGACCTTCAGCGTCGGGGTCAGCATCGGAGTCGTGCCGATCAACGCGGCGAGCGGTGATCTCAACCAGGTGCTGAGCCTGGGGGATGCGTGCTGCTACCAGGCGAAGAGCACGGGCCGCGACCGCGTGCAGGTCTACCGTCCCCAGGAGCCGGAGCCCTCGGACCGTCACAGCGAACTGCAGATCGTGTCCCAGATCAATCGGGCGTTCGAAACCGGGGGCTTCCAGCTCTACCGGCAGATGATCGCGCCGCTCAACGCAGCCGGCGGGTTGCCGGGGCATTACGAAGTGCTGGTGCGCATGCTGGATGCCTCCGGGGAACTGGTTCCGCCTGCCGTGTTCATGCACGCGGCGGAGCGTTACAACCTCCTGACCTCGCTCGAACGGTGGGTGATCAGCACGCTCGTCGAGTATCTCTACCGGCAATGGAAAGCCGGCGCCATTCCCCACGCGCCGGGGCCCACCGGCGAGCGCGGCTTCTACTCGGTGAATCTATCGGGCGCCAGCATCAACGACAAGAGTTTCCCGGATTTCCTGCATAATCTGCTGACCCGTTACGAACTGCCGCCCGGACTCCTGTGTTTCGAGATCACTGAGACGACGGCGATTTCCAACCTCAACAAAGCCGCCGAGCTGATGCACGACCTGAAAGGCATGGGCTGCCGGTTCGCGCTCGACGATTTCGGCACCGGCATGTCCTCGTTCGCGTACCTCAAGTACCTGCCCGTGGACTACCTCAAGATCGCCGGCATGTTTATCGAGGACATGGTGAACGACGCAATGGACCACGCGATCGTGGACGCGATCAACCGGATCAGCCATATCCTCGGCATGCATACCGTCGCCGAGTCGGTGGAGGACGCGGTGACGCTCGACAAGTTGAAGGCGCTCGACATCGACTACGTGCAGGGGTACTTTATCGCCAAGCCGGAAGCCTTGGTCGACGAACGCGACGGGGGAGGGCGCACGCCGCCGCCCCTGGAGGGCGAGCAGCCGCGAATGCCGGCGCCGGATCCGGCAGCGACGCTGCAGCGGTCCTCATCCGGGTAGCGGTCCGTGCATGCCCGCCATCGGCGATGTCATGCCTGTCAACCACGTTTGCAGCAACAAGGAGGAGGAGCCGGGATGGAAGTGAAAGCGACGCTCAAAGTGATCAACGAGAAGGATTTCAACGGACAGCCCGGGGTGACCGAGGGGCAGACCTACACGCGTCTCGTGGGGTGGCCGGAGGTTTTCATGACGGACCGCGTGCGCCTTGGCCGGGCGAGCTATCTGCCGGGGACCTACGAGCAGCTCCACTGGCACCCGATCGAAGCCTGTTATTACGTGATTTCCGGACACGCGACGGTGCGCGACGTCGAAGGCCGGGAGTATGAGGTTTCGGCCGGGTCGATCATCTACGCGCCGCCGGGATACGCCGGCGCGCACGAGTGGCAGGTCAAGGAGGCGCTGGAGCTGATCGACATCCGTGCCACCAACGAGACCAACCGCAAGATGCAGTTCACGGTGGACAAGAAAACCCGGCGTTCCTACATCGATCTCGAGGAACTGGGCAAGCGCGAAGGGATCAGCTTCAAGTCGCACTACTAGAACCGGGTGCGGCAATCGGATGGAACCGCCGATGAACGCAAATGAACGCGGATAAATCAGGACTGGAAATGCGTGAGCCGTGATCGGTGATCGGACGAACCCAAACTCCTGGAGCAGATCTTGTCGGCTCACGGATCACGGTTCACTCTTGAGATAAAAATCCCGGCGTTGATCGGCATTTGCCCGTGGCTCGACAGTTGACTTATACGAAGTGAAGCGATGAAACCTGAGATCGTCGTGACGCGGCTGTTTTACACGCCGACGCTGGCTGAACTCGAGCGCGATTTCACCGTACACAAACTCTGGCTGGCGAAGGATCCCGGGGCGTTGCTCAGGGACCTGTCGGAAAGAGTGCGCGTGGTCGTGACCTCGGGGCTCGCCGGTTTCAGTCCCGCGCAGATGGACGCGCTTCCCGGGCTCGAGCTGATTGCTTCTTACGGGAATCCGCACAGCGGCCTGGTCGATCTCGCGGCGGCGAAGGCGCGCGGCGTGACCGTCACCAACACGCCCGACTCCATTACCCAGACCGTTGCGGACCTCGCGCTGGGGATCGTCATTGCGACGATGCGGCGCATCACCGAGGGCGACCGTTTCGTGCGCGCGGGACGGTGGCTCAGCGGGCCGCTCGCGCCGGGCCGCGATCTCGGCGGCAAAACCTGCGGCATCGTCGGGCTCGGCCGGATCGGAAGGGAGATTGCGCGGCGCGTGGAGGTATGCGGCATGTCCGTGTGTTATCACGGGCCGCATCGCAAGGACGACGTGCCTTACCCTTACTTTCCGGACCTTGAGGCGATGGCACGGGAGGTGGACTGCCTGGTGGTGATGTGCCCGTTGACGCCTGCGACCCGCGATCTGGTCAATCCACGCGTCATCGATGCGCTGCGTCCCGAGAGCTTCCTCGTCAATATCGCGCGCGGGCCGGTGGTAAACCAGGAAGCGCTGATCGCGGCGCTGAAAGAGAAGCGCATCGCGGGCGCCGGTCTCGACGTGTTCTGGGACGAGCCGCGGGTGCCGGCGGAACTTATGATGATGGATAACGTCGTGCTGTCGCCGCACCTGGGCTCCGCGACGCTCGAGATACGCGAGGAACGCGGCCGCAAGCTGCTCGCGAACCTGCGGGCGTATTTTGCCGGCAAGCCGGTGCTCAACCCCCTGAAGGCACACCATGGCGCATGCCTCGTTAGTTGAATTGATCAAGCTGGCGGGTCTACCCGCATCGGCCGCCGACGCGGTCGAGATCGCCGGCACCGAACCCGTCTTCGCGACCCGTTACAAGCCCGTCGCGCCGGGCGCCGCGGCGATGGCGGCCAGGGGGCTGGCGGCGGCCGAGCTGTGGGCGCTGAAGACCGGGAGACGCCAGCAGGTGCGAGTCAACATGCGCGCGGCGGCTGCAGCGTTGCGTGGTTCGCGCTACCTCAGGATCAACGGCGAGAAGCCGGCGGAGGACCCCGAAAAAATCACCGGTTTCTACCCGCTGCGCGATGGCCGCTGGATGTATCTGCACTGCAACTTCTTCAACCTGCGCGATTGCAACCTCGCTGTGCTCGGCGCGCCCCAGCAACGGGACGCCGTCGCCAGGGCCGTCGCGAAGTGGGACGGGCTCGAGCTCGAAAACGCCATCTTCGAGGGCGGGGGCGCGTGCAGCTTCGTGCGCAGCGAAGAGGAGTGGCGCGCGTTGCCGCAGATGCAGGCGGTGGCGCGCCTGCCGCTGCTGGAGATCGTCAAGATCGGCGATGCACCGGCGCAACCGCTGCCTGCGGGGGACCGGCCGCTCTCCGGTGTGCGCGTGCTGGATCTGACGCGCGTGCTGGCGGGGCCGACCTGCGCGCGCACCCTCGCCGAGCACGGCGCGGACGTCTTGCGAGTCACGCGCGAGGACCTTGCCGACATGGGCCCGACCGACTTCGATACCGGCATCGGCAAGCTCTGCACACACATCGATCTGCGCAATCCTCCCGAGGCGGAAACGATGCGCGGGCTGGTGCGCGAGTGCGACGTATTTTCGCAATCGTACCGGCCCGGCGCCCTCGCACACCACGGCCTGTCGCCGGAGGCGCTCGCGCAAGTGCGCCCCGGCATCGTTTATGTCACCTTGAGCGCCTGGGGACGCGAAGGCCCGTGGAGCGGGCGCCGCGGCTATGATACCGTCGTGCAGTCGGCGAACGGGATGGCCTGGAGGCCCAACAATGAACGACCGGCGTTCCTGCCTTATTCCGCGCAGGATTATGTCGCGGGCTACGTGCTCGCTTTCGGCGCGATGGTGGCGCTCGCCCGGCGCGTCCGCGAAGGCGGGAGCTGGCTCGTGCGCGCATCGCTTGCCGGCGCGGGCCACTGGATTCTGCAGCATGGCGTGCTCGAGCCCTCCGAATACGCGCATCTTCCCGTGGAGTTGCCGGCCGATGAATTGCGGCCGTTGCTGATGGAGCACGAATCGCCGATCGGCCGCATCACACATCTCGCGCCGGTGGTGCAGATGTCCGAGACGCCGGCCCGGTGGGCGCGCCCGTCGGTGCCGCGCGGCTACCATAAACCCGTCTGGCCGCCACGCGGCTGACACGCACACAGCTTCGCGATGCATGATCGCAAACGCCTGAGGAAACCATGACAGCAAACAGCACCAACGGCAGCGCCGGCCCGCTCGCACACATCAAGGTCCTGGACCTCACCATCGCGCGGGCCGGGCCCACCTGTGTGCGCGTCCTTGCAGATCACGGCGCCCAAGTCACCCAGGTGCTGCGCCCGGAGCAAGGTGGGCTCGACGCCTCCTTTCCTGCATTCGACCGTGAGAACCTGCATCGCAACAAGCGCTCGCTCGCCCTCAATCTGCAGACCGACGCGGGCCGCGCGGTGTTCTACCGCATGGCCAAGGATGCCGACGTCGTGGTGGAAAACTTCCGCTCCGAGGTGAAGTATCGCCTCAAGGTGGACTACGAGACGTTGCGAGCGATCAACCCCCGCATCGTGTACGGCAGCAACTCGGGTTTCGGGCAGGACGGCCCGTACGGCAAGCGGCCAGGCGTGGATCAAATCGCGCAAGGGCTCGGCGGCCTGATGAGCATCACCGGCCCGCCCGGCGGCGGCCCGTGGCGCGTCGGCATCCCGATCTCCGATCTGTGCGCCGGGATGTATCTCGCGCACGGAATCATGGCTGCACTGATCGAGCGCGAGCGCTCCGGCCTGGGCCAGTGGGTGCAGACCTCGCTGCTGGAGGCGATGATCGCGATGCTCGACTTCCAGGCGACGCGCTGGCTGATCGGCGGCGAAGTGCCGCCTCAAGCCGGCAACGACCACCCGACCTCTTTTCCGATGGGCGTCTTTCCGGCGAAGGATGGCATGATCAATATCGCCGCCGGAGGGGACCGCATGTTTCACGACTTTCTCAGGGTCATTGGTGCCGGGGACTTGGTCAAAGACGAGCGATTTGCGACGCGTGCGGATCGAGGCAAGCGCCGGCCGGAACTGCGCGCCCTGGTCGAAGAGAAGACCCGCACCTGGCCGGCCGAAGACCT
>MEQT01000187.1 GCA_001770325.1 Betaproteobacteria bacterium RIFCSPLOWO2_02_64_14
GCAAATCTGCGGCGCGCAGATGGGCTGTATGTCGATCGCACTGCTGCAAAGGGCCTGTACCGCGCCATTGACGCAGCGACAAACGCACGCTGCGGCGGCATCGTCTGCGAAAGTTATGGAACACACGAGTATCGCAGTAGCGCCTATCAATTGACGCATGGTTTTCTCCCAATACCTGACGGCATGGTACGAACTAGTTGCACGGGAACGCAGTTGCAAGCGCCTCTAACACAAGAAATTGCGCCGGTTGGTGCCGCTCCGCGGGGTTGTCTCGCAGATACTTGGTCACCACATCCGCCAGCTGCTGGCGTGTTGCGTAATGCGGAAGGCAAGCCTTCAAAGTCAAAATCGATCTGGGAACATTCGATCTGCGATCTTTCGGGTCTAATCCATGTTCAGCTAATGATCTGCCGATGAGTCTCACCTGGAACGGCGCAAGCTGATCGATTATCTTCAACTGCTTTCTGGCAAGTTCTATATTAAGGTCTATCAACTTGAGCTCTTCTTGAGTCACCTGCCCGACGCGGATTCGATTGATAATGGCAAGCTCCTCTGCATCAAGAACTCCTGAGATATAGCCAAGGCAAAACTCCTCACTCTTGGGAGTGTTATTTCTGATCCCGCATATATCGGCAAGTTCATTGCCAGTAATAAATGCGGAGGCATTCACGCACCAAGAGGCCAGGATGATCGCGAAGGCGATACTGCGGATTCGGGACATTGTGACCTCCTTACTTTTTCGCCTGTAGCGGTGGTCCCGCCGGCTCAAGCAATCTTACGCCTGTTGCCGGACGTTCCTGCTGGGGTAGCCCTCCTGTTTTTGCGCTGTGCTTTCGCCATGAGTGGGACCGCACCCCACCGGGCGGGTGTGCCGGTTCGATCGTGTTGCGACCGTGCCGCGTGGGGCGAAGATCAAGGGATGAGTCAGAAGGGGTGGGGTAACCCTGCGCGCGATGTAGACGCCTGATTACTACCCATCCTTTTAGCCTTGTCGCCATTATCCGATCAATGCAAGCAACGGTTGGTAACCCCAAATCGGGGTAACAACAACCGGGGTGCCTATGAAGTATGCCTGCTGTATGGGGCACTGGTGGGGCACTCGGAGCCGAAAAACGGTAACATTCGGCCACCAGCGGCAACAACCGCGATTCTGCAAGCCGCTGATTTCATTGTCGTGTGTTGTTGTGATGTGCTGTAAGTTGTTGATTATGAGGACATCATAATCCGTTGGTCCGGGGTTCAAATCCCTGACTCCCACTTATCCTTGGCACTGAGCGATCGATCCAGGACCGATGGCGGCCGCACACTGTCGGTTGAAGTGTTTGATTGCGTTGTGATACTGTGAACCGATGCGAAACGCACTGGCAGGCCTGATACTTATGGTGGGACTTGTGGCCCCGGGCATGGCGCAAGTCCAGCGGCTATTGCCCGCCAACGGCAAGTTCGGCGAGCTGGTGGGTCAGCAGCACCAGCACCCCGTGGTGCAGATCGATCGCAAGCTGCTGCGGCTCGCGCCGGGCGGTGTGATCCTCGATCAGAACAATCGCTTCATATTGCCCGTGTACCTTCCCGCTCGTGCCGAGGTTCTGTACGTCCTCGACAGACAGGGCGACGTGACCCGCATCGTTATTCTCACGCCCCAGGAGCTGGCGCGGCTCCGGCAGGCGGGCGCGCGCTGAAACGGTGGCGAAAAAGTTCTACATCAAGACCTTCGGCTGCCAGATGAACGAGTACGACTCGGCGAAGCTCGCCGACGTACTGCAGGCAGCCCAGGGCATGGAGCCCACCGACGATCCCGGCGTGGCGGACCTCATCCTGTTCAACACCTGCTCGGTGCGCGAGAAGGCGCAGGAAAAGGTGTTTCACGACCTGGGGCGGGTCAAGCACTTCAAACGCGGCAATCCCGGGCTGCTGATCGGTGTCGGCGGCTGCGTGGCAAGCCAGGAAGGCGCAGGGATCGTCGCGCGCGCACCGTATGTCGATCTGGTGTTCGGCCCCCAGACCCTGCACCGCCTGCCGGCGTTGATGGAGGCCCGACGCGCGAGCGGCAAGCCGCAGATCGATATTTCATTTCCCGAGGTGGAGAAGTTCGACCACCTGCCTCCGGCCCGCGTCGAGGGCGCGACGGCGTTCGTCTCGATCATGGAGGGCTGCAGCAAATACTGTACGTTCTGCGTCGTGCCCTACACTCGTGGCGAAGAAGTGTCGCGGCCGTTCGATGACGTGCTGACCGAAGTCGCCGAACTCGCCGAGCAGGGCGTGAGGGAAGTCACGCTCCTGGGACAGAACGTAAACGCATACCGCGCAGCGATGGCGGAGGGCGAGATCGCCGACCTCGCGCTGCTCGTCGAGTACATCGCCGAGATTCCCGGCATCGAGCGCATACGCTACATCACCTCGCATCCACGGGAGTTCACCCCACGCCTGATCGAAGCCTATGACCGGGTCCCCGGGCTGGTGAGCCACGTGCATTTGCCGGTGCAGGCAGGCTCGGACCGCGTGCTGGCAGCGATGAAGCGTGGTTATACGGTGCTGGAATACAAGTCTATCGTGCGGCGCCTTCGCGAGCGCCGTCCCGGGATGTCGATTTCGTCGGATTTCATCGTCGGCTTTCCCGGCGAAACCGATGCCGACTTCGAGGCAACGATGCGGCTCATCGAGGAGATCGGTTTCGACGCGAGTTTCAGTTTCGTCTACAGCCGCCGGCCCGGCACGCCCGCGGCGGACCTCAAGGACGATACGCCGCACGCGGTCAAGCTCGAGCGGCTGCAGCGCCTGCAGCGCCGGATCGACGAGCAGTCACAGGCGATCAGCCGCGCCATGGTCGGCACGCGCCAGCGCGTGCTCGCGGACGGCACGGCACGAAGGAACCCGGGCGAATTGAGCGGGCGCACCGACAACAATCGCGTGGTCAACTTCAGCGCGCCCGCGCGCGACATCGGCGGCTTCGTCGACGTCGCCATCACCGCCGCCCTGCCGCACTCGCTGCGCGGAGAACTCGCCGGCCCGACCCATTGAAGCCGATCGAGATTTCGTTCACCCCGGTCGACAACCAGCGGCTCGCCAACCTGTGTGGCGTGCTCGACGAGAACCTGCGCCAGATCGAGACCGCGCTCGACGTGAGCATCGCGCGCCGCGGCGAGCATTTCGCGCTCACCGGCAAACCGTCGCAGGCGAGGATGGCGGCGCGCGTCCTGCAGGATTTCTACACGCATGCGGGGCAGGGCCTGTCGCTGGAGGACGTGCAGCTTGGCCTGATCGAGGCGGCCGGGCCGCCACGCGCGTCGCACGCGACAGAGACGCCGGTGCTGCTCACCCGCCGCGAGGACCTGCATGGACGCACCCCGCGCCAGATCCAGTACCTCCAGCACATCCTGACCCACGACATCACCTTCAGCATCGGCCCGGCGGGCACGGGCAAGACCTACCTCGCGGTCGCCTGCGCCGTGGACGCGCTGGAGCGCGACAACGTCAAGCGCATCGTGCTGGTGCGCCCGGCGGTCGAAGCCGGCGAACGCCTGGGGTTCCTGCCGGGAGACATGGCGCAAAAGGTCGATCCCTATCTGCGGCCGCTCTACGATGCGCTCTACGACCTGATGGGATTCGACAAGGTGGCGAGGATGTTCGAGCGCGCCGCGATCGAGATCGCACCGCTCGCCTTCATGCGCGGGCGCACCCTCAATCATTCGTTCGTGATCCTCGACGAAGCGCAGAACACCACTCCCGAGCAGATGAAGATGTTCTTGACGCGCATCGGCTTTGGCAGCAAGGCGGTGGTGACCGGGGACGTGACGCAGATCGATCTCGCGCGCGGCCAGAAGAGCGGGCTGGTGGAAGCGCGCCAGGTGTTGAAGAAAGTGCGCGGCATCGCCTTCACCCAGTTCGAAGCCGAAGACGTGGTGCGCCACCCGCTGGTGCAGCGCATCGTCAACGCCTACGAGAGCTACGAATCGCAGGCGGCCGGTGCCGCGGCGCGCGACAGCGGCACCCCGTGACAAGGCGGCGCGCCCAGCGCAATCCGCGGCTGGAACTCGATGTGCAGCAGGCCATCCGCTCGCGCCGGCTTCCGTCACGCGCACAGGTGCGAAAATGGGCGCAGGCCGTGCTCGAAAACGATGCGCGGATCACGGTACGCGTCGTGGGCCGGGCCGAGGCGAGAAATCTCAATCGCAGCTTCCGGGGCAAGGATTACGCGACCAACGTGCTCACGTTCGTGATGCGGGATTCGCCGCCCTACGAGGGAGACCTCGTCCTGTGCGCGCCGGTCATCGCGCACGAAGCCCGGCAACAGGGCAAGCGCCTGCTGGCGCACTATGCGCACCTCGTCGTGCACGGTGCGCTGCACCTCCAGGGCTACGATCACGAGAGCAATGCCGATGCGCAGATCATGGAAACCCGCGAATCGCGGATCCTGACCGAACTGGGGTATCCTGATCCCTACGGCAAGGACGAAGGCGGAAGGCGGAAGGCGGAAGGCGGAAGGATGAAGGCAGAAGGATGAAAGGGCAAGGCGGAATGCGGAAGGATGAAGGCAGTAGGCGCTCAAGAAAGCGCGACCTTTGGCTGTTACTTCATCCTTCATCCTTCATCCTTCATCCTTTGGACTCTCCTTCATCCTTCATCCTTTAAGTCCATGGACGATCCCCACACTAAGCCAACGCTGCTCGAACGCCTGTCGGTGCTGCTCCTGCGCGAGGCGCAGGACCGCGATCAACTGGTCGAGCTGTTGCATTCCGCCCACGAGCGCGACCTGCTTGACGCCGATGCGCTTGCGATGATCGAGGGCGTGCTGCAGGTTTCCGAGATGCAGGCACGCGACATCATGGTGCCGCGCGCCCAGATGGAGGTGATCGACATCAGCGAATCGCCCGGCCAGTTCATCCCGATGGTGATTCAGACCGCGCACTCGCGTTTTCCCGTGATCGGCCGGAACAAGGACGACGTGATCGGGATCCTGCTCGCCAAGGATCTGTTGCGCTATTACGCCGGCGAGGAAGAGTTCAACGTGCGCGAGATGCTGCGGCCGGCCGTCTTCATACCCGAAGCGAAACCGCTCAACGTGCTGCTCAAGGAATTCCGCAAGAACCGGAATCACATTGCCATCGTGGTCGACGAGTATGGCGGCGTGGCCGGGCTGGTGACGATCGAGGACGTGCTGGAGCAGATCGTCGGCGACATCGAGGACGAGTACGACTTCGACGAGACCGCCGACAACATCATCCAGGACAAGGGCGGGCAGTACCGGGTCAAGGCGTTGACCGAGATCGGCGACTTCAACAAGGCGTTCGACACCCGTTTCAGCGACGCGGAGGTCGATACCATCGGCGGGCTGCTGCTGCGCCGCTTCGGGCGCGTACCCAAGCGCGGCGAGCAGATCATTATCGACAACCTGGCCTTCAAGGTGCTGCGCGCCGACAGCCGCCGCCTGCACCTGCTCGAGGTTGCGAAGAAGGCGGCAAGCAAGGGGTAAAGGCGGAATGCGGAACGATGAATGCGGAATGATGAATGCGGAATGACAGGTAAGCCAGGCATGTCAGGCGAACGGGCGGTTCTGCGTTTTTCATTCATCATTCATCATTCATCATTCATCATTGCTTTTTTCCTCGGCGCGTTGACCGTCCTCGGCTTCGCGCCGTTCTCGTTTTTCCCGCTGCCGGTTCTGACTCTCGCCATCGTGCTGCGGCTGTGGACGCGCGCGGCTTCAGCACGCCAGGCGGCGCTCACTGGTTTTGCCTATGGCCTCGGGTTTTTCTTGTGCGGCGTGAGCTGGATCTACGTCAGCCTGCACGACTTTGGCGCCATGCCCATGCCGCTCGCGGCGCTTGCCACGCTGCTGTTCTGCGCATTTCTCGCCCTCTTTCCGGCGTTGGCCGCCGCGCTCGTCGCCGCATCTCCCGTCCCGGCGGCGTCAAAACTGCTGCTGGTAGCGCCGGCGGTGTGGACGCTCCTCGAGTGGATGCGCGGGTGGATTTTCACCGGCTTCCCGTG
>MEQT01000188.1 GCA_001770325.1 Betaproteobacteria bacterium RIFCSPLOWO2_02_64_14
CGTCAGCGCTTCGGCAACCTTGTCCCGTCAGCGCTTCGGCAACCTTGTCCGGGTCGAGCTCGATCAAAGGCCCGCGGACGCGCGCGCTCGGGTTGTAGATCACGACGTTCGGGGTGCCGGGGCCGGCGTCGAGCTGTTCGAAAAGGCGATCCACCTCCGCGCGCTGCCCGACATCGCAGCGGATGCTGGCAGCCTTGATTTCGTCGCAAAGCCCCTTGAGCTTGTCGATGTTGCGGGCCGCCAGCGTGACACCGTATCCGTCCCCTGCAAGCGCGCGCGCAAGAGCAGCGCTCAGGCCGCTGCCGGCACCGACGATCAATGCGGTATTGCTCATTCTGGAATCGCTCCTTATTCGTGACCTTACACCCTTCGAACGCGGTCCCTCAATGTTCGGAATGCGATTCAACCTCCTTCGCAATTCGGGTCGCGAGTGCCGTCCTGCACCGAAATTTTCTTCGGCTGAAAGTGCTTCAATACCTGGCGCTCCTCAAGGTTACGCTTGAAGTTCCGCCAAACGTCCTCGTCTGAGCGCACGGCTAGCGCCTGCCGCTCTTCGTATCGGAGGACCATGCAGTCGAACAAGCGCTCCAGAGTTCCGGAGGGGTCGTCTGTGCGGCCACTGCCGGCGGGCGACCACTGAAGCGAGCTGTCGTCGCGCGGCAGGATCGCCTGCGCAAACTCCAGCACAGTCGAAGGCGCTTTCAACGGAAGCTCGCTTGCAACGCGCTCGCCCTGCTCCTCGAGCCGCGCCTGAATGTAGCGCATCAGCGACTTGAAATGCTCGGCGTTCACCCCCGGGAACACCCTGTTCAGGCGACCGTAGGTTGTGCGGCAGAGCGCACTCAAGTACTTGGCCTCCGGTGCATAGAGCACGACGCCCACATTCACGAATTCATTACTCGTGGTGTCGTGGACATACCTGAGGACGCAATAGGTGTAGCTGTAACGATTCGTCATTTGAGTACCCTCATGACTTCCTGTAACGCCGCATCGAGATTGTCTCGGACAGCGGCGATGTGCCTCAACGCTTTGTTAGCGGTTTCCGCCGCCTCATTCCACTCGCCCGGCAAGGCATGTCGATAAGCAGCCAGTCTGGAGTCCGCAACAGCCATCCAGGCGCCTGCAAGCCGGTCAAAATCGAGTGCCTTTCCCCGAAGCTGCTCAGAGAACAAGTGGCCTGGAGCGCGGCGCAGGCTTTCAAGTGCGCCTACTTCCCAAGGCGGGTGCCATCCCACTACGCCCTCTGTTACAAATGCGAGTTCGTGGTCGAATATTGCGAGGCGCGCCTGCGCTTCGTTGAGCTTGGAGGTGTTTTGTGGTTTTTCCATACCGGCGGGGTAATTCTACCCGTGGCCGCAGGCCCTGGCTGCGCGGTGGCATAATGCGCGGACTCCGCGTAGGCACGCCACCCGTGGCCGGCTCGAAATTCCAGCTCGCCTCGTAATGGTGGCCGCGAAGCATAAGCGTAAACATCATGGAACTCGAAAAACTGAAGGAGTGGATCGGCCAGCGCGTGACGATCCACGCGCCGCTCTGTGTCGGCGACGAGGTGCGCCGCGAGTCGGTAATCAAAGACGTCACCATCAAGCAGGGACGCACCGGCCAGACGCTGCTCGTTTTCGAGCTGGCGCGCACCCATGCCACGACGCCGCTCACGTTCACGTCATCGCGTAACGTGCGCCCGCTGTTCGTGAACCGGCCGTTCCAGGTCTGCGGTGAACCTTCTCCCGACAACAAGACCGCGAAAATGTGGGTGGTCGATCAGGATGGAGCGCCGACGCTGATCGCCGACGCCGAATTCAAGTAAGGGAATGACTTCGATCCGCCCCCTCACCCTAGCCCGGCCCCCTCGCCCGCTACGCAGGCTCTCCCCCACGGGCGGGGGAGAGGGGATCCTGTTTTGTTGCGCGGGCCTGGTGTAATTTCATGGCGGGGGGTCCGCTCGAAGGCGTGCGCGTGATCGACCTCACATCGGTGGTGGTCGGCCCGCTCGCCACCCAGATCATGGCCGATCATGGCGCCGACGTGGTGAAGGTCGAGGCGCCGGCCGGGGACATCGTGCGCACGCTCGCAGGGCGCGGGGTGACGCCCGGTATGTCGGCCAAATTTCTGCACCTCAACCGCAACAAGCGCAGCATCGCGCTGGATTTGAAGCAGCCGGCGGGACGCGAGGCATTGCTGAAGCTGATCGCCGGCGCCGACGTGCTGATCTGGAACATGCGCCCGCCCGCGATGGCGCGCTTGAAGCTTGCGTACGACGACGTGCGCCGGGTGAACCCGCGCATCATCTACTGCGGCATGTTCGGTTTCGGCCAGGGCGGACGCTACCGCGACAAGCCGGCCTACGACACCATCATCCAGGGCTCGGCCGGCGTCGCCGCGCTCCACCATATGGCAACCGGGGAGCCGCGTTACCTGCCGATGGTGATCGCCGACCGCACCGTGGGGCTGATCGCGGTACAGATGATCCTGATGGCATTGTTTCACCGCACGCGTACGGGCGAAGGCCAGTCGATCGAGATTCCGATGTTCGAGAACATGGCCAAGGCGGTGCTCGAGGAACATATGTATCTCAAGACCTTCGATCCGCCGCTCGGCCCGGTGGGTGACCCGCGCTTGATCGACCCGCAGGCCCGGCCGCTGCCGACGCGGGACGGCTGGATCTGCATCTCGGCCAACACCAACGCGCAGGCGTTCGCCATCTTCGATGCCATCGGCAGGCCCGAATTGAAGACCGATCCGCGCTTCGAGAGCGTCGCAGCGCGGTTCAGAAATACCGGCGAGTATTTCAGCATCCGCGCCGAGGCACTGAAGCACAAGACCACCGCGGAGTGGATCGAAATCCTGGACCGCGCCGACGTGCCGGCGATGCCGTTCCAGACGCTCGATCAACTGATGAACGACCCGCATCTCGCCGACGTCGGATTCTTCCGGCACATCGACCATCCGACCGAAGGCAGGATCTGGAACATGATGCTGCCCAGCAAGCTCTCGGGCGGCACGCGCCGTGATTTCCGCCCTGCCCCCAAGATTGGCCAGGACAGCGTGGATCTGCTGCGCGAACTGGGCTACGGCGATGCCGACATCGATGCCATGCTCGCCAGCGGCGCCACGGTAGACGGCCGCATCGGCAGGGCGGGCGATGCGCCGCCGAGTACTCTCGGCGTCGGGTAGCGCGTTACGGCATAATTGACCCCTTCGAACCTGTCCCAATCCTTCCAGGAGAACACCATGCAGCGCACGTGGCGCCTCGCGCCTGTCATTGTCGCAACGATTTTCGCCACCGGCATGATCGCGGCACCGGCCGCTTTTTCGCCGGGTGCATACGCCGCGGAACAGGAATACGCCCCGCAGGTCGGCCAGGAGGGCAAGGACGTCATCTGGGTGCCCACGCCGCAATCGCTGGTCGAGAGAATGCTCGATATGGCGAAGCTCACGGCCAAGGACATACACTACGATCTCGGCAGCGGCGATGGGCGCACCGTGATTGCAGCCGCCAAGCGCGGCGCACAAGCTGTCGGCGTCGAGTACAACCCCGACATGGTCGCGCTCTCCGAGCGTGCCGCCGAGAAGGAAGGCGTCAGCGGCAAGGCCAGGTTCATCCATGGCGACATTTTCCAGACCGACTTCAGCCACGCGACGGTGTTGACGCTCTACCTGCTGCCCAGCCTCAATGTCAAACTGCGCCCCACCATCCTCAGTATGAAACCGGGCACACGCGTGGTATCGCACGCGTTCACCATGGACGACTGGGAACCCGACCAGACCGACTCCGCCGACGGACGCACCGCCTACCTGTGGATCGTGCCCGCCAGAGTCGACGGCACGTGGCGGACCGCCTCCGGCGAGATCGTGCTGAAGCAGAAATACCAGAAGCTCTCCGGTACGCTCAAGTCGGGCAACGGAGCCGCTTCAATCTCCGGCGGCAAGTTGAACGGCGTGCAGATCCGCTTCAACGCCAACGGCGTGCGCTACTCGGGCCGGGTCAATGGCGACCGGATCGAAGGCACCGCGCAGGCGAGCGCCGGCGGCACGACCAAGTGGAGCGCGACGCGCGTGCCACCCCCCACGGCGGCACAGAAATCTGGAGCATAGGGCAGGGGTATCCGGGGCCGCAGCGGCGCGTCGCTTATAATCGGCACAGCGACGCATCCGCGACACACGAGGAGCACCGAGCATGGCTGAGCGATCGTCTGGCGCGGCCATTGTCGGCGGCGGGATCATGGGCGGAGACATCGCCATCATCTTTGCCGCCGCGGGCTGGCAGGTTCACGTGATGAGCCCGTCGCAGAAGACGCGCGATGCGCTCGCGGGCCGCGCCAAGGCGGGACTCGCGAAACTCGGCGCCCCCGAAACGCATGCCGCCAATGTGCGCACCTACGATCGTCTCGACGCCCTGCCATGGGCCGGAATCGACCTCGTGGTGGAAGCCGCCACGGAGGATCTCGCCCTCAAGCAGCAGATCTTCCAGGACCTCGAACGGCTTGCCCGCCCTGAAATACCGCTCGCCACCAACACTTCGAACTTTCCGATCGGGGAAGTCGGCAGGCCGCTCATCACGCGATCGCGCGTGGCGGGACTGCATTTTTTCATGCCGGCGCATCTCGTGCCGCTGGTGGAAGTGGTGAGCGCGGACGCGACCGACCCGACGATCGCCGAGGGACTGGTCGAGTTGATGAAGAAACTCGGCAAGGCTCCGATCTGGGTCAAGAAAGACATCCCCGGCTTCGTCGGCAATCGCATCCAGCATGCGATGATGCGAGAGGCGCTCTATCTTATCGATAGCGGGGTCGTCACCCCCGAAGGCGTCGATACCGCGGTGCGCTACGGATTCGGCTTCCGGTTCATCGCCTGCGGGCCGATACTGCAGAAAGAGATGTCCGGCTGGGACACCAATTACTACGTGGCCCAGGCGCTCTACCCCCATCTCCACAACGAAACCGCTCCCGCGCCGGTGATCAAGGAGCTGATCGACAAGGGCCAGCTCGGCATGAAGACCCGGCGTGGTTTCTGGGAGTGGAGCGACGAATCGATGGCGAAGGAGAAGGCCCGCATCGAGCGCGCGCTCCAGGCGGGGTTCCAGATCCTGCGCTCCGACTGAGCCATCGTTGGTAAAGGCGCGTTCCACGTGATCGACAAACGCGCACTCATCCTCCGTCTGCGCCGGTATCTGCTGTCACTGCCGGTGCTGATCGCCGCGATCGCACTGGCGCTTTATGCGCTCGCCGGCTTTTTCCTCGCGCCCTATCTCGTGAGCCGCGAGATTCCGCGCTTTGCGAACGAGCGGCTGCAGGCGAAGGCGGCGCTTGCCGAAGTCCGCGTCAATCCGTTTCTCCTGACCTTCGAACTGAAGGGTTTCCAGTTGCGGGAGCGCGATGACCGCCCGGTACTCGCGTTCGATCGCCTGT
>MEQT01000189.1 GCA_001770325.1 Betaproteobacteria bacterium RIFCSPLOWO2_02_64_14
CGATCATCAACTACATCCGCCGCAACTACGGCATGCTGATCGGCGAGACCACGGCCGAACTGATCAAAAAGGCGATCGGTTCCGCGTTCCCGGGCTCGGAAGTGCGCGAGAAGGAAGTCAAGGGCCGCAACCTTGCCGAGGGCATTCCACGAAGCTTCACGATTTCGAGCAACGAGATCCTGGAAGCGCTCACCGACCCGTTGAACAGCATCGTCTCGGCCGTCAAGTCCGCGCTCGAACAAACCCCGCCTGAACTCGCCGCCGATATCGCCGAGAAGGGCATGGTGCTCACGGGCGGCGGGGCGCTCCTGCGCGACATCGACCGCCTGTTGATGGAGGAAACGGGGCTGCCGGTGATCATCGGCGAGGATCCGCTCACCTGTGTCGTACGCGGCTGCGGCAAGGCGCTCGAGAAGATGGAGCGGCTCGCCAGCATTTTCACCTATGACTGAGCGAAGTGCGAGGCGTGAGGGGTGAGGCGTAGATTGAGCATGAGCGGCTTAACTCCTCACGCTTCACGCCTAGGAGTTTGTCGGACTTGGGTCGGACAAACTCCTAATGCAAAACCGCCCGCATGAAAACGGAAGAAAAAGCAGTGAACACCTCATTTTGAGCGTGCTCGCGCGCCCATTGGAGGGCAAGATCTGTCGTAATCATCAGATTCATCCCAAATCCGCAGGCGGTTTTGCTGTTAACAGCCTGTCGGACGCCTAAGCCCGACAGGCTGCTAGATGGAACACTCCCCGCCTCCGTTTTTCAAGACCGGCCCCACCCCTCTCGCCCGCCTGCTGATTTTTTCCGCTTTGTCGCTCGTGCTGCTCGTCGCGGATGCCCGCTTTCGGTATCTCACCGTGCTGCGCGAGGCTGCTTCCGTGGTCGTCTACCCGCTGCAGCGCATCGCCAGCGCGCCCGCGAGCATCGCGCGCCGCGCGGGTGAATTCTTCGTCACTCATTCCGCGTTGCGCGAGCAGAACGCGCGCCTGACGCAGGACCACGTCGCCAAGGCCGCGGCCCTGCAGCAGCTGCAGGCGCTGCAGGCGGAGAACGCTCACCTGCGCGGACTCCTGGGCACGCGCGAGCGGGTGAACGCCAAATCCACGCTGGCCGAAGTGCTCTATGCCGCGCGCGACCCGTTCACGCGCAAAATCGTCATCGACCAGGGACTTCAGCACGGCGTCAAGGCCGGCCAACCCGTGATCGACAGCATCGGCGTGGTGGGCCAGATCACGCAGACCTACCCGTGGCTCTCCGAGGTCACGCTCATCACCGACAAGGGACAGCTCGTGCCGGTGCTCAATGTGCGCAACGGCCTGCGCGCGGTGCTCGCGGGCACCGGTAACGACGGCATGCTCGAGCTCAAGTTCATTCCGCTCAATGCCGATTTCCAGAACGGCGATCGCCTTGTCACCTCGGGTATCGACGGCGTCTACCCGCCGGGACTACCGGTAGCCGAGGTGTCCAACGTCGAGCGCAACGCGGCCTACCTCTTCGCGCGCATCGAGTGCAAGCCGCTCGCCGGGGTCAACAGCAATACGCAGGTCCTGATTGTCGACGCCGAGCGTCAACTGCCGGATCGCCCGGCCATAGCGGATAAGCCCGCGCCGTCCAGGAAGTTGAGGAAGGGCATGTGATGCACGCGCGCGTGATGGCCCCCCAGGAAATCCTGCTGCCGGTAAAGCCCGCGTTCATCGTCGTCACGCTCCTCGGGGCGCTGTTCCTGAACCTGCTGCCCTGGTCCGGAGCGTGGCTGTGGTTGAGGCCCGATTTCGTCGCGCTCGTCGTGCTCTACTGGTGCGTCGAGCAACCGCGCCGGATTGGTTTCACGGCTGCCTGGCTGCTGGGGTTGCTGATGGATATCGCCGACGGCAGCCTGTTCGGCCAGCATGCGCTCGCTTACGCCGTTCTTGCCTACGCCGGCATCGTGCTGCACCGCCGGGTGCAGCGCTTCTCGATCGCACCCCAGGTGCTGCACGTCATCCCGCTGTTGCTGCTGAACGACGTGATCGTGCTCGTGATCCGAACCGTGGCGGGCAGCGATTTTCCGGGTTACCAGTACTTCATCGGCAGCTTCATAGGCGGAGCGTTGTGGCCGCCGCTCAGCTTCCTGCTCAAGCTCCCGCAGCGGCCCGCCCCCGATCCGGACCATGTCTGAGCTGACGATCAATCCCGGCGTCGAGCTCCGCAATTCTCAGCTCGAGATTCACCACTTCCGGCTGCGGCTGGCGATCGTCGCCGGTTTCGTGCTGACGATGTTCTCCCTGCTGTTCGTGCGGTTCTTCTACCTGCAGGTGATCCAGTACGAGCACTACCACACGCTCGCGGAAGCCAACCGCATCTCGATCGTGCCGATCGTGCCCAACCGCGGCATTATTTCCGACCGCAACGGCGTGATACTCGCGCACAATTATTCCGCGTACACCCTGGAGATCACGCCGGCCAAGGTCGACGACCTCGAGGCGCTGATCAACGAGCTTGCCGAAATCGTCGATATCGCTCCGAAGGACCGCCGGCGCTTCAAGAAGCTGCTGGAGGAGAGCAAGCGCTTCGACAGCCTGCCGATCCGCACGCGGCTATCCGAGGAGGAGATCGCGCGCTTTGCGGCCAACCGCTACCGGTTCCCGGGCGTGGAGGTGAAGGCGCGCCTGTTCCGCCAATACCCGCAGGCAGAGCTCTTTTCCCACGTCGTGGGGCATATCGGCCGCATCAATCAGCGCGATCTCGACCAGCTCGAAGCCGATGAGTTGCTCGCCAACTACCGCGGCACCGACTACATCGGCAAGACCGGGCTGGAGCAGAGCTACGAGCGTCATCTGCACGGCACGACCGGCGTCGAAGAAGTGGAGGTCGACTCGGGAGGTCGTGCGGTGCGCACGCTCTTGCGGACGCCGCCGGTGTCCGGCAGCAACCTCGTGCTCAAGCTCGATGCCAGGCTGCAGGAGGTCATTTATCGCGCCTTCGGTGACCGGCGCGGGGCGGTGGTCGCGATCGAGCCCGGTACCGGCGGCGTACTCGCGTTCGTGAGCAAGCCGGGTTTCGATCCCAATCTTTTCGTCGACGGCATCGATCCGCAAAACTGGAACGAGCTCAATAACTCGCCTGACCGCCCGATGGTCAACCGGGCGCTTGCCGGCACCTATCCCCCGGGCTCCACGTTCAAGCCGTACATGGCGCTCGCCGCGCTCACCTACGGCAAGCGCACCCCGCAGCAGACGATCAGCGATCCCGGGTATTTCATGTTTGGCGGCCACATGTTCCGCGACAGCCGGGTCGGGGGCAATGGCGTGGTCGACATGTACAAGTCGATCGTCGTCTCCTCCGACACCTACTACTACATGCTCGCCAACGACCTTGGCATCGACGCCATCTCCCGCTTCATGGCCCAGCTCGGCTTCGGCAGCCGCACGGGCATCGACCTCGCCAGCGAGTCTGCGGGGATCCTCCCCTCGCAGGAGTGGAAGATGAAGCGCTTCAAGCAAAAATGGTATGCGGGTGAGACCATCAGCATCGGCATCGGCCAGGGCTACAACGCCTACACTCCGTTGCAGCTCGCCACGGCGATTGCCACCATTGCCAACGATGGCGTCATGTTCCGCCCTCACCTCGTCGACTTCGTCGAGGACATCCGCACCCGAGAGCGCACCTTTATCGAACCGAAGCCCCTGAGAACGCTCGCCGTAAAACCCGAGCACCTTGCGGTGGTGAAGCAGGCGCTCGTCGGCGTCAACAAGGAGGGCACCGGCAGGCGCGCGTTTGCCGGCGCCGAATACGTGAGCGCCGGCAAAACCGGCACGGCCCAGGTAATCGCGCTCAAGCAGGGCGAGAAATACGTGGAGAGCCGCGTCCAGGAGCGCCACCGCGACCACGCGCTGTTCATCGCCTACGCGCCGGCCGATAAACCGAAGATCGCACTCGCGGTGATCGTGGAGAACTCGGGCTTCGGGGCGCGCGCCGCCGCGCCGATCGCGCGCCAGGTCCTCGACTACTACCTGCTCGGGAAAGTGCCGGCGAGCGCGGTGAAGGATGACGATGCCACCCCTGATTAGACGCGTGACACGCCGTCTCACGGCTCATGTCGACGGCCTGCTGCTGGGCGCGGTGCTGCTGTTGATGGCCGCGGGCGTGATCGTGCTCTACAGCGCCTCCAATGCGAGCCTCCCGCGGGTTTCCAGCCAGCTCGTCAACATGCTGGTGGCGCTCGGCGTAATGTGGGTCTTCGCCAATATCCCGCCGCATTATCTGATGCGCCTGTCGCTGCCGGTCTACGTGCTCGGCCTGCTGCTGCTCATCGGCGTGGCGCTTTTCGGCGAGGTGGTGAACGGGGCGCGGCGCTGGCTCAATATCGGCGTCACCCGCATCCAGCCCGCGGAACTGATGAAGATCGCTGTGCCACTGATGCTGGCGTGGTACTTTAACCGCTACGAGGCCACGCTCAAGCTCAGGAATCACATCATCGCGGCGGCACTGCTGGTGCTCCCGGTGGGACTCATCGCGCGCCAGCCCGATCTCGGCACGGCAGTCCTGATCTTCGCGGGCGGCTGCTACGTGCTGTTCCTGGCCGGCCTGTCGTGGCGCATCATCGCCGGCGTGACGGTTGCGGGACTGGCGAGCCTGCCCTTGCTGTGGCCGGTCATGCACGACTACCAGCGCCAGCGCATCCTGACGCTGCTCGATCCCGCGCAGGATCCGCTGGGGGCAGGCTACCACACCATACAGTCGACGATCGCCGTCGGCTCGGGCGGCCTGCTCGGCAAGGGCTGGATGAACGGCACACAGACCCACCTCGATTTCATCCCCGAGCGCACCACCGACTTCATCTTCGCGGTTTACTCCGAGGAGTTCGGGCTGTTGGGCACTGTCGTTCTGCTGTTCCTGTTCCTGCTCGTCATTGCGCGCGGCATCGTGATCACCGCTAATGCGCCGACACTGTTCACGCGCCTTCTGGCCGGCGCCATCGCACTCACGTTTTTCACGTATGCGTTCGTCAACATGGGCATGGTGAGCGGCATCCTGCCGGTGGTGGGCGTTCCCCTGCCGCTGATCAGCTACGGCGGAACCTCGCTGGTGACGATCTGTCTGGGCTTTGGTATCTTGATGAGCATCCAGACGCATAAGAAACTCGTCCAGACTTAGGATTGAGGAGTCAGGATTGAGGATTGAGTTAAGAACGATTCCCCGCCCGACCCCCGGGTGCGGGGAGCGATTTTCCCCTCGATCCTCGATCCTCGATCCTCGATCCTTTTCCACTATCCGTATTGTCGTTTTCGTCCTCGGGACGATAATGCTCACCGGCTGCGGCACCTTCACCAAGCGCGAAGCGCCCGCCGCCAAGGCGCCGTCCTCGGCGCCCGCACCGCGCGGCGGCTACTATCTCGACGACGGTCCCGGCGAGAACCCGCCGGTCGATTTGGACGGGGTCCCCGACGCCGCGCCCAAGCTCGAGCCGCTGCACCGCGGCGCGAGCCGTCCCTACAGCGTGATGGGCCGCAACTACGCGCCGATGACCTCGCTCGCGCCGTACAAGGCGCGTGGAGTCGCCTCGTGGTACGGACGGCGTTACCACGGCAAGCAAACATCGTCGGGAGAAATCTACGACATGTACGCCATGACCGCGGCGCACACGACGCTGCTGATCCCGAGTTACGCCCGCGTCACCAATCTCGCCAACGGCAAATCAGTGGTGGTGCGCATCAATGACCGCGGGCCGTTTGTCGACGGCCGGGTGATCGACCTCTCCTATACCGCCGCCCACAAGCTCGGCGTGCTGGGCGGCGGCAGCGCGATGGTGGAAGTGGAAAGTATCCTGCCGGGCGACATCACGCCAGCGGCCGTGGCGTCCGCTCCAGCACAGTCGGCGTCAGCTGCCCTGCGTGACCGTACACCCACGACGGCGGCGCGCGCACCAGAGCCGATTGCGGTGCCACTCCCCGCGCCCGAGACACAACCGGCAGCGGTAACCGCCGCGCCTGAGATCCCCATGACCAGGGAAGCTAACGGCGTTTACCTGCAGCTTGGCGCATTCGGATCAAGGGAAAATGCGGAAAACTACCTCGCGAAGCTCAGGCTTCAGATCGACTGGCTGGCCGACCGTCTGCACGTGTTCCCGCGCGACGGGCTCCACCGCGTACACGCCGGGCCATACACCAACCAGACCGAAGCGCGGCAAATCGCCAAGCGCATCGGTCAGGCGCTGGGGATCAAGCCGATGGTCTTAGTGCGGTGAACGGTGGGCGGTAAGCGATAAGCGATCTTGCTGCTCACCCGCTGAACGCTTACCGCAATGCGCGAGATCCCTGCCCCTTTGCGACCGGCGGTACGACTGTCTCCCGCTACTGCTTGCCCTCGAGCCGCAGTAGCGCGTGAATTATCTCCACCACCATGCGTCTATGGGTATCGTTCAGGAGATCGAACTTCTTTGACGGCCAGCCGTGGTCCAGCCGGTAGGAGCCGGTCTCCTGCCGCACCATCGACGGCTGGCGTTCCTCCTTCCGCTCGACCTCGCCGAAGCGCAGCCAGGGCGCCGAGACATCCAGCCATAATCCCAGAACACGGATTTTATCCTGTGAAGGCAGTGCCTTTCCCGAAAGCCATTTTCGTACCGCCTGGGTGGAAACCGGGTTGCCGTGATACCGCAGGTTGAATTCGCGGGCGACAAGCGTCGGGCTGCTCATGTCGATACGCGCCCTGCGTATCGCTTCCTTGAGTCGCCTGCTGAAGCCTTGTTTCTCATCAGCGAGGGTCATGCTTGAAAACACTACCACCAAGCATGACGGCGATAGGTTACTATCGATTGCGAAATATAGTAACCGATAGTATCATATGGATGGACCGGATCGCTGCGCGCCCGGTATCGGGGGCTCTGGCGCCGCAATCCGCCGATATGGCCTGGTACAAGCAAGACCTTCTTACAAACCTCGACCGCATCGCGATGGGGATCGCGATCGTGCGTCTGGACGGCACGCTCGAACATGCCAACGCGTATCTACGCGAGATGCTGGGAGTCCGCGGCGGCGAACCGTTCGATCCGTCCTTCAGCTTTTTGGAGGCTCCGGCGCAACCGGACGGTCAGGACGAGTCCCGGCAGCGGGGCGTCGATGGTACCGGGTGCCGTGATTTGCGCGTTCACACCAGCAACGGAAAAATGCTCGACGTCCTGCACGCAGTCTATCCGCTATGCGACGACGCCGGCGTCGTCACCCACCACGTTCACCTCCTGCAACACTCCGGCGATGAACAGCGGCTGGAGAAACTTTCCAGGCTGGCATTTTACGATGCCCTTACCGGGCTACCGAACCGCAATCTGTTCAACGACCGGCTGGCTCGTGCGTTGGCAGTCGGAACTCGCAACTGCACCTCTTTTGCCTTGCTCTATATCGATATTGACCACTTCAAGCAGGTCAACGACACCTTCGGGCACGAGGCCGGCGACGATCTGCTGTGCGAGGTCGCCGCGCGCCTCACGCAGTCGCTGCGGGCAAGCGATACCGTGGCGCGCTGGGGCGGCGATGAATTCGTTGTCATACTCGACGGCGTCACGGATCAGCAGTCAGCCGCACGCGTCGCATCCACACTGCTTGCTGCGTGCGGCGAGCCTTGCATGGTGCGCGGACACGAGTGCCGGGTTACGCTGAGCGCAGGCGCGAGCTTCTACCCGCGGGACGGTTACGATGCGGCCAGGCTGTTGGAGCGCGCGGACCGCGCGATGTACGAGGCCAAGGCACGCGGCCGTAACGGCTACCGCATCGAGGAATCCCCGGGAAAATACGGGCTGACCGCGGCATAAGCGCCGCAGGTCGATATCGGGAAGTCGCCGGGATCGGGCGTGACAGTTCTCCGGACTTCGGCCCGCGGCGGAGCGACGAATCTCGTATATGAGTTTTCTAGAGCACATACCGAGCCAGGTCCTCGCTCTGCGCGAGGTCCCTGAGCCGCGCATCGACGTACGCAGCGTCGATCACCACCGTCTCGCTGGAAAGCCGGCCGGCGCCAAAGGAGATCTCTTCCAGCAGCTTCTCCATCACGGTATACAGGCGGCGGGCACCGATGTTCTCGGTCTTCTCGTTGACCTGCCACGCAATCTCGGCCAGCCGCGCGATCCCATCCGGGCGAAACTCCAGGCGCACCTGCTCGGTCGCAAGCAATGCCTGATACTGCCGCGTGAGACAGGCATCCGTATTGGTGAGTATCTGCTCGAAATCGGCCACCGAAAGGCTCGCCAATTCGACGCGTATCGGAAAGCGCCCCTGCAGTTCGGGTATGAGGTCCGAGGGTTTCGCGAAGTGAAACGCGCCGCTGCCGATGAAAAGAATGTGGTCGGTATTGATCATGCCGTACTTGGTGCTCACCGTGGTGCCCTCGACCAACGGCAACAGATCGCGCTGCACCCCCTGGCGCGAGACGTCCGCGCCCGCCATCTCGGAACGGCTCGCAATCTTGTCGATCTCGTCGAGAAACACGATGCCGTTCTGCTCGACGCTCGTGAGGGCCCGCGTCTTGAGCTCGTCGTCGTTGATGAGCTTCGCCGCCTCCTCTTCGGTGATGACCTTCATCGCCTCCCTGATCCGGAGCTTGCGCATCCGCTTGCGACCACCTCCGAGATTCTGGAACATGCCCTGGATCTGCGTCGTGAGTTCCTCCATGCCCGGCGGCGCCAGGATTTCCATCTGCGCCTGCATCGCCGCGACTTCGATCTCGATTTCTCTGTCGTCGAGCTCGCCTTCGCGAAGTTTCTTGCGGAATTTCTGCCGTGTCGCGCCGTCGCGCTCGGGCGAGCCTTCGGAAAATCCGTCGCGCGCCTGCGGCAGCAGCACGTCGAGGATGCGCTCCTCCGCGAGGTCTGCCGCCTGGTGGCGCACGCGGCGCGTCTCCTGTTCGCGCATGTCCTTGACCGCGGACTCCGCGAGGTCGCGGATGATGGTATCGACGTCGCGCCCGACATACCCGACTTCGGTGAACTTGGTCGCCTCGATCTTGATGAATGGGGCATTTGCCAGACGCGCGAGGCGCCGCGCGATTTCGGTTTTGCCCACGCCGGTGGGGCCGATCATGAGGATATTCTTGGGCGTGATCTCCTGGCGCAGCGGTTCCTCGACCTGCTGGCGCCGCCAGCGGTTGCGCAGTGCGATCGCGACCGCACGCTTCGCCTCCTGCTGGCCGACGATATGCTTGTCCAGTTCGTGGACGATTTCCTGCGGGGTCATCTGGCTCATGGCGTGAACGGTGAACGGTGAACGGTGAACGGTGAAAACCGGAGGGGCGCGGCGCCAACCCGCGATTTACCGTTCACGATTCGAGATTCACTCGAGAATCTCTATGACGTGCTGCTGATTGGTGTAAATGCAAAGATCGCCGGCGATGGCGAGCGCCTTCTTGACGATCGTTTCCGGCGGCATATCGCAATTCTCGAGCAGCGCCCGCGCCGCCGCTTGCGCGAAAGGCCCGCCGCTGCCGATCGCCACCAGACCGAGTTCCGGCTCCAGAACGTCTCCGCTTCCGGTGATGACCAGCGAGGCTTCGCGGTCCGCAACCACGAGCATCGCCTCCAGACGCCGCAGCATGCGGTCCGTGCGCCAGTCCTTGGCGAGCTCGACCGCCGAGCGCATGAGGTTGCCCTGGTGCTTCTCGAGCTTAGCCTCGAAGCGCTCGAACAGCGTGAATGCGTCCGCCGTGCCGCCGGCAAACCCGGCGAGTATCCGGTCGTGGTAGAGGCGCCGCACCTTGCGCGCGCTCGCCTTGATCACGACGTTGCCGAGGGTCACCTGTCCGTCGCCGCCGAGCGCTACACGCGCGCCGCGCCGCACCGACAGGATGGTCGTGCCATGAAAAATTTCGTTGCTCATCGATATCACTGCGAATTATAGCCGGCCGCGGCGCGCCGCGTTGTTCTCAGGAGACACCCTCGAGTTTGAATACGACCGGCACCAGCACCCACGCTTCCACCGCCTCGGCGCCGCGCCGCCCGGGAACGAAACGCCACGTCTTCACGGCGTCGAGCGCGGCGCCGTCGAGGTGGGCCGAGCCACTGCTTTTCTCGACGCTCACCTGCACGGGGACGCCCTCGCGGGTGACCAGCAAGCGCAGGGTTACGGTTCCCTGCTCGCCGTTGCGCCGTGCAATGAGCGGGTAGCGCGGGGCCGGATTGCGCAGGTACGCCGCGTTGAGCGCTGGCGGTACCAACGGAGCGTCGACTCCTGCGTTTCCCGGTTCCGGGGCCATCGCGCGCGTCTCGTCGTGTTTTGCCGGCGGCACTGTGTAGGCGGGCTCGGCTGGGAGACGCGAATCCGGAAGGTTGAGCAACGGCGCCACCGGTCCTGCCGCGCGCTGCGCCACAGGCGGGATTTGCGCCGGTGCCTTGGGCGCGATCCGTTCTGGCGCGCCCTTGCGCCGCGGTGGCGGCGGCACGGCCGGTGCGGGCGGCGTAACCGGCGGCGCTTCGGGCTTCAGGATCACCACCTCCAGCGCACTCACCCTGGCGAGCGCGCCGCCACGCATGAAAGGCGGCCCTACGGTCAGGGCTGCGGCGTGCAACGCAGCGCTGGCCGCGAGGAATATGAGCAGCAGTCGGCCGTGTCGGTGCGACCGCGCCGCCAACGTGCCGGAAAACTCGCCACCGTGTTCGATCACCAGGGACATGCCTCGTGCGCCGCGAGCGTGCAATGTTAACGCGCGGGGTGGACTGGGGGGTAGCTCATCACTGAGCGGTGGGTCGTCGTGCCCCGCGGGCGAACACCGGCAACGCGAGCATTGCCATTGCCCATACGATCACCGCGCCCGACGGAAGATCGAACGCGGCGGAAGCCGCGAGCCCGACCGCATAAGCCGCGGCGCCCAGGGCATAGCAGGCAGCCAGCCGCGAACGTTGCAGCCGACAGGTTGCCAGCGCATCCTAGTGCAACAGCGACTCAACCATCCAGACAGTGCCGATGCCAATGGTCATCAGGCCGATCTGCCATCCGATGTCGCGGGCGCTGTTCTGCCGATGCATGTCGGGAATAAGATCCGCAACCGCGATGTAAATGAAGCAGGACGCGGCGAGTAGCAGCGCGTACTGCACCATAGACTGAGCGCCCTCGAGCAAGAAATAGCCCACGATGCCGCCCGCTACCGACATTAGGCTGACGGCAAGATTGAGCCATAGCGCGCGTCCCCTGCCGTAGCCGGCCTTGAGCAGCACCACGAAATCTCCGAGTTCCTGCGGGATCTCGTGCGCCATGATCGCGAGCGTCGTAGTAATGCCCAACCTGATGTCGGTAAGGAAGGCCGCAGCGATCAACACGCCGTCCACGAAGTTATGAAACGCATCGCCCACCAGGATCAGTATTCCGGAAGGCTTGCGCGTTCCGCGGTCGTCGTGCTCGTGGCGGTGACGCCAGAGCGCCACCTTTTCCAGAAGGAAGAACGCCAATATGCCAGCCAACACGATTCCAAACAGCGAGTGCGCATCGGTGGATTTCTCGAAGGCTTCCGGTAACAGGCCGAGGAACGCCACTCCAAGCAGAACGCCCGCGGAGTAGCTCACCATGCGCGGCACCCATCCCGAAAGCAGCGAGTAGGCAACCGTCGCCGCCAACAGAACACTCACGGCACCGCCGGCGAGCCCGGCCCCGATGATCCAGAACAGCGTTGCGTGCAAGGCGTGCTACCCGTTGCAAATCAGTTGCATTGCGAGAGCCATATCGGTAATCGTCGTCTCCCTGCCAGAAGGTCAATGCCGATGTTGCGCGTGAGCCCGCGACCGGCGTTGGGCCGCTGCCGCAGGCGCGCAGCCGGCGCACAGGCCCTTAACCGTCAACTCGACCTCCTGCGGGTGGAAACCGGAGGGCAGCGGGACGCTGCGCGCCGCCGTCGCCTCGTCCAGGCAGATGACCTCGCCGCAGTCGTTGCACTTGAAATGGGCGTGGGCGTGAGTGCGTTCGGGTTCATCGCCTGCCGCGTTGAAACGCCATACCCGGTCGTCGCCGGCGATCTTGTGAGCGAGGTGATGGGAGGTCAGCCATTCCAGCACCCGGTAGACCGTCACGCGGTCCATCCCCGCGCCGCGATTGACGCGCCCTTCAATCTCATGGTGGCTCAGCGCGCGACGGGCTGCCAGAAGGACGGCCAGCACTTCGACGCGCTGCCGAGTCACGCGCGCGCCGGTGCGCTGCACCAGATCTTCGGCACGATCGTGAAACGTCGGCGTCATGGGCGTCATTAAATCATGGGCTGCGTTTTCGCGCAACTCTGTTGCATTAGAACTCCGGGCTCTCGCCCGGCGAAATACCCGGCGACGGGTTGCTGTTGTTTCAAACGGTGCGAATCGCGGTGCCGCCCCCGCAATTCGAATCCTCCCCTGAAGGACATGAATGCACTTCGACAGTAATGTGCACCAGGCCGAGATCGGACGGAAGCAGTCGTTTGTAGAATTCCGGCGGCCTTGGATGGTGAGTGACCCCGGATCTTCCGGCGCGCCGATTCCTCAACCTGCCTGTCAAGGAGGATCGCGCTGGTCTGGCGCTGCAGACTGTCCGCGAGGAGGGCCATCGAGCCAAACAGAATGCCCGTCGCGATCTCGACCACCATCATGATCGACGTGATTCCAATGACGATCAGCGTCCGGACTTCGCCCGGTCGCTTACGGTCCTGACCAAAAATATGAGCATGCTGCCAAGAACTAAGGTCGCTAACGTGCATGGAAGCTCCGTTCAATTGGGGGACGCAAGGCCGATTTTAGCCGGGCATGTCCCGGCCTTGTGGACCGGTATACTCACCGCGATGAAATTTCTTCTCTTGCGCCTGATCGACGTCTATAGGCTGCTGTTGAGTCCATTCTTCGGAACTCAATGCCGCTTCTACCCGACGTGCTCGGCCTACGCGCGCGAGGCGATCGAAACCCACGGTTCGTGGCGCGGCTCGTGGCTCGCTCTCTGGCGGATACTGCGGTGCAACCCCTGGCACCCGGGCGGCGCCGATCCCGTGCCGCCGGCACCACTGCGGAATACGGAATGATGAATGCGGAATGAAGAATCCCGGGCTCGACATGCCTCCCGATTTACCTCATTCAGCATTCAGCATTTGTCTGCCACCCGGCAGACCAGTCCCTTCAGATACTCGCCTTCCGGAAAGTTGAGCGCGACGGGATGATCGGACGCGGCGTGGAGCCACGCTTCTATGCGCGCCTCGATTCCGGCATCGAGCGCCGCGCCAGCCACGATTTTCTGGAACAAGTCCGCGGACACGCCGCCGGAGCACGAGAAGGTCATCAGCAAGCCGTCCGGACGCAGGAGCTTTAATCCGAGAAGGTTGATGTCCTTGTAGGCGCGTGCGGCCCGCTCCGCATGTGCGGCAGTGGGCGCGAGCTTCGGTGGGTCGAGCACGATGAGGTCGAACCGGCGTCCCTGATCGCGAAATCGCCGCAGCACCTGGAACACGTCGCCTTCGACCCACTCCGCGGATGCGAAGCCGTTGGCGGCCTCGTTGGCGCGCGCGTGCTCAAGCGCCAGGCCCGAACTCTCCACCGCCGTGACCGAACGTGCGCCTCCCGCCAGCGCGTTGAGGGCGAAGCCGCCCGTGTAGGAGAAACAATCGAGCGCGTCGCGGTTCTTCGCGAGCGCGCGCAAGCGCATCCGATTGTCGCGCTGATCGAGATAGAACCCGGTCTTGTGCCCTGACTGCACCTCGACCCCGAATGCGAGGCCGTGCTCATGTAGGGTCAGCGAACCCGCGAGAGGCGCGCCGCGCAGCAGTCCCGTGCGCGGGGTGAGTCCCTCGAGTTCCCGCACGTCGGCGTCCGAGCGCTCCCACAGGCGTGCCGCACCCGTAACACTCATGAGCGCATCCGCAAGCGCCTCACGCCAGCGCTCGGCACCCGCGGAGAGCAATTGCAGCACGACGGTGTCGGCGTAGCGGTCGGCCAGGATGCCGGGCAGCCCGTCCGATTCGCCATGCACGAGCCGCGCGGCATCGGTTATCCCGCTCTCGAACAACGCCGCGCGCGCCTGTACCGCGTGCGTCACGCGCTCATGGAAAAACCCGGCGTCGATCTCGCGTTCGCTCCAGCCCCAGACCCGCGCCCGAATCTGCGATTCGGGACTCCATGCGGCGGCGGCGAGAAACGCGCCGCTGCTCGAACGCACCTCAACCGTGTCACCGGGCGCAGGCTCACCCTCCACGCGTGCCACTGCACCGGAGAATATCCACGGATGCCGGCGCTTGAGCGATTTTTCCCGCCCCGGCTTGAGAACCAGCTTGTGCATGAAAACCTGTTCTCAACTTTTCCGCTTCGCCCGGGGGTGCGCGGCATCATACACTTTGGCGAGGTGCTGAAAGTCGAGTTGGGTATAGACCTGCGTGGTCGAAATGCTGGCATGACCGAGCATGTCCTGCACCGCGCGCAAATCCCCGCTCGACTGCAGCAGATGCGAGGCGAACGAGTGCCGCAGGGCATGCGGGTGCACGCGGCTGCCAAGTCCCTGCTTCAAGGCGTGACGCTTGAGGCGCGCCTGTACGGCGCGCTGGCTCAAGCGTGTGCCGCTGCGGTTGACAAAGAGCGCGTCGTGCCGCACGCCGGGTATCCGCTCGCGCGCGGCGAGCCAGGTCTTCAATGCCGTGATGGCGTGCCTGCCCACCGGGACGATGCGGGTCTTGGCACCCTTACCGGTCACACGCACCGTGGCATCGCCGTAGTTCACGTCCGTAGGGGCAAGCCCGGTCAGTTCCGACAGGCGCAGGCCCGAGGAGTAGAAGAGTTCCAGGATCGCCTTGTCGCGCAATGCCAGCCAATCGTCCCCGGAAACCTCCATCAGCCGGCCCGCTTCGTCGGGCGACAGCGCGTGCGGCAGACGCTTTGCCGCCTTGGGCGCCCGGATACCGAGGCAGGGGTTCTGCCCGAAACCATGCTCGCGTGCGAGATAGTTGAAGAAACCGCGCCAAGCGGACAACATGCGTGCCAGTGTGCGTCCGTCAAGCCCGCGCCCGTGCAGCTGCGCGACAAAGCGGCGGATCTCGCGCACCTCCAGCCGGCCGAGTGGGGTGTCGCCGGCGAGTTCGATCAGCGCGCCGATGTCGCGCGCGTAATTGCGCGTGGTATGCACCGATAGCCGCCGCTCGTTGGCGAGGTGCGCGAGGTAATCGCGCAGGTATCCCTGCGCCGCCTCGGAGCGCGTGTAGCCAGCCTCGCGCGCCTCACGCTTCACGCACACCCAGGTGGTGCGACAGCGCGGTGCTGATCAGTTCCCCCAGACGCTTCAGATACAGCGTGCCCATGTCCGCGTAAAAGCGCTGCGGATCCTCGCTCGCCAGCGCGAGCAGCCCGAACGCCTCGCTGCCGCGCAGCGGTACGTAGGAGAAAGAACGCAGGTGGGGCCCCGCGTCGCCGAACAATCCGATCGTGTCGACCATGGGGTGGGCGCAACAGTAAGGCTGGGTGAGACTCGCGGCGAACTCGCGCGATGCCGTGCTCACGGGTACGGATTCGGGAAGGCCCCCGGGCGCCGCTGCGTGCCAGACGCGCAGCACGACGTGGGGAACGGCGAAGTCCTCGCGCAGGTTCAGATACGCGGTGCTCAGGACACCGGCAACGTCGCGCGCTCCGAGGAGAGCCACCGTGAACCGGTGCATTTTCTCGCTGATGACATCGTTCTCCTCCCCGAACTGGATGACCTCGCGCAGCTTGCCTTCCAGCTGCCTCCCCTTCTCGCGCAAGGTCAGGATCTGGCGCTCGCTGATGGAGATCGTGCGCCCGCCGTGCGGATGGGGCAGGTAGATCTGCGCGAGCGCGTCAGCGTAGTCCTCGAAGAACTCGGGGTGCTCCTGCAGATAGCTCGCGACGTCTTCTGGTTTCATTCGTCTCCCTTGTGGTGCGGCCGAGGCCGGCAGAAATCAGGTTCGGATCACTTGAACACGCGCGCCCGGCTCCGTATGAGATGCGAGGTCCAGTTCGATCTCGCCCTCGAACACGGTGACCGCGGGGCCGGTCATCATTACCGGCGCGCCCGGCCCCGCCCATGATATACCGAGGTCGCCGCCGCGCATCGTAATGGTGACGGCCGGCGCAAGAAAGCCGCGTGCGATACCCGCCACTGCGGCAGCGCAGGCGCCCGTGCCGCATGCGAGTGTTTCCCCGGCGCCCCTCTCGTAGACACGCAGTCTGGCGTGCGCGCGATCGACCACCTGGAGAAATCCGGCGTTGACACCTCGGGGAAAGCGTGGGTGCCTTTCAATCTGCGGCCCTTGGGTAGTCACCGGGGCGACCGTTACATCGGACACGACTTGGACCGCGTGCGGGTTACCAATGGATAACGCACTGATTTCAACGCGTTCTCCATCGATATCTAGATCGTATGTAAGCGCTTGCTCCAGAGCTTGAAAGGGGATGCCTGCCGGATCGAACGCCGGCACCCCCATGTTGACCGTGACCTGCCCGTCTGCTTCGAGGCGCGGGATGATGACGCCACCGAGCGTGCCAACCCGGATTTCCCGCTTCCCGCTGAGGCCCTTTTCGTGGACGTAACGCACAAAGCATCTTGCCCCGTTGCCGCACTGTTCGACCTCACCCCCATCGGCATTGAATATGCGGTAGTAGAAATCCGTGTCAGGCGTCCGGGGTGGCTCGATCTGCAGCACCTGATCGCACCCGATGCCGAAGTGCCGGTCTGCAAGCGCACTGAGTTCGCCCGCGTCAAGCCGGATCGGGGCGCGAGTCGCGTCAAGCACCACGAAGTCGTTCCCGAGTCCATGCATTTTGGTGAATTTTAGACGCATTTATGCGCAATATCGCCGCTAATCCCGGTAGATACAGCGGTCCATGATGTAATCGTCCATGACGAATCCGCCGCCGATGTCCGTGACCACTGAATCGGCCACCCTGAATCCATACTTCAGGTAAGCGGCGATCGCGCTGGTATTGTTCTTGTTCACCGCCAGAGTGATCCGCAAGCAGCCTCGCGTATGCGCGCATTCGCATACACGGGCAATGAGGATGCCGCCATACCCCGTACGCTGATGCCCGGAGTGCACGTAGAGCTTGTCGAGCTTGATTGCCCTGCCGTCATCAACGGGAAAATACGACGCGAACGCAACCATCGCGTCGCCGACGACAAGTTTGTCCCACCACAGGTCTTTGCATCGCAATTCCGCCCGCAGCACCGCCGGGTCGTAGCGCTGCCTCAACATGTATTCTATCTGCGCCGCGCTGATAATGCCCGGATAGTGGCGCCACCACACCTCAGCCGCGAGCTGTACCACGCCCTCGACATCATCCTCCGTGACTGGCCCAACGTGTACACGGCGCCCGGTGCGCTGCTCCCCTTCATCCTTCATCCTTCGCCCCACACGCCGTCAATAGATCTTCGGCTCGCCCGCCGGCCGCGTCTTGAAGCGCTTGTGCACCCAGTAGTACTGCTCGGGCATCTCCAGCACGCGCTGCTCGATAAATTCGTTCATGCGGCGCGTGTCGGCTTCCTCGTCGTGCGAGGGAAACTCGCTCCATGCGGGGTAGAACCGCAACTCGTAGCCTTGCGCGCCCGGAAGTTGCCGAGTGACCGCGGGCACCACCGCTGCGCCGGCCAGCCGCGCCAGCCGCGCGAGGCCGGTGATGGTGGCCGCCGGCACGCCGAAGAATGGCACGAAAATCGAATCGCGGCCGCCGAAATCCATGTCCGGCAGATAGTAGAACGGCAGCCCGCGCCGCATTGCCTTCACCACCGCGCGCATGCCCTCCTGGCGCGACACCAGTTCCGGCATCACGAAGCGCGTGCGGCCGTGGTAGAGAATCGCGTCGAACACGGAGTTCTTCTGACGACTGTAGACCGATACCGCGCGATACTCCGCGCTGAGCCGGACGCCGCCCATGTCGAGCCCGACGAAATGGGGAGCAAGCCAGATGACCGGACGGTTGCCGACAGCCTGCCAGTGTTGCAGTCCTTCGATATGAACCAGACGCAAGACGCGCTCCCGTGGCGACCACCAGAGAATGCCGTGCTCGATGAAGCTTCGGGCGACTGCCTGAAAATGCCGCCGCACCACGCGCGCACGCTCCGCGTCGCTCCACTGGGGAAAACATAACCGCAAGTTCGTGAGCGCGACGCGCCGCCGCTCGAACGGTAGAAGACAGAGCAGCAGACCCACGCCACGCCCGATCGCCGCCAGCACGCCAAGCGGCAGGAAATGCAGCAACCAGATGACGGCGAGTCCCAGGCGGGTAAGCATCAACACGCCCGCGCTGTGGCGGAAGCCAGGGGATGTGTAGAGATCCACGCCATCTCGGGACTCGCCGTCATAATTTCCGCTCGCTTATGACCGAGGCGAGCGGCATCCAAAATGCACGAATCGGGCCTCATGCCTAAGCCCCATTGTCTTGTCTCATCATTTCAAAATTCCGGCGGCTCTGCCCCCGCCGGAATTTTGTAGCGGTTGTAGCTCCACAGGTACTGCGCGGGGCAGCGCCGCACGCTGCGTTCGACCGCGGCATTCAAGGCGGTTTCATCGAGATTTTCTGCCGGCACCGACTCAAGGTGCAGCAGGTAACCGCGCCCCCGCGGCAAGCGCTCGGCGAAGGCCATGATCACGGCAGCGCCCGTCGCCCTCTGCAGCCTGTGAACCAGGGTCATGGTATACGCAGGGCGCCCGAAGAAATCGGCCCATGCGCCCTCGCCAGCTCCCGGCGCCTGGTCCGGCAGCAGTCCCACGGCCTCCCCCCGCTGCAATGCACGATACAGGGCGCGCACGCCGGCAAAACTCGCTGGCACGAGTCTCGCACGCCAGCGTTGCCTTCCGGCAATCATCAGCGGTTGCAGCCAGCTCAGCTTCGGCGGGCGATAAAGCACCGTGAGCGCGAGGCGCTGCGCACCATACAGTGACGAGATCTCAAAACAACCGAGGTGCGGCGTGAGGAAAATGATGCCGCGACCGCCGCGTTGCGCCTCTTCCGCCAGCGTCCAGTCGTTGCACACAACGAGGTCCGAAACTTTTTCTTCGGTGCCGAACCATATCGCGATGAGTTCGGCCACCCCTTTCCCGGCCTCGGCGATCGCCTGCCGCAGGAGGCTGCGGCGCGCATTTTTGCTTGTGCATACACCGCTCGCGAACAGGTTTTCCTTCAACCTGGCGCGATACGTCGGAGACACACCGTAAACCACCCACCCCAGCGCCGCCCCCACCCCATGCAACCACCTCAGGGGCATTCGCGCGAGCAGGCGCAACACCGGAACCAGCATGGATTTTTCTTTATAAATCGAGGCTTATGTGATATTGTAAGCGCCTTTTTTCATTTGGCGAAATCACGATAATGAGCGATTTCCTGTTCACCTCCGAATCCGTCTCCGAAGGCCACCCCGACAAGGTCGCGGATCAGATCTCGGACGCAGTACTGGACGCCGTACTGGCCCAGGACAAGCACGGCCGCGTCGCAGCCGAGACCCTGGTCGCCACCGGCCTCGTGGTGATGGCGGGCCAGATCACGACCGGCGCCAATGTCAATTACGGCGAGCTTGCGCGCGATGTCATCAAGCGTATCGGCTACGATGATTCCTCGATCGGATTCGACTACCGCTCCTGCGCGGTGTTGACGGCATTCGACAAGCAATCAGCCGACATCAAGCTTGGGGTCGACGAGGGTTCGGGTCTCGACCTCGAACAGGGCGCCGGGGATCAGGGGCTGATGTACGGTTTTGCCTGCGACGAGACGCCCCAACTGATGCCGCTGCCGATCTACTGCGCGCATCGCCTGATGGAACGGCAGAGTGAAGTGCGGAAGGACGGGCGGCTGCCGTGGCTGCGCCCGGACGCGAAATCGCAGGTCAGCGTCCGCTACGTCGACGGCAAGCCGCACCATATCGACACCGTCGTGATCTCGACCCAGCACCGCGAAGACATCTCGCACGAGCCGCTCACCGAGGCGGTGATCGAGGAGATCGTCAAACCCGTGCTGCCGAAGAACATGATTTCCAAGGACACCCGCTACCTGATCAATCCGACCGGGCGCTTCGTCGTGGGGGGGCCGCTCGGCGACACCGGGTTGACCGGCCGCAAGATCATCGTCGACACCTACGGCGGCTACTCGCGCCACGGCGGCGGGGCGTTCTCGGGCAAGGACCCCTCGAAGGTCGACCGCTCGGCAGCCTACGCAGCGCGGCACGCCGCGAAGAACGTCGTCGCAGCAGGGCTCGCGCGGAAGTGCGAGATCCAGGTCGCCTATGCCATCGGCGTCGCACGACCCGTAAGCGTGCTGGTGGACACCTTCGGCACCGGCAGGATACCGGACGACAGAATTGCGAAGCTCGTCGAGAAGCACTTCGACCTGCGGCCCAAGGGCATCATTCACGCGCTCAACCTGCTGCGGCCGATTTACTCGAAAACGGCCGCGTACGGTCACTTCGGCCGCGACGAGCCGGAGTTCACGTGGGAAAATACAGACAAAGCGTCAGCGCTGCGGGCGGATGCCGGTATATGAGGACGTTCCCCTGGCAGGGATCCGGGCCGCGTCAGCGGCCCTTTTTATTCGGGTAGCTGACCTTTTCCACGGGTTCGGCCGCGGTATAATCGCGTCCTCGCCGAGGAGCGTTGCGACGGGGCCCCGCCCCGCCAGGCTCGGCGATCCCAAATCAGCAACGGCGCTCACGAACTTTTTTCTGTCAACGGAAAGGAGAGCGTGATGAACGCCGCAACCCGATTTTCGCAAGGCAAGGACTACCACGTCGCCGACATCGGGCAAGCCGATTTCGGGCGGCGTGAAATTTCGATCGCCGAGACCGAGATGCCCGGCCTCATGGCCGTGCGCGAGGAGTACAAGGGCAAGCTGCCGCTGAAGGGCGCGCGCATCGTGGGCTCGCTCCACATGACGATCCAGACCGCGGTGCTGATCGAAACCCTCGTGAAACTCGGCGCCGAGGTGCGCTGGGCGTCGTGCAACATATTCTCCACCCAGGATCACGCCGCCGCCGCCATCGCCGCCGCCGGTATTCCGGTGTTCGCCTACAAGGGCGAGGGCCTCGAGGAGTACTGGGAGTTCACGCATCGCATCTTCGAGTGGGCGGACGGCGGCGGGCCCAACATGATCCTCGACGACGGCGGCGACGCGACGCTCCTCACGACGCTGGGCGCGCGCGCCGAAAAAGATCCCGCGCTGATCGCCAAACCGACCAACGAGGAGGAGCGCGTCCTCTATGCGGCAATCCGCAAGCGCCTCGACACCCGGCACGGCTGGTACTCGAAGATGCTCGCGGGCATACGCGGTGTCACGGAGGAAACTACGACCGGCGTGCATCGGCTCTACCAGATGGAGAAGGAGGGCCGGCTGCCGTTCGCAGCGATCAACGTCAACGACTCGGTCACGAAATCCAAGTTCGACAACCTCTACGGCTGCCGTGAATCGCTGGTGGACGGCATCAAGCGCGCCACCGACGTGATGATCGCCGGCAAGATCGCTCTCATCGCCGGTTACGGCGACGTCGGCAAGGGCTGCGCGCAGAGCCTGCGCGGGCTGGGTGCTTCCGTGTGGGTCACCGAAATCGATCCGATCTGCGCCCTGCAGGCGGCGATGGAAGGCTACCGCGTCGTGACTATGGACGAGGCCGCCGACAAGGCCGACATCTTCGTCACCGCGACCGGCAACGTGAACGTGATCAGCCACGACCACATGGTCAGGATGAAACACAATGCCATCGTCTGCAACATCGGACACTTCGATTCCGAGATCGATATCGCGAGCCTGCGCCAGTACCAATGGGAAAACATCAAGCCGCAGGTCGACCACGTGATCTTCCCCAGCGGCAAGCGGCTGATCGTGCTGGCCGAGGGCAGGCTCGTCAATCTCGGCTGCGCGACCGGGCATCCCAGCTTCGTCATGTCGAGCTCGTTCACCAACCAGGTGATGGCCCAGGTGGAGCTCTTCGGCAACCCCGGCAAGTACGAGAAAAAGGTCTACGTGCTGCCCAAGCAGCTTGACGAACGCGTCGCGCGTTTCCACCTGAAGAAGCTCGGCGTGCAGCTTACGACGCTCACCGAGGCACAGAGCAGCTACCTGAGCGTGCCCATCGACGGGCCGTACAAGCCGGACTACTACCGTTACTAATGCGGAATACGGAATGATGAATGCGGAACGGCAGGCTTGTGCGGTCCGAAGGGTTTTCATTCATCATTCATCATTCATCATCCATCATTGCCTCTGAATGCGGTCGCAAGAAAACTTTCCCCGCACTTTCAGCTTCGAGTTCTTTCCGCCCAAGACACCGGAAGGCAAGGCGAAGCTGCGGGAAACCTGGAAGCAGCTCGGCCAATTGCGGCCGCGGTTCTTCTCCGTCACTTTCGGGGCAGGCGGGTCCACGCGCGAAGGCACGCTTGAAACCGTGCTCGAGATCCGCGCGGCCGGTCACGAGGCGGCGCCGCACCTCTCCTGCATCGCTTCGTCGCGCGAGGACCTGAAGGCGCAACTCGAACGCTACCGGTCCAACGGCATCCGCCATATCGTCGCGCTTCGCGGAGACCTGCCGTCGGGACTCGCGATGTCGGGGGAGTTCCGTTACGCCACCGAGTTGGTCGAGTTCATCCGCAAGGAGTACGGCGACCAATTCCACATCGAGGTGGCGGCCTACCCCGAATACCACCCGCAGGCGCGAACCGCGCAGGACGACCTGCGGAATTTCAAGCGCAAGATCGATGCCGGCGCCGACTCGGCGATCACGCAGTACTTCTACAACGCCGACGCGTACTACCACTTCATCGAGGAATGCGAAGCGATGGGCGTAACCGTACCCATCGTTCCGGGGATCATGCCGATCGGCCGCTTCTCGCAGCTCGCGCGCTTCTCGGACGCCTGCGGCGCCGAGATTCCACGCTGGATCAGGAACAAACTCGAGGGATTCGGCGACGACACGGCGTCGATCCGCGCGTTTGGCCTGGATGTCGTCACCCGCCTGTGCGACGACCTCCTGAAAAACGGCGCGCCGGGGCTGCACTTCTATACGCTCAACCAGGCCGGGCTCACCTCCACGATCTGGCAGCGGCTGGGACTTTAGAGCAGATCACGAACCGCCAAACTGGGGAGACGACATCGTGGCGAGTGCACCGAACGAACCGCAGCAACAGGTGTGGGAACAGCAGCGCCGGATGCTGACCCCGGAGGTGAAATCGTTGGCGCCGGGCGAAGCCGCCACGCTGCTCGCCGAGTATCCGGCTCAGGTCGTCGCCGGCGTGCTGCAGGGCCTGCATCCCGCTACAGCCCAGGACATCATCGCGGAACTTCCGCGCGGCATGGTTGACGGCGTCATGCGGGCATTGCCGGCCGAGACCGCGCGCCAGTGGCAGGTGAACCAGTCTTTCGCGCCGGGAAGCATCGGGCGCATGATGGAGCCCGCGCTCGCCGTGTTCAGGCCCGAACTGACCGTAGGTGAGGCGATCGAAGCACTGCGGGCGCTGATCCAGTCGGCGTTCATCACCTATGCCTATGTCACCGACCCGGCGGGCCGGTTGCTCGGCGTGGTGACGATGCGGGACCTCCTCTTCACGGCGCATGCAGCCCGGCTCGATTCGGTCATGCTGAGCGACGTTTTCTTCCTCAAGCCGGATCTGCCGCTCTCGGAGGCGATGAAGCTGGTGCTCGATCGGCATTACCCGGTCTACCCGGTGTGCGACGAGACCGGCGTGCTGGTCGGCCTGGTTCGCGGGCAGGTGATGTTCGAAGAGCAGGCATTCGAGATCACGGCGCAGGTCGGCACCATGGTCGGGGTCGAAAAAGAAGAACGGCTTGCCACGCACTGGAGCCGGAGTTTCAAGTTCCGCCATCCCTGGCTCCAGCTCAATCTGCTCACCGCGTTCGTCGCTGGTGCGGTGGTAGCGATCTTCCAGGACACCGTCGACCGTCTCGTCATCCTCGCGCTGTTTCTGCCGGTGCTCGCCGGGCAGTCCGGCAACACCGGCTGCCAGGCGCTGGCGGTGACGCTCCGCGGGTTGACGCTTGGCGAACTCAAGGCCGGCAAGGAAAAAGCGCTGGTCATGAAAGAGGCATCGCTCGGCTTCATGAACGGCGCCTTCACCGGCATCGTCGCCGCTGGCGGCATGTATTACGTCGCAACCTACCAGCAGAACCCGAATGCCATCGTGTTGAGCATCGTCGTGTGGCTCGCCCTGGTCGGCAGTTGCGTCGCCAGCGGCATCTGCGGCGCGATGGTACCGCTCACCCTTAAGCGCTTCGGGGCGGACCCTGCGACCGCTTCCAGCATCTTCCTCACCACCGCGACCGACGTGGTCAGCATGGGGTTGCTGCTGGGGCTCGCGACGCTGATCATCCGGTAGCTTAGTGCGCCCTGCCGGATTCATCGATCACGTCACTGAGTTGCTGGCGCCGCTCGGGCACATGTCGGCGCGCCGCATGTTTGGCGGGCACGGCCTCTACTGCGACGGCGTATTTGTCGGCATCGTCCATGACGATACGCTCTATCTCAAAGCGGACGCCGAGAGTCGAGCGGAGTTCGAGCGGGCAGGTTGCGAAATCTTCAGCTACATGCGGAAGGGGAAAGTCGCGACGCTCAACTTCTACCGCGCGCCCGGGGACGCGATGGATGCGCCGCAGCGCATGCTGCCGTGGGGAAGGCGAGCGCTTGAAGCCGCGTTGCGTGCGCAATCCAGGAAACGTCCTGCTGGGCGGACTTCAAGGAGTAAATCTGCAGTGGGTCGACGGCGCGGCAGCCCCGCGTCGCGCAAGCGCGTGCGGTCTGGGGCAACAAAATCCAAAAGGTAGAACGTCGATCGGGGCGCGTTTGGCGGTATTCACCAAATAGCGGGTCTTATCCCCAGATACGCGTACATAATTTCTGGATGCGGTACCCAATTACAAACTTGCTAATCTTGATTGCTGAGAGCCTAACCGAGCTCGAGGTAAGCGACGAGAAGATTGGCGTAGAAGTCAAGACGGTCGAACAGTCCATGAACGCGATTGGGAAGAAACTAGATGCGCTCCGAACTGAAGAACGTGCCGCAATCGACGTGCTGCAGACGCGAACACAGCAGTTGAACAACTTGGGCACCCAGCAACGCACACTAGAGGCCCGGATCAAAGACCTTGGTGGTCGCTATCCGTCCGGTTTGGACACTGTCAAGGCACAGGCCCAACAAGTTTTCGTAGAGGCCGAGGCGCG
>MEQT01000190.1:0-885 GCA_001770325.1 Betaproteobacteria bacterium RIFCSPLOWO2_02_64_14
CGACTCTGCCCCAAGGGGATCTCCCCAGGGATCCGCGGATCCTGCGCACGGCGGCCCAGCACAATGAGGTGAACGTCGGTGTCTATGCCGCGGTGCTGCGGGGCGGCACGATCCGCCGCGGTGATTCGGTCAGGCTCGAGTAACCGACCACGGGTTACAGTGGACGCGCTTACCGGCGCGGCGCTAAACACTGGGCGTAGACTTCCAGTAGACGGAATGGAGTCGGTGTCTTGTGCCTGGCTCATGTCACAGTAGGCGCGCATTTGTTCCCCAATGCGGGGCAAGGTGTCAGGCCACGCGAGGATGTTTACCAGAGATCACATGAAAAGGAGAAAAGACATGGAACGAAGCGGGCAGGAGGGGAAATGCGTACCAAAGATTCGCCACATTGGCCTTCGCGCAACGGACGTGGAGGCGATCGCGAGCTTCTTTGTCAATGTATTCGGAATGACAATCGCCCATCGTCGCAAAAACGGCTCGATTGATCTTTCCGACGGCACCATCAATCTCGCTATCTTGCCGTTACGCCTGACAGGACAGCGGCCTGGATTTGACCACATTGGGTTCGCGGTGGAGGACGAGGACAAAGCGTGTCAGTCTCTTGAGGCCGCCGGTGCCCGCAACATGGGCACCACAGTTGATCCCCACCAAATTAAATTTCGATGCCCTGAGGGCTTTGAGGTGGAGGTTGGCGAGTGGAGTGGCGCGGCGCCAATTAAATAGGATGCGTGCTGCGTTACTTCCAGAGTTATTATGGTTCGAGGATGAAAGCCTTTGCAGGCATCAGTGCCGACGGCCAGAAGAATTGTTCGCCTAACCCCGCGGTGGACACCGACGCTTGGCAAGCGCCGCTTCGCGCGCTCACTGGCGCGGGTCACCGCGAAC
>MEQT01000190.1:927-7494 GCA_001770325.1 Betaproteobacteria bacterium RIFCSPLOWO2_02_64_14
GATACGTTCACTTGTCGCAGCGGCAAACGTCGGGTTCATGTTTCTGGTCGGCATCGCGGCGGAAGCCGCTGAAGTCAAGGTGTTGGCCGCCTTCGGGATTCGCCCCGTCATGGAAGACCTCGGGCCGAAGTTCGAGCGCGCGAGCGGACACCAGCTCGCGATCACGTTCGACTCTGGCCCCGCGACCGTGAAACGTGTCCAGGGCGGCGAAACCGCCGATGTCGTCATCATTCCCCGGGAGAGGATCGACGGCTTCGTGAAGGACGGCAAGGCTGCTGCGGGCAACGTGACTGTCTTCGCCCGCTCCGGCTTCGGCGTGGCCGTTCGCAAGGGCGCCCCCAAGCCTGACATCTCGTCGCCCGAAGCCTTGAAGCGCACGCTGCTCGCCGCAAAGTCGATTACCTATCCCGATCCGGCGCGCGGCACTGCGACCGGCACCCATTTTGCCAAGGTGCTCGATCGCTTGGGGATCGCCAACGAGATGAAACAGAAGACGGTCTTCCCCAAAATCGCCGGCGGCGCGGCGGTTGGAGCTTTGGTTGCAAATGGCGAGGCCGAGATCGGCGTGCTGCAAGGCCAGGTGCTGATTTCGGTCGCCGGCATTGAGCTCGTCGGCCTGCTGCCGGATGATCTGCAGAACGCCGTCGTCTTTGCGGCGGCAATCATGGCCGGCGCCAAGGACTCCGAGGCATCGAAAGCGTTGGTTAATTTTCTGCGCACGCCAGAGGCAGCGATAGTGATTAAGGCGAAGGGCATGGAGCCCGCCACTCCGTGATGTGCCTATCGAAATTGGGGCCTAACTTTAGGTGGAACGGACGGGCCGCAAATGCTCTGCCACCATTGAGCATTACGTCGGCCCGCCGTTCACCAAGACGTTAGGGCGCACAGATGATTCCGCTGACGAGCGAGCACTACGCCGCAATCGGCAAGATCGCCGTGCAAAGTGGGGTTCTCGAACGCGAACTCCGCGAGTACCTCAATAACCTCGCGCCAGGGGTACAAGCGCCCTATGGCCTCCGCCCGAAGCTCAAGTGCCTCCGCGAGAACCTTGCAGTCGCAGTACATGTCAACGCAGCTTCCCAAGAGCTTGAGCGACTTCTCGACAAGATTCTCGACTTGATTCTTCAACGCAACACCGTCGTTCACGGCGTCTGGGAAGCAGAGCCTGGCAGCGCAGAGAATGCCAAGGAAACAGTCGCCATCGGTGACGTCAGAGTCCGCGCCCGAGAGGCCGCATCAGTTGCTCACAACCTACGCTCCGCTCGGATGCTTCTACTGCATCTTCTGCTTGACCACTGTTCCACCGCCGCAACGGGACGCGAACGACCAACGTCCGTTCCCGCCAAGCTCAAGCAGCAGCTGGGTCTCTAATTGTGTCGCCACGAGTGCGCCCTAACCACCCGTTTCAGACGGACACTTGCGCTGCGGCGCTACGCGCCTCGCTCAGTGCCGCTGAACGGGAACGTTAAGGTCGCGTGCAGCAGGCATGGCCCGAGCATGAAACCGCGGATCACGCTCATCACGATCGGCGTCGATGACCTGGAGCGCGCGCTCCGCTTCTATCCGCAGCCATTGTCAAGCCGGCGCACGACACCTTCTGGGGAGGTTACGCGGGTTACTTTCAGGACCCTGACCAGCATTCGTGGGAAGTCGCGTGGAATCCCCATTGGGTCAGAGTGAGGCCTGGCCAGACCATGCAGGGCACGCGCTACTGCTGCCGAGGCCGCTGCTCACTCAGCGTGTTGCGGCGGCGGGTTTTCCGTGCGCGATTCCGTGGTCGGGCATGAAAACGATCAGGCAGTTGGCGACGATCACCGTGCCGGCAAGAAAGTAGAAGGCGGTGAAAATGTCGTAGGTGTCGGCGATGAGGCCGAAGATGGTGGGCGAGATGGCCGCGCCGATTCCCTGCAGCGTGAAGACGAGCCCGATGCCGGTCGCGGCGAGGTGCTTCGGCGTTTCCTCGATGGTCCAGGCCTGGATCACCGCACGCGTCGCGTACAGGAAAAATCCCAGGATCGCCACCATGAATATGAACGCCGGCGTCCGGCCCGCAAGCGCCATCGCGACGATGAGGATCGCGGTCATGCCGAAGCTCGCCATCACCACCTTCTTGCGGCCCATCCTGTCCGAGAGGTAGCCGCCGATCGGTGTCGCGATGAATCCCGCAATCTGCAACAGCGTCATGGCGAGGCCGACGGCCCACGGCGAGTAGCCGAGTTCGAAGGCCAAGTACGCGGGCAGGAAGGTGAGGAGCCCGATCTGGGTCATGATGCGGAACCCCGAGCTGATCGAAATGAGCATGAGTCCGCGGTTGCGCAGCAGGCCCAGCGTGCCGCGCAGATACTCGCCGGGGGTCTTCCTTTCAGCCGGGGCATGCGTGCCGCCCGTGTTGTAGGACACGGCAAAGGCGCCCAGCATGAGCAGGATCATCACGGCCATCACGGCACCGGGGATGATGTTGACAATCACGGCGGTGCGCCAGCTCATGTAGGTGAGGAGCAGGCCAATGAAAAGCGGCGCGATCGCTTCGCCGAGATTCCCGCCCATGCCGTGCAGCGCGAGGATGAAGCCCTTGCGCTCGGGATAGCGGTTGGCGAGCGCCGGAATCGCCGAGGGATGCCACAGGTTGTTGCCGATGCCGACGAGCGCCACGCACGCGAGCAGCATCCAGTAGTTGTGGGTAAGCGCCATCAATGCGTACGGCACGCCGACCCAGAACAGCGAAATCGCCATGAGATAGCCCTTCTTGCCGACCGCGTCGACCAGCATCCCGCCGGGCATGTTGGTCATCGCACCCGCGAGGTGCTGCACCGTCATGATGAAGCCGATCTCGGTGTAGGAGAGGCCCAGTTCCTTGCCGAGGATCGGCAGCAGGATGAAGAAGGTCGCGGGGTACCAGTGCGTGAAGCAATGCCCGCCTGAGAGCAGCCAGACGTCCTTCAGCGACAGCAGTCGGGCTGCGGATTTGAGTGCGGCGTTCACGTTCGGGGCGGAAATCGGGAGAGGCTGATGATAACATTGCACGGCCGCTTGTATCTCGCGGGGTTTTTGACTATCGTGCGGGAAGCGCATTACACGGTGGGCGGGAAATCGCATGGCTGAACCTACCGGCAAGGGCGGCGCGCAACGCACCAGTGAAGTCGATCAACTGCGCAAGGACCTGGCTGAAGCGCGCGCCCGGATCGAAAAGCTCGCGGCGCAGCTCGCCGAGCAGGAAGGCCTGTCGCGACGCGTGGAGCAGGCACGTGCCGCCTGGACGCAGACGCTCGACTCGCTGACGCAGCCGATCTTCATGCACGACGAGAAGGGCTGCATCGTGCGCGCCAACCGCGCCTATGCCGAGCGGGCCGGCGTCCCGGTCACCAACCTGACGGGCAAGGTGTACTGGAAACTGTTCCCGGCGCGCGAAGCCGCGTTCCCGGTCGAGGCAGCGGAGACCGGCGATACCGAGTTCGAACTCCCGCTCCCGCCCGACGAGGTGTTTCTCGTGCGCTCGGTGGGCGCGTCCGCGGGCCTTCCGCCTGCCTGGCGGCTCTATATCTTCCAGGACATCACCGAATTGAAGCAGTCCGAGGCGGCGGCCCGCGCGTCCGCGCAGATCGCGGGCGCCATCGTCGAGTCCTCGCGCGCTTTGATCGTGGCGGTGGACCGCGACCGGCGCGTCGTGGAATTCAACCCCGCAGCGGAGCGCGCCTTCGGTTATCGCCGCGACGAGGTGCTCGGCAAGCACGTTAACATGCTGTACGCGGATCCCGTGGCCGGGGACGCGGTGCGCCGCGCCGTGCTCGAACGCGACGGCGCGGTGGTCGAGGTCGTGAACCGCACGAAATCCGGGGAACTGTTCACGAGCCTGCTGGCGGCGGCGATGCTGCGCGACGCGGAAGGCAAGGTGCTCGGGGTCGCCGGCGCCTCGGTGGACGTGACCGAGCGCAAGGCGGCGGAGGCAAAGGTCGGAACGGCGCTCGCCGAGCTGGAACTGACGATCGAGAATGCGCCGGCGGGGTTCGCCGTCGTGAAGGATCGCGTCATCGAGCGCGTCAATCGCCGGTTTGCCGAAATGCTGGGCTACGACAAGCGCGAACTCATCGGCAGGAGCACGGAGCTGATCTATCCGGGCCGGACCGAATACGAGAAACTCGGCAGCGACGCCTACCCCGAGCTTGCTTCCGGGCGCATCTACCAAACCACGCTTCAGCTCAAGCGCAAGGACGGGTCCCTGTTCTGGGCGCACCTTGCCGGGAGGGCGGCGGGCGAGCAGAAGGAGGGAGGGAAATCGATCTGGGTGGCTGACGACATCACCGAGCGCCAGACGCTGGATGAGGACGTCCGGCGCCGCGAGGCCTACTTCCGCGGCGTGGTGGAGAACAGCGGCGATGTCATCGCCGTCGTCAACGCCGAGGGCACCGTCAAGTACGAAAGCCCGGCCATCGAGCGGGTGTTGGGCTACCGCGATGCCGAGCGGATCGGGCGCTCGAGTTTCGAGCTGGTGCATCCCGAGGACCTGGCGGAACTCGAGGGTGCGTACCGGCGCATCTTGCGCGGCGAAGCGCGGCGGGTGACGGTCGAATTCCGCGCGCGCCACCGCGACGGGAGCTGGCGGATCGTCGAGGCGACGGCGAGCGGGGTGTTCGACAGCGAGGGCGAGAAGATCGGCATCGCCAACCTGCGCGACGTGACCGAGCGCCGGCAGGCCGAGCGTCGCGTTCGGAAGAGCATGGAGGATGCGATCGCGGCGATCGCGGCCGCGGCCGAGACGCGCGACCCCTACACCGCGGGCCACCAGCGCGACGTCGCGGGGCTCGCAGTGGCGATCGCGGGCGAACTGGGGCTCGAGGCGGAGCGGGTGCGCGGCCTGCGGCTTGCCGCGCTCGTGCACGATATCGGCAACATCCAGGTGCCGGGCGAGATCCTGGCGAAGCCGGGCAAGCTCAATGCGCTGGAATACGCTTTCGTCCGGTCCCACGCGCAGGCCGGCCACGACATTCTCAAGGGCATCGATTTTCCCTGGCCGGTGGCGGAGATCGTGCTGCAGCACCAGGAACTGCTCGACGGTTCGGGCTACCCGCGCGGGCTGAAGGGCGACCAGATCCTGCTCGAAGCGCGCATCCTCTCCGTGGCAAACGTGGTCGCGGCGATGAGCGCGCCGCGCGCCTATCGGCCCGCCGCGGGCAGCGACGCGGCACTCGCCGAGATCACAGCGGGCCGCGGCACGAAGTTCGATGCGCAGGCGGTCGACGCCTGCGTCAGGTTGTTTCGCGAGCGCGGCTATTCGTTCCAGAAGCGGTAGCCCGCCTTGGCTGCCGCCCATTCCGCCGGTAACATCGCGGTTTTTGCGCGTGCGCTAAGCGCGTCGCACGGGCATTCGGGAGAGCGGGTGGCAATGGGTAGCGACTTGGAGCGGTTTTTCAACCCGCGTGCGATCGCGATCATCGGCGCTTCCCGGGACCTCATCACTATCAGCGGCCAGCCTCTGAAACACCTCACCACGCACGGATACCGGGGGCGGCTCTACCCGATCAATCCGCGCTACCCGGAAATCCTGGGCGTCAAGTGTTACCCGGCGCTCGCCGATCTGCCCGAGGCGCCGGATCTCGCCCTGATCCTGGTCAACGCCGCGCGCGTTCCCGAAGTGCTCCGCCAGTGCGGCGCGAAGGGCGTGCGCTACGTGATCATCTTCAGCTCCGGGTTCTCCGAGGTGGGCGGCGGCGGCGTCGCGATGCAGCGGGAGTTGATCGCCATCGCGAGCGAATACGGCATCGGCGTCGTCGGCCCCAATTGCCAGGGCATGATCAATGCCGCCGACCGCGTCTATGCCGGCTTCGGCTCGGTGTTCAATGCGGATTACGAGCCGGGCGCGGTGAGCATGGTGTCGCAGAGCGGCGGTTTCGGTTTCTCGGTGATGAACCTCTCCTCGCTCGACGGCGGATTGCCGTTCCGCCAGATGGTGACCACCGGCAATGAAATCGGCGTGTCCGCGCTCGATTTCATCAATTACTACATACAAGACCCAGAGACCGAAATCATTGCAGCCTATATCGAAGGGCTGAAGGATGCGCGCCGGCTGCTCGACATCGGCGATGCCGCGCTCGCCGCGGGCAAGCCGATACTCATGTGGAAGGTGGGCAACACCGAGCACGGACAGAAGGCGGCGGCCTCGCACACCGCGAACCTCGGCGGCGCGATGGCGCTCTACCGGGCGGCGTTCCGCGAAAAGGGGATCATCCAGGTGGAGGATATCCAGGACCTCGCCGACTACGGGCGCGCTTTCGGCTGCGGGAGACTCCCGCGGGGCAACCGCCTCGCCATCATCACCATCTCCGGCGGCGCCGGCATCCTCATGACCGATGAGGTGATCGGGCGCGGCATGCGCATGGCGGAACTGGCGCCGCAGACGCTCGACCGGCTGCGCGAGATCGTGCCGAGCTTCGGCTCGCTGCTCAACCCCGTGGACGTGACGGCGGCGATCTTCAACGATCTCACCCTCGTCAATCGCACACTGCAGGCGATCGCGGAGGACCCCGGCGTCGATTGCATCGCGATCATCAATGCCTCGCTGCAGGGCGAACT
>MEQT01000191.1 GCA_001770325.1 Betaproteobacteria bacterium RIFCSPLOWO2_02_64_14
GAGGCCCGCCAGATCCGAAGCTGTGAGCGGCCCGTCGGGTTGTATCCCCACGCGTTCCAGGACTGCAACCAGTTGCCTGCAGTGTTGAGCGGAATGCCACGTAACGCGCTCGAATACCCTGTGAGCGCTCGTATCACCGTAATAGGTCTTGAGCACACGGGACAGCGCGCGGTCATCGAGTCCTGCCCACCACGCTTCGTAGCGCTTCCAGACGCCGGCGCCATAGCGGGCGATATCGTCTCCGGTCCGCATCGCCTCGGGAGGCTCGTTATTGGCAACCAGTGTAGATTTCCTGCCGACCGCTGCGGCAAGGCGCTGCTTGCCCTAATCGAAGCGGCGATCGACACTGGCCAGGATTAACGTGCTTGACCGTTGTATCTCATAGCGATACACTCTGACATGATCAAATCCTTCCGGCACAAGGGGCTTGAACGGTTCTTTCGTAAGGGGTCGAAGGCCGGCATCCAGCCGAAGCATGAGAAACGATTGCGGCTTCAGCTCGGCCGCCTCGACGCTGCCAAGAGCGCCGCGGACATGAACCTGCCCGGTTGGAAATGGCATGCGCTCACCCACGATCTCAAGGGCCATTGGTCAGTTTGGGTAAATGGAAACTGGCGCCTGACCTTCACCTTCGAGGGCTCGGACGCCGTGCTGGTGGACTACCACGATTATCACTGAGGACTGATGACGATGGCGACGACTCGAATGCACAACCCCCCGCACCCTGGCGAGGTATTGCAGGACACCGTGCTGGCGGATGGGCGGCTGTCGGTGTCGGAATTTGCGCGCAAGCTCGGCGTGTCGCGCGTCGCACTGTCCCGTGTGGTGAACGGGCGTGCGGCCGTGAGCGCGGACATGGCGCTGCGCTTCGCGGCGGCGCTCGGCGGCTCTGCGGAATCGTGGCTCACTATGCAGGCAGCCTACGACCTATGGCACGCATCGAGGAAGCGCCGTCCGAAGGTTAAGCCGCTCAAGCTCGCGGCGTGAGCCTGGCGGGCTGAAAATTTGCAGGTTTCGCTCGATGTGCGAGACAGCGATCATCCTCTCACCCAGGGGCACGGCATAGATAGCAGGATGAAATTTCCCGTAGAATGCGCCGTCCCCAGCATGACTTCCCGCGCGAGACAGTGACTAACCTTCAAGCTGCAACCGGCACCAGCCATTTCGTCAAAGCGAACGGCGTCAAGCTCCACTACCTGGATTACGGCACCGCCGGACGACGGCCGATGCTGTGCGTCCATGGCGGGGCGGCGCATGCGCACTGGTTCGACTTCGTAGCACCCGGGCTCACCCCGGACCATCACGTCATTTCGCTGGACCTGCGCGGGCACGGCGACAGCACTTGGGCCGAGCCCCACGCCTACTCGTGGAAAACCTACGCGGAGGACTTGAACGCCGTCGCCGAAAAGCTCGATCTGCGCGACTTCGTGCTGGTCGGCCATTCGATGGGCGGCATGATATCGCTCGTCTATGCCGCGGCGCATCCGGGGCGGGTGGGCCGGCTCGTCATCGTCGACACCATCATGCTGATGCCCGCGGACCGCGTCTCGAGGATGCGGGAGTTCGGCGCAAAGCCCGCGAGGAGCTACGCGACACAGGAAGAACTCATCGCGCGCTATCGCCTCGAGCCCGCGGAAACGCAGATGGCCGCGCCTGAAGTCATCCATCGCATGGCCATCCACAGCGGAAGGGAAGCACCCGACGGGCGATGGCACCACAAGGCCGACCGCCGCGTGTATGCGAGCTTCGAGCAGATCGAAGGCGTGCCGCTATGGGAGAAGGTCAAGGTGCCGGCGCTGGTGATAAAAGGCGAGCACAGCACGCGGTTCACGCCCGAGCAGCTGGCCGAGATCCGGGCGCGAGCGCCGCAGGTGCAGATGGCGGAGGTGCCGGCGTCGGATCATCACATCACGCTTGATAACCCGCAGGGTTTCGTCGACGCCGTGCAGAAGTTTTTGCGCGCACATTAAGGGGCCGGGCTCAATTGTTTTCGCGGGACTTGTGGTCGCGCCGAGAGCATTGAGTCTGGCCCCTTTAAATCGCGGGCGGTGATCGACAGCCTTGCAAGGGGGGCGCCCGCTCGGTAGACTTGTCCTGCTTGCCTGCGGCTGCGGTCGCGGCAATCCGCTCACGTCGAACTGATGGCGCGCCCGCGCCCACGAGGAGGAAAACCGCATGACACAAGTCGTCGAGGCTTCGACTTCCACGCAGTCTATCGCGCGGCCCAGCCCGGTTCGTATCAAGAAGCTGGGCCACGTCGTGATTCAGGTACGCAATCTCGAGCGCTCGATGCGCTTCTACACCGAAGTGCTGAATTTTCGCGTCTCGGACAACGCGTCCGCCGGCGGGGTGTTCCTCACGGCTGTGGGCGACCATCACACGATCGGCCTGTTTCCGTCTGACGGGGATAATGCGGAGATACCCGCCAAGGGAGCGGTTCGCCTGCACCACTTTGCCATGCAGGTTGGCTCGATCGATGAGTTGTTTGAGATCCGCGCCTACCTCAAGGAGCGGGGCGTCCCTATTGTCTTTGAGGGACGGCGCGCTCTGGGTGGCCACACGAGCGTCGAGTTTCTCGATCCGGACGGCTATCACCTCGAGCTGTACTACGACATGGACCAGATCGGTCCGGACGGCCGCTCCCGCCCCCGGAACCCGGGCGCGAGAATCACGAGCCTGGAGGCGGCACGGGATAACCCGAAATCACCGACCTGGTAGAGCTGCTTCGAGCTGCGCGAACTGAGAAACTCGTGGTGACCTCAGCCCCCGAAGGGCCAGGTTGTTCACCGTCTTATTGGTGCGAGTCCTGCTGTGGTATGGTGCCCGCGACCATGGGAAAGGAGGAATTACCATGCCGTTCTACCAAAAAGGGAACGTCCGCATCCATTACGAAGAGGCCGGCTCCGGCTTCCCGTTGTTACTCATCCCCGGCGGGGGTTTGAACTCGACAATCGCCCACCTCAAGGCGCCGTTCGACGCGATCGAGGAGTTCAGGGGCGAGTACCGCTGCATCGCCGCCGATCTGCGCAACGCCAACGCCGGCCAGTCCTCCGGCCCGCTCGAGATCGACCGGCCTTGGGACGCCTACACCGACGACCATATCGGCCTGATGGACCATCTGGGCATCAAGGAATTCCTGGTGCTGGGCTTCTGCATCGGCGGCCCCTTCATCTGGAACCTGTTGAAACGGGCGCCGGATCGCATCGTTGCCGCCGTGCTGGCGCAGCCGAGCGGCTTCCGCCCGGAGATGCCCGACCTCTTCTACAACAACAACATCAAGGGCTGGGCTCCGGGGCTCACCGCCGGCCGGCCCGACATCACGATGGCGATGGTCGACGCTTTCCTGAAGAAGATGTACGGCTCCAATCCCGACTTCGTCTTCACCGTGACGCGCGATTTCGTGCGCGCGTGCCAGACGCCCATCCTGGTCCTGCCGGACGACGTCCCGGCGCATCCCTACGCCGTGGCCACGGAGAGCGCGCGTCTCGCGCCGAAGTCGGAGGTGAGCATCTACCCCTGGAAGGACTCCAAGGAGCACATTGCCCAGGCGGTGCGCCACGTGCGCACGTTCCTGCGGGCGCATCAACCTGTGACACCCGCCCACCAAGACGCGGCCTGAAGGGACGAGCACATTTTCTGAACGTCCAGTTAGTCGTACTGCGTCACGAACAACTCCTTCCCCCTTGACGGGAGAAGGTTGGGATGAGGGTGAGAACATTGCGCTTGCTGCACGCTCCACCCCCACCCCCTGCCTGTCCGGCAGGCAGGTAACCCTCCCCCGTCGAGGGGGAGGGAACCGCTATTTCTTGACACAGTAAGATTAGGGTCGCTTATTGAACAGGTATTCGCGGCAGCTGCCCTTCAATCCCGCACCGGTGGCCAGATAGTGCGCGATAGCCTCGGTGTCGAGCCCCGGCACGTAGCGCTGGTGGAAACGGTTCACGGCAAACACGATTGCCGGGTAATTGAGCGGCCCCTTTAATCGAGCCGGGCCCCTTTAAATCTGTAGAGCAGCATGGGGTTCCTTCAGTTGACGCGCAAGTTGAGGGCTTTTACCACTTTCGCCCACCTTGCGACTTCACCTTGTATGTGCTTGCCCAGCTCTTCAGGCGTGCTGGTGCCCGGCACCATCCCGGTGGCGTCGAGCCGCGACTTTACGTCCGCGAACGTCATGGCCTTGGCCGCTTCCGCATTGAGACGCGCGATGGCGTCCGCGGGCGTGCCGGTGGGCACCACCATGCCGTACCAGGCGCTCGTCTCGTAGCCCGGAACGCCGGCTTGCGCGACGGTCGGCAGGTCGGGGAGGAACGGCGAGCGCTTTGCGGTGCTGACGGCGAGCCCGCGCAGCCGGCCTGCCTTGATTTGAAAAATGCATGAGGGTGTGGTCGTAAATCCGACCATGGCCTCACCAGATACCAGCCCGATGACCGATGGTCCGCCGCCCTTGTACGGGATGTGCAACATCTTGGTTCCCGTCATGCTCTTGAAGAACTCGCCCGCAAGATGCGGACCGCTGCCGGTGCCCGACGACGAATGCGAGATCTCGTCCGGGCGTGCCTTCGCCAGCGCGACCAGTTCCTTGACCGACTTCACCGGCACCGACGGATGCACCACCACCACGTAGGCCGTGCCGCCGAGCATCGAGACCGGGACGAAATCCTTCAGCACGTTGTAGCCGAGGTTGCGATAGAGGGTGTAGTTCACCGTGTGCGTCCCGGTCAGCATGAACAGCGTGTGGCCGTCCGGTGGCGATTTCGCCGCGATTTCCGCGCCGATGTTGGCGCCGCCCCCGCCGCGGTTGTCCACCACCACCTGCTGTCCCAGTCCTTCGCCGAGCCGGCCGCCGATCGCACGCGCCATCGTGTCGGTGCCGCCACCGGGCGGGAACGGCACGACGAAGCGGATTGACTTGGTGGGATATTGCGCCTGCGCGGGCGCCAGCCACGCGAAACCGCAGATCAAACAAACCAACCAGACACCAAAGCCACGTTTCATTTCTCTCCTCCTTGTTATGCGCCGTAACGGGCCTCCTCACCCATTGAGAAAACCCCGATTCGAGCTGACATCAGCGATCGATTCGCTGAATTTCTGCGCAATCTACTCCCAGCACCCGAGCAAGGCAAGCGGTGCGTGAGTAACTGGGTGTCCATTTCGGTATGCACGAACAGGGTAACTACTTTACCGGGCCCGCGCCGATCCAGGGGTGGTCGGCAATGTCGAACAGGGCGTTCTCCGGCCCCTTGAACTTGTCGGACCGCTTCGGCCGGTAGTTCTTTTCCTTT
>MEQT01000192.1:0-5824 GCA_001770325.1 Betaproteobacteria bacterium RIFCSPLOWO2_02_64_14
CAATAAGCCCCCGGCTTTGCCGGGGGTCATTTAACTCGCAGCGCCGCTGCATCAGGCGAGAGGTGCTAGAATTTTCCTCCAGCCTTTTCGACCAGACGCCGGAGGCTGACATGACATCCGGAGCGGGAACCGAGGCCCTCGATCGGGTCCTCGCGCAGCATTTTCCAGGTGTGGTGCCGCACGTCGTGCTCATGACGAGCGCGGATCCTGACGGGTTCGAGGCGGTCAAGGCCGTGCGCGATGCACCGAACGGATTGTGGTGTTTTCTCACCTACGGCATCAGCGATCTCGGGGAGAAAAAGAGCACCCATCCGGCGCTGAGCGGGCTGGGCTACGAACTGACGCTGCGCGCGCACGATGACGGCACAGCCTCGCCGCCCGATTGGCCGATCGTCCTTCTCAACAACCTCGCGCGGTACCTCCGGCCGAAGAAGTACGACGTGGTGGACGAGGAGCCCCTGATCTTCAACGAGCCGCTCACCGTCGGCATTCCCACTCGCCTGACCGCCATCATGTTCGCCGACGACGTGCAGTTCGGCTATGGACTGGACACACCGAACGGCTACGTCCAGTTCCGACAGGCGGTCGGCGTCACGCAGGACGAGGGCAGGTATCAAGCGGGCTCAGGCCGCTCCAGGCTGCGGGAGAAGATCCTGGCGTCGAATCCTTTTCTGTTGACCCGCCTCGACCGGTCCTCGGTGCTTCCGCCGGCCGTCTAGGGTACCTCCCGTGAGCCGACTGGTCCTGCGCGCCTGCACCTGTTCAGACCGGAAGCCGGGCATGGCGTGGATTTATCCTCTACCCGCCGCGGCGCGTGCGGGCGAGAAGCTGCTGCTCGAGTGCAATCGCTGCTCGGGGAAGCTGATCCTCGTGGGTGACGGGATGGGAAGAGCAACGATCGAGGCCCCGACTGCATCCGCCCTGCTGGCGGATCATTCGATCTGGCTGAGCGATGCGGCCGCCGAAACCGGGCTCACGCCGGAAGCGGTTGCGAACGAGATCGGCCAACCATGGCTGAGGAGCGGTGCGCCAGCCGGATGCTCACATTGCCTCGCCGTGCGCGCTGAACCCTATGTCAAGGGCCTCGATTGCGTCGCCTCCGGTACGGGCTGGAACGAGCTCTATCAATGCCCGAGGTGTGGTTCTTATCGCTGGAAGACTTTCGAGACCCACGGTTTCGCCGAGGTGGAGGTATGGGGTAATGCCACGCGCGGCGATCTCAGGCAGTTCGAGGACTATCTCGCCTCGGAGAGCCGCCGGCGCGGTCTCTCGCAGGACGCGCTGATCGAAGAAATCTTCCAGCACTGTGCCTGATCGGCGGGAGGATTGCATCTACGCAAGTGTGCGCCGCGCCCACTCCGCGCACAGCAGCACGCGCTCGTCTTCGTCGTATGCGCCGACGAACTGCACGCCGAGCGGCAACCCGTCCATCCCGCGGCCAGCCGGAATCGTCACGCACGGCACGCCGAGCAACGTCCAGTTGCGGTTGAAGAGCGAGCTGCCGGTGCTCTCGATGCCCGCCGGCGCCTCGCCCGGCGCGCTCGGCGTGAGCAACGCGTCCAAGTCGGCAAGAAGCTCCGTAATGACCTGGCGGCACGCGTGCGCATGGCGCATCGCCTCATCGTATTTCTCGCGCGGCATCGCGGCCGCCGCCGCGAGCGTCTGGCGCAGGTGATCGCTCAGGAGTTCGGGGTGAGTGAAGCGCTCCCAGGCGAGCCCGCGCGCCGCCTCGAAGTTCATGATCAGCATCTGTTCCTCGTACAGGCGGTCGAAATCCCGAGGCAGATCGATCTCGCGCACCGCGGCACCTTTGCGTGACAAGACGGCGGCGGTGCTCTCGATCAGCGCCTGCGTGTCGGGCGAAGCATCGCCCCAGCGCGACGTGCGACACAATCCGATGCGCGGTGCATGGAGGGGCGCGGCGCCGAAATCCGGCATGACTCGCGCGGAAACCGCGTGGACGAGCAGCGCGCAATCCTCGACGCCGCGTGCCAGCGCGCCGATGGTGTCGAGCGACTCCGCGAGCGCCTTGAGCCCGGCGCGATTGATCGTGCCGAAGCTCGGCTTGTAACCGACGATGCCGCAGTAGGCGGCCGGGCGGATGGTGGAGCCTCCGGTCTGCGTGCCGAAGGCGAGCGGCGCCATGAAATCCGCGACCGCCGCCGCCGACCCGCTCGAAGACCCGCCGGGCGTATGCGCAAGGTTGTGGGGATTTCGCGTGGGGCCGGGCACGCGCGAGGCGAACTCGGTCGTCACCGTCTTGCCGAGTACCACACCGCCCGTGTTGCGCACCAGGGCGGCACACGCGGCATCGGTGCGCGGCCGGTGCCCGCTGTAGATCGGCGAGTTGTACTGGCTCGGCATGTCGGCCGTGTCGATCACATCCTTGAACGCGACCGGCACGCCGGCGAGCATGCCGGTGGCGCCGGCACGGTCAATTGCGCGGGCCTGCGCGATCGCCGCGTCGGGATCGCAGTGCACCCACGCCCTGACCTCGCCGTCGCGCGCAGCAATGCGGTCGAGACACGCCCGCACCAGTTGTTCGGAGGTGATATTGCCGGCGGCGATCTGCCGCGCGGCTTCGGTTGCGGTCAGTCGATTCAGTTCGGTCATAGGTGCCCCATGATCTGTTCACTGCCGCCGGCCTGATACGAGGCGATCACGCGCAGCGGCTGTCTCGCAATTGGCGCTTCAGCGCCGCAGCAGTTGCACGATGGAAGTGACGTTCTCACAATGCTCGAGCGCAGCAAGCTGGTCGAATGCCGAGCCTGCGCGGCCCGCATCGAGTCCGGCCGCCCCCGCGCAGTCGAGGAACTTGGCGCGAAGCTCGCTCCATTCGAGCGGCTGGTCGGGCGAACCGGGCAGCTTGTCCACGCGGCTCATCGCGTGCTGCCCGTCACGGGTTACTGCATGTACTTCGACGAAGCCGCGGCGGCTTGGACCGCGCGCGGCGGCGTGGGCGTCGCCGACGGCGCAGCGCGCGTCTTCCAGAACGGTGATGCGCGGCAGCAGCGCCTGCGCCGCAGGCCGGTTCACGGCTTCATCGCCGAACGTCCACAAAGAGTAGCGCGGGTCGATCACCCCTGCGGCGAGCGCGTACTCGAGGCTGAACTTGCCTTCCAGACCGTTGCGGGGCCGCGGATAGATCAGCGCGCGGAGGCTCCCCGGCGCGAGCACGCAGCGCACGGATTCGATGTCATGCTCCGAAAAGTTCAATACCCGCCTCAGAGCGAGCAGACCCTCGATCGGGCGGTGCGACGCGTAACAGCAGGCGTAGCGCTTGAGACTCATGCCGGGATCGTCGATCGCGTAGGGATTGCCGAGTTCATTCAGCACTCTCCCGGGATCGGAACGGTCATTGCCGTAGACGGCAAAAAATCCGCTGTCTGCCTCCAGCGCATCCTGCGCGGCGGAGAACCCCGCGGCGGCGAGCTCCACCGCCACCACGGCATTGCGCGCTGCCCAGCCGGTATGCAGCGGTTTCCCCATGGTGCCGAAATTGCGCTGCACGCCGCTCGCCATGGAGGCGGCAAGCCCGAACGCCGTCTGCGTCACAAGGGGATCGAGGCGACGCGCGCGGGCGAGCGCCGCCACCGCGCCGAAAATGCCGAGGGTGCCGGTTCCATGCCACCCGCGGTGGTAGTGCTCGATGCCGATCGCGACCGCGAGCTTGACCGCGACTTCGACGCCCAGCACGTACGCATCGAGCAGCGCCGGGCCCGCGAGCCGCGGCGCGCCGGCCAGCAGCGCCGCCACGACGACGCTGCTCGGATGAACCGGCGCCGACACGATGCCGTCGTCGAAGTCGAGCGCATGGCCGAACGTGCCGTTGACCAGCGCGGCGATCTCGGCCGGCGCGGTGCGCGCCGTCCCGAGCACGATGCCGGGCCCCATGGCGTGGTGGGCGTCGAGATAGCGGATGAGAGGAGGCGCGACTTCGCTGCCGGCGCCGGAGAGCATGACGCCGGCGGTGTCGATGAGGGGCCGCTTCGCCTTCTCGCGGACCGCGGCGGGTATCCGGGCGCCGGCGAGGAACGATGCCAGTCCTGCGGTCAGATCGATCATCCGCCGATTTGCCGGCAGGCGACGGCGCTAGCGCTCGATGGCCCGCGGCATCGCTTCCTGTCCCTGGGTGCCGGCAACATCCGTCCATTTCGGACGCTGCACGCTGAAGAGCTGTCCCAGCGACGCATAACCCGATCCCGAGAGCCGGCAGATCGGATCGAGCAGTCTGGGATCGACGCGCCCGTCCTTCCACACCGAGGGCTCGACGTGGGTATGCACGACGCGCCCCAGCACGATGTGGGTGTTGCGGTCGTTTACCACCTGCACCAGTTCGCATTCCAGGTGCGCTTTCGCCTCGCCCACGCGGAACGGGCGCACCTTTGCCGACGGCACCGGCGTCAACCCCGCCCAGCCGAATTCGTCCTCGTCGCGCGGAAAATCGCCCGAGGTGAAATTCATTTTCTCCAGCAGGTGCATGGTGACGATGTTGGCGACGAACTGCGGCACCTCGCGCAGGTTCGAGAGCGTGTCCTTGACGCCGGTCGAGCCGAAGGCAACGTAGAACGGATCGCTGCCCATGAGATTGAAGTATGAGTATGGCGCGAGATTGCGCACGCCGCTCGCGGAGAGCGTGGAGATCCAGCCGATCGGCCGTGGGATCACCAGCGCCGTCATCAGCAGGTAGAACTCGCGGGAATTCCAGTCGCCGGGAGCGACTTCCAGCGGGCGGTCCAGTTCGCGCGGCGGCGCGTCGTGTGAAGCAGTCATCAGGCAGTCCTCAGGCGGGAAATCGAGCGGCGGGAATGGTAGCACAGGGCATCAAGGGCAAGACGGGAGGATGAAGGAGACTTTGCCTTCGCATCCGATGGCGGAGTAAGCTGCCCGACACCGCGATCACGGCGTATGCCGCCACGGTTCGCCAGGCATGAATTTGCCCGCCAACGCGTCCCGACCCCCCGGATCCTGTCTTGCCAAAGGGCCCGTGGCCCCCTTGCAGCACGCCCCGCCGAAGAACAGACTCCGACTGCGGGCGAATTGATCTACCTATCGCTGTCGAACCGGGGAGGATACATAAATGCGCATTCTCGCGATTCATGGCGTCGGCCACGGTGACGCCAATACCGACTGGCAGCCGAAATGGCGCTCGGCCATCTCGGACGGATTGAAGGCCTGGAATCCGAACGCCGCGCCCGAGATCGATTTCCTCGCCTACGATCATTTCTTCGAGCAGCACGATCTCGATGCGCCGGTCGTGGTGGAGGCGTTCGCCAGGCTTTCCGTAAGCGGCCTTTTCTACGGCGTTACCGACCTCTTCCGAAGCCGGCGCGGCATCGGCGACATGCTGGAGGGCGTGCGCTGGACCGCCGGCATGGTGGCGCAATGGGTCGCGCTCGAGGACTTGCGGGCGCAACTGCGGGCGCATCTCGCGATGAAAATTCACGGTTTCCAGCCGGACGTGATCGCAGCGCACAGCCTGGGCTCGCTCATCGTCTACGACACGCTGAAGCGCGACGAGATCGCCAGTCCGGGCAGGCCCTTGGCCGAGGGCTGTACTGTGCTTACTTTCGGCTCGCAGATCGGCAATCCGGCGGTGCGCGCGACCTTCGGTGGCCGCATCGACGCATTCCGCACGGCGCGCTTCTGGTGGCACCTCTACAACGAGCAAGACGACGTCTTTACCTGTCCGGTCGAACTGCCGGAGCGTGACCGCTTTCGCCAGATCGACACCTTTTTCGATATTGAAGGCTGGGCCGACCACGACGGCGAAAACTACCTGGGCCACACCGAAACTGCGCAGACGGTATGGCAGGATCTGGCC
>MEQT01000192.1:5831-11275 GCA_001770325.1 Betaproteobacteria bacterium RIFCSPLOWO2_02_64_14
CAGACGGTATGGCAGGATCTGGCCTCCACGATCGCGCGTGGCCGCGGCATCGCAGCAGCCAGAGCGCCCACGTCGCTCGCGCGGCCGCACTTGCGCGCCACGCGCGCCGCAACACGCGCCGCACCGCAGATGCGCGCCCTGCTCGTTGGAATCGCCGATTATCCCGACATTGAGTCGCGCCTCGAGGGGCCGGTCAATGACGTGTTCAGCATGAGCGCGGCGCTGCAGGAACTCGGGTTTCCGGCCGACGGCATTCGCGTGGTACTGAATGATCGAGCCACGACCGGCGGGATTCGTGAACGGCTCAAGTGGCTGCTGGCGGACGCCCGGCCCGGCGACACGCTGTTTTTCTTCTACGCCGGCCACGGCGCGCAGATTCCGGGCTATGGCAAGGATGCAGAGGTGGACCGCATCGATGAATGCCTGGCGCCGTATGACTTCGACTGGAGCCAGGGCCGCGCCATCACCGATGACGAGTTCTGTTCCCTCTATAGCCAACTGCCGTACGAAGCGCAGTTCACCGCGGTGCTCGATTGTTGTCACTCCGGCGGGATGGCGCGCTCGGGCAGTGCCAAGGCGCGCGGCCTTTCTCCGCCCGACGATATCCGGCATCGCATGATTCATTGGGATCGCGACCTGCAGATGTGGCTGCCGCGCAAGCCATTCGTGAGCAAGCTGAAGGCAGAGGCTGGCATGCCGTCTCGATTCAAGCGCCGGCGGGACCGCGATGCCTGGACCGGCAAAAGCGGGAGTATCCGGCGTCTCGGGCGCGCGACCGGCCTGTGGCTGCCCACCGACAAGGCCTACCGGCAGGCCGTCAAGGCGACAGGCCACAAGGGCCCCTACACGCCGGTACTATTTGAGGCCTGCGCGGAATCCGAATCGGCCTACGAATACCGGCACGGCGTCACGTCGCACGGGGCGTTCACTTACGCACTGTGCAATGTGCTGCGAGACGCGGCGCGCCGCCGCACGCGCCGGCCCCTGACATTCTCCAGGCTGCTGGAGGAAACCGCCAAACGCATCCAGGCAGTGGTAGCCGAGCCGCAGCATCCCCAACTCTTGTGTCCCGCCGCGCGGTTGAAGCAGCCCGTTCCGGGATTGGGCTGATCTCACCGATAGCCAACGTGGGGGGCGAGCATATGGCAGACGCAATCAGGATTTCCCATCGCTACTGTGCGGCGAGGTTTCCGAAGGCGCGAAAATTCGCCGCCGGCGTCACTGCGGACCGAGCGAGGCTCATACGCCAGACCTCGGACAAATGGCTGAACGGCACGACCATCCGCTATTGGTTTTTCGACAAGCCGAGGAAATGGACAGCGCCGAATTCGCAGAAAAACGTGGTGCGCGAGGCTTTCAGGAAATGGAAGGCGCTCGGCATCGGGCTCGATTTCGCCGAAGTCAAGAATCGAACCGAAGCCGACGTTCGCATCGCGTTCGATCAAGACGATGGATCCTGGTCCTACATCGGCACTGACGTGCGCACCAGGCGCCGGGACCGGCGCACCATGAACTTCGGCTGGAGCCTGACAGGCGATCCGAAGGAAGGCATGGACACCGCAATCCACGAGATCGGCCACACGCTGGGCTTTCCGCACGAACATCAGAACCCGTTCGCCGGCATTGTCTGGAACGAGCCTGCGGTCTATGCCGCGCTGGCGGCTCCTCCAAACAAGTGGAGCAAATCGACGACCTATCACAACATCATCGAAAAAATCGTTCCCGACACCGTGCAGGGCTCGCATTGGGACCCCGATTCGGTCATGCACTATCCGTTCGAGGCCGGTCTGATCAAAAAGCCCGTCAAGTATCGCGGCGGCCTGACGCCAGCGGGAGACCTGTCGGCGCGTGACCGCCTGTGGGCGCTCAAGTTCTATCCGGGCATCAGCGCTGGCACACTGCCGCCGCTCGCGCTATTGCAGTCCGTGGCGCTGGCGTTGCAGCCGGGCCAGCAGGCGAACTTCAGCTTCCACCCGGCCGAGACACGCGAGTACGAATTCCGCACCTTCGGTGCCTCGGATACAGTGATGGCGCTGGACGAAATGAGCGCATCGGGCGCGCGGCACATCGCCGAAGACGACGATTCGGGCGTCGATCGCAACGCGTACATCAAGGCCAAGCTCAGGGCCGGCCGGAAGTACGTGCTGCGCGTCCGGCTGCAGTACGCGCACGCGGCCGGCCAGACGGCGGTGATGATCTGGTAGAAGACTGGGCACGAGGCCATGACGCGGCGCGGCGAGTTGCAGGCGCGCTGTCTGATGCGCTCATGAATGAAGGAGTGAGGTTCGGCGCTTCGTCACGGGATGCATCAATGCGCTACGAACTCTACTACTGGCCCGAAATCCAGGGCCGCGGCGAATTCATCAGGCTCGCGCTGGAGGAGGCGGCCGCGGATTATGTGGACATTGCGCGGTTGCCGGGGAAGAGAGGCAACGCGTTCGAGCGCATCCTGGAGGACGCCGCGGACGGGCGCACGCCGTTCGCGCTGCCGGCGCTGAAGGCCGGGAAGCTCGTCATTTCCCAGACCGCCAACATCCTGCAGTTTCTCGGGCCGCGGCTCGGCCTCGTGCCCAAGGCGGAAGCGGCGCGGCTGTGGGCGCACCAGCTGCAGCTCACGATCGCGGACCTCGTGGGCGAGGCGCACGATACCCACCACCCGATCGCCTCCGGCTTGTATTACGAGGAGCAGAAACCGGAGGCGTTGCGGCGGGCGGCGGATTTCAGGGCGCAGCGGCTGCCGAAGTTCCTCGGTTACTTCGAGCGCCTGCTCGGGATCAATCCGGCCGGCGACCGGCACCTCGTCGGCAGATCGTTGAGCTACGTGGACCTCTCGCTGTTCCAGGTGATCGCCGGTCTCGACCATGCGTTTCCGCGCACCATGGCGCGCATGAGGCCCCGGCATCCACTTCTGGCGGCGCTGCATCGACGGGTTGCGGAGCGGCCGCGCATCGCCGCTTATCTCGCGTCCGAACGCCGCATTCCCTTCAACGAATACGGCATCTTCCGCCATTACCCCGAGCTGGATAAGACGTAGAGGGAAGAGTGTAGAATGCACGTGAATGAATCACCCCCACCTTAATCCTCCCCCATCAAGGGGGAGGAGAAGTTTTTTGGTTGGCCTCCAACCGTTGGACATTCGAACCCCTTGTCTTGCAGGCTAAGGTTGTTTTGTGGCGCGCGTGGCGATGTCCCTGGAGGCGAACACGGCTCTCATCCGCCGGCTCTACGACGAGGGTTTCAACCGGCAGGACGCGCGCGCAGCGGCGGCGTTCTATGCGCTCGATGCGAGGAATCATCTCCGCACCGTTGGCCGCGCCGGGATGCAAAGGGTATTCGAGACGCTGTTCAGCGTGTTCCCGGACTTCAACTACCGGATCGAAGAGGCGACGGCGGAGGACGACCGCGTGGTGTGCAAGGTCACGATGACCGGCACGCATCTCGGCGCGCCGGTGCTGCCGGAGGCCTTCAGCGGCATGCTCAACGGCGTTCCGCCCACCGGCAGGCGCGTCGAGGTGCAGCAGTTCCACAGTTTCCGCGTGCGTGACGGGGAGATATGCGAACACGCGGCGGTGCGCGACGACATGGGAATGGTGATCCAGCTCGGCCTGGTCAAGCGGCCGGTGTGAAACATGACAGGGAGGAAGCAGGCATGACGGTTCCGAGCGGCAATCGGAAACCTGCAGTTCTTCAGGCGGCGGGCCGCGCCTACCGCGCGGTGCCCGGCGGCATGTTGAAACCCACCAACGCCGAGTTTGGCCGCTTTACCCAGGCAATCAAGCTCGCGGGGCTTACCCTGCAGTAAGCGGGGTGCGGGAGCCTCGTCCGGGCACGTGCCATACGATGTCGTAGTGATCGGCGCCGGCGCGGCTGGACTTGCCGCCGCGGCGGAACTCGGGCGCGCGGGTCGGCCGGTGCTCGTGCTCGAAGCGCGGGATCGCATCGGCGGGCGCGTGTGGACGCACCACGAATCCGGGCTCGCGCTGCCGGTCGAACTCGGCGCTGAATTCATCCATGGCCGTCCCGCGGTTACGTTCGCCCTGATGCGTCAGGCCGGTGCGACCGCGGTCGTGGCGCCAATGGTGCGGCTTGCGCTGAAACGGGGGGAACTCAGGCCCAGGAACGACGACGTGTTCGCCTCGGTCGAGCAGGTGCTGCGGCGGCATGCCGGCTCACTCGGGAAGAAGGACATCTCATTCGCGACATTCCTGGACCGTGTACGCCATGAACTTTCCGATGAAGCTCGTGCCTTTGCGCGGATGAGGGTTAAAGGTTACGACGCGGCGGATCCGGCGCGCGTCAGCGCCCGATCGATCGCCGCGGAGTGGACCGGGGAGGGCAACGAATACGGGCACTTCCGGCCGGGCGGCGGGTACGGACCGCTGCTCACGGCGCTGGCCGGGATGTCCGGTGGCAATGTCAGGGTCAGATTGCGGAGCGTCGTGCACGCGGTGCAATGGGCGCGCGGAGCCGCGCAGATCGACGGTGTGCGCAGCGGGAAACCCTTCCGCATGCGTGCGCGCAGCGTCATCATCACACTGCCGCTCGGCGTGCTGCAGCAACGGGCGGATGTCCCAGGCGCAGTGCGATTCGTCCCGGAACTGAAAGAAAAAGCGCCGGCGCTCGCCGGGCTCGCCAGCGGGCCGGTGCTGAAGGCAGTGCTGCGGTTTCGCACGGCGTTCTGGGAGGAACTCGACGGAGCGGCTTACCGCGGCGTATCGTTCTTTCATTCCCCCCGTGCTCCGTTCCCCACCTTCTGGACGGCATTGCCCGCGCGTGCGCCGTTCATCACCGCATGGGCGGGCGGGCCGAAGGCGGCGCGCCTGACCGGCGCCGCGATCCCGCACCTCATCGAGTGCGCGGTGCGAAGCCTTGCATCCGTTTTCGGCGGGCGCGTGAACGTCGGGAACGAGCTTAAGGGGTCGTGGCTGCACGACTGGCAGCAGGATCCGTTCGCGCGGGGCGCCTACAGCCATGTGCTGGTCGGCGGCAACGACGCACGGCGCGCACTGGCCGCGCCCCTCGAAGACACGCTCTTCTTCGCTGGCGAGGCGACGGATTTCTCGGGCGAACACGGCACCGTGGCCGGCGCGCTGCAGAGCGGCGCCCGGGCCGCGCGCGAGGTGCTTGCCGTCTCGGCTGAGTGAGCAATCTGGCGTGCCTGGCGATACGAACTCCCATTCTCTTGGAGGAGGGGTGGCGCAAAGCGACGGGGTGGTGAATTCGCGACCCGGCCAAGCCAACCACCGCGACCCTTCGGGTCACCCCTCCTTGAGCAAGGAGGGGAGCAAGAGGTGGCCAGTTGGCGCCCTCGCTGGACTCCTCGTTGCGGCTTGTGCGGTGCAACCGGCAAGCGAGACGCGCTCGGGCGACGACCTCGCCACGCGAGTCGACGCCGTGTTGATGCGCCGCGGCCTCGGCCGCGACGCGCTGTCGGTGATCAACAA
>MEQT01000193.1 GCA_001770325.1 Betaproteobacteria bacterium RIFCSPLOWO2_02_64_14
ACCTTTTCAGCCGCATGCGCAGCGAGAATCTCGCCCGCTGGCCGACCGGCGCCGCAGTCGACATCGATGAAGCCGTCGAGTTGCACTGGCGGCTGCCGCGGCACAAGCAGCTCGCGCAGGTCATGCGTCAGGCCGTCGCGGAACGCCGCTGCCTGACCCAACCGCGCGGCGGTTTCGGCACCTTCGACATGCATCGCGAGCTGATGGTCGCGCTCGACCGGGAGGGCCACGCCGACATCATTCCCACCACCACCGACAGCTACACGCGCAACGAACAATGGCATCTCGCGCAGCAGGGCATCGAAGAGTCCGAGCGCCTGGGCCGCTCGATGCTGAATGGCTACCCGATGGTCAACTACGGCGTCGCCAGGGCGAGGGAGTTGATCGATGCCGTGGACAAGCCAGCGATCATGCTGACCGGCACCTCCATGCCGAAGCTCACGGGAGAGATCGCGTTTGCGGGCGGCTATTCCGGCTACCTCGGATCGGGCATCGCCTACACGACCTCCTACACCAAGGAGCTGTCGATCGAGGACGGAATCCGCAACTATCAGTACCTCGATCGCCTCACGGCGCTCTACCAGGAGCGCGGCGTCGAACTGCACCGCCGCCAGCCTGGTTTCCTGACCGGCACCAACATTCCGCCGTCGATCGCGATCATCACTTGCGTCCTCGACTGCCTGCTCGCCGCCGCCCAGGGCGTCAGAAACTACGGCCTCGAGATGGGCGAGACGTTGCACCTGGTGCAGGACGCCGCCGCGGTCGCGGCGTGCCGGGAACTGTGCCAGGACTACCTCGCTCGCAAAGGGTACGGGAACGTGTTCACCCCGGTCACGCTGTTGCACTGGATGGGCGCCTGGCCGCAGGACGACGCACAGGCGGCGGCCATCATCAGCTACGGGGGCACCCTCGCGGCCATTTCCGGCGCCGCGTCGGTCACGACCAAGAGCACGCACGAGGCTTTCGGCATTCCGACGCCGCAGATCAACGCCGAAGGGCTGCGGATGACGCGCATGGCGATCTATCTTGCGCGCAAGATCCGGCTGGACGGCATGCGCGAGTTCGAGGACGAGAAAGAACTCATCAAGCGCGAAGTCCGTCCCGTCGTCGACAAGACGCTCGAGATGGGCGACGGCGACGTGGCGCTCGGCGCCGTGCGGGCGTTCGAGGCCGGCGTGCTCGACGTGCCCTGGTCACCGAACCGCGGGTGCAAGAGCAGGATCATGCCCGCGCGTGACGCCGACGGTTACCTCCGGATACTCGATCCCGGGCTGATGCCGTTTCCAAAGGACGTCATGGAGATCCACGAGGAGAGACTGAGACGGCGCGCGGCGCAGGAAGGTGTAGCATTCGGGCACGAGTTGGCCGTATCCAGCGTCTACGAGATCGCGGAGCCGGTGGTGAAGCTCTTGAGCGATCGGTGGATGCGCTAGTATCGCGACACCTTAATTTTGCAACATCTCTGTAGATGCGAACGACGTTTCGAAATTAATGATTCGTTGTACTAGGGGCTTGTCGGGGCTAAAATGCGACAAGCTCCTTAGCCAGGCGCGCCCGGCGCACGGGTGCGGTACCGAAGGACACCATCGCGCGGCTGCACGGCGAGACCGTCAAGGTGCTGCGGCAGCCGGACGTGGAGGAGAAAATCTCCTTTGTGGGGACTGAAACCGTCGGCAATTCACCCGAGGAATTCACCGCGTTCATCCGCTCCGAGCGCGTCAAGTGCGCGCGGATCGTGAAAGTGGCGAGGATCAGGATCGAATAGCGGAAAAACCGCAGTCGGCCAAGGAAGCACACGGAAAGGCACGGAAAGATCAGACAAGAGAGCTGAACAAGTACCTTGTTGTTCGTCCGTGTGTTTCCGTGGCTGAATCGCCGTTTCGGAAGATCCCTCACGAGCCCATCTTCAGTTCCGCTGGTGAAATGAGCACGCCGAAGTGCTCGCACCAGATCACCACGCTGCCGTAGCGCGCGGCGTTCACGCCGGGGGGAAGGAGATAGTTCTGGCTCCCCTTGAACGCCTTGAGCCGCCCGAGATCGACGTACATCGTCTGCGCCACTTTGGTCGAAGGCGTCACGCTGCGTTCCGGCACGAGGTAGACGTGAAATTTCGGACCGGGCCCGACTTCGAAATCGCTCTCAAGATGAAGCAAGCCCTCGTACACGGTGACCCTTCCCTTCCCGTAATGGATGGGATCGGACGGGTTGGCGTGGATGAACGTCCCGCGCGCCAGCACTTCGCGCGAGGCCGGGTTCTCCACCCGCTCCGCGCCGACGATGTCCGACAGGAAAATGAACGGATAGACGAAAATGCCGAGCGCGAACCCGCCGGCGCCGCCCAGCAGGCCGCCGAGCACGAAGATCAGGATGTTCTTTGCCATCGCCCCCTCCCAAATTTTCGAGTCACACGACGCGAAAATTTTTGAACTGCCACGGATCGGAGGCATCGACATCCTCCGGGAACGGGTGGCCACGGCCCTTGAGCGGCGTCCAGTCCGAATAGACGCCGACCTGCTTGCCGAGGTACGGGCCGGCGAGCTCGAGCACGCGCTCAAAATCGATGTCGTCGGGATCGAGGATGCCGGCCATTGGATTTTCCATCGCCCACACCACCGCACCCATCACGCCGGCGGCGACCTGGATGCTGGTCGCATTGTTGAATGGCGCGAGCTTGCGCGCCTCGTGCACCGAGATTACGGAGCCGTACCAGTAAGCGCCCTTCTCATGCCCCATGAGGAGCGCACCCAGTTCGTCGATGCCGTCGTAGATGTCATCCATCAAAATGCGCCTGTTCTGCTGTCCTATCCAGTTTTTCCCGGCGAGCTCATGTACCGACAGCACCGTGCCGTCGCTGGGGTGGTAGGCATAATGGCAGGTCGGCCGGTAGACCACGTTGCCGTTCTCCCGCACCGTGAAGTAGTCGGAGATCGAAATCGCCTCGCCGTGGGTGATGAGAAAGCCGTGATAAGGGCCCTCCATCGGCGTCCACGAGCACACGCGCACCGAAGCCCCGGGTCGCGTCAGATAGATCGCGGCGTCGCAGCCGAATCCGTGGCGCTTGCCGTCGTGCGGAAAATGCTTCTCATGTGAGCCCCAGCCGAGCTCGCACGGCTGCGAGCCCTCGCCTATGAAGCCGTCCACCGACCAGGTATTGACGAATTCGAAGCGCCGCTTGCCGGGATTGGCGACCTGGGTATCGCGCTCGGCGCAGTGAATCGTCTTCACCCCCAGTTTCATTGCCAACTGCGCCCACGCCGCTTTGCTCTTGGGAACGTCGGCTTTCCCGTGAAGATCGCGCGCGAGATTGACGAGCGCCTGCTTCACCCAGTGGGAAATCAGCCCGGGATTGGCGCCGTGCGTCAGGATCACGGTTGGACTGCTGTCGGGGTATTTTTCGCGCAGCGCGAGCGCCGCCTCGCGCAGCCCGTAATTGGAGCGGTGCGACGCCGAAACGCTTTGATCGGTGTAGCCGCCGAGCCACGGCTCGATGCAGGTGTCGAGATACATCGCGCCCTTCTCGTAGCAGTACTCGATCAGCGTAACGCTCGATACATCGACGGAGAGATTGAGGAGGAAATCGCCTCTGGCGACTAGCGGATCGAGCAGCGCGCGATAATTTTCGCGCGTGAGCGGCTTGATGATGAACTTTATGCCGTACTGCTCGGCTTCCTGCCTGCCGCGTTCGTCGCCGGTGAGGATGACGATGCGGTCCTTGGGCATGTCGATATGGCGCAGCAAAAGCGGGAGCGTACCCTGCCCGACAGAGCCGCATCCAACAAAGACCAGCCTCCCCTCGAATTTAACGTGCTTTTTCTGGTCCATTTCATAAAACTGGTCGTATTGTTCTACGGGAGCGGGAAGTTTAGCATTTCCCGCTGCGAGCGTCGTCCCTCGGAAAATGCCTGCGCGCCGCGCGCAACCGTGCACGGCAAAGCCGTCGTTGCAGGAAGAGGTATCATTGCAATCCTGCCGGGAATCCGGCGCCGACGACGTCGGCAGCCGCCGGTATACAACCAGGCACTCTTAGCACAGCCATAAGGAGGATGACCATGAAGAAAGACATGCTCAGCAACGGATTCCATGGTATTTGCAGCGTCGCGCTCGTGGCGCTCGCCGGCACGATCGTCCCCGCGAGCGCGCAGGACAAGTATCCCTCGCGCCCGATCGAATTGGTGGTGCCGTGGGGTCCCGGCGGCGGCGCCGACCAGTTGGCGCGCAAAATCGCCCCAGCTCTGGAGAAGGAGCTCAAGGTTTCACTGCCCGTCATCAACGTTGCGGGCGCAACCGGGCAGACCGGACTCAACAAGATGCTCACCTCGCCTGCCGACGGTTACTCCATCTCCATATTCATCGCGGACACGCTGGCCTTGCAGATGGATCCGGCAACCAAGTGGAAGATCGAGGACATCGTTCCGGCGGCGGTCATGATCCGCCAGCCGTCCGCCTTCTTCGTCGCTGAAAACAGCCCGCTCAAGACGTGGAAGGACATCGAGGCCGAAGCGAAGAAGCGGCCCCTCAAGGTGGCGATCACCGGCTTTGGCAGCGCCGACGACCTGCACGTGATCTACTTCACCCAGAAGGGTCTGAAGCTCACGTCCGTGCCCTTTGCCAAACCCGCCGAACGTTACACCGCGATCCTCGGCGGGCACGCCGACATCCTGTACGAGCAGTTGGGCGACGTGAAAAGCTTCCTTGACGGCAAGCAGATGCGCCCGGTCCTGATATTCTCGGAGGCGCGCTTCCCGGCGTTCGGCAACGTCCCGGCGAGCTTCGAGCTTGGCCACCGGATCGCGATCAGTCAGTTCCGTTCAATCGCGATGAAGGCCGGCACCGACCAGGGCCGTGTGAAAGGGGTCTCCGACGCGCTCGCCAAGGTGGCGGCTACGGATGATTACAAGGCCTGGCTCAAGGATCAGTACGCGGACGAGAAGAGTTTCATTCCCGCGGCGGGCGCGGTCGCCTTCATGAAGCAGGAACTCGAAACGATGCGCAAGTACGCTCCAAAGAAATAATCCGCGCGGAAACGCCGGCAAGGCGGCGCGGGCGGGAATACGGCGCGCCGCCTTTGCACTCATACAGGTTCACCTGAATAGCTTCGCATGTCCCGCGACGCCCGTTTCACCAGAGCGCTTCCTTACGCGATCGTCGGCGCGGCGGCGGGCTATCTCTATTTCGTGGCCTCCAACTTCCAGTTTCATGCGCGGGCTGGCACGCTCGGTCCCGATTTCTGGCCCGAGGCGATCCTGACGTTGACGATCGCGGCGTGCGGCTACGAGGTCGTCAAGATCGCCGCATTCGGCGCGCGGGCGGGCGAGGTCGGCGGCGTGCTGGAGGAAATCGTCGAGGAATCCGCCGGGAAACACGCTGATACGCGGCCGATCAGCGCGCCCGTCGAAAGCCACCCGTGGCTGCTGCTGGTCGGCATGGGAGCGACCATTCTCTATGTGCTGGCCGTGCCGCGGCTAGGATTCTTCCTCGCCACCACCACCTATCTCGCCGCGTTTATGGTCATCGGCGGCTATCGCCGCTGGGGCGTCATCGCAGCGGTGAGCCTAATCGGCACATTGCTGCTGTTGTTCATTTTCATGAAGCTCGTCTACGTATCGCTGCCGATCGGCCAGGAACCATTCTTGCAAGTCACGCTGTTCTTGATGCAGGTCATGGGAATCCGCTGAAAAGCGACCGCGATGGAAGGAATTCTCAGCAATCTCGCCGTCGGCTTCGTGCACGTTTTTCAGCCGGTCAATTTCCTGGTCCTGGCGATCGGCATTATCCTCGGCCTGCTGGTCGCAGTGCTGCCGGGACTCACGTTGGTAATGGGCGTGGTGCTGGCGCTGCCTTTCACCTACAGCATGGAGGTCATCCCGGCGATTATCCTGCTTACCGCGATGTACATTTCCGGCACCTACGCCGGGGCCTGGACCTCGATCCTGTTCCACGTGCCCGGCGAGCCGATCGACGTGCCTCTGCTGTGGGATGGCTACCAGATGGCGCGCAAAGGTCGGGCGGCGCAGGCCCTCGGCTGGACGCTGCTGTCGGCATTCGCCGGCGGCATGGTTGCCGCCGTCGTGATGGTGCTGCTCGCCCAGCCTGTCGCCAGGATCGCGCTGACTTTTTCCACGCCCGAGTATTTCGCGATCCTGTTCTTCGGCCTGTCGAGCGTCGTATCGCTCGGCGGCAGCTCTCTTACCAATGCGCTGATCAGCCTGTTCGCGGGGCTGTTGATCGCCACCGTCGGCGTCGACGATACCTATGGCACGCACCGCTTCACCTTCAACGTGCCGATTCTGTCCGACGGCATCGATTACCTGGTCGTGATGGTTGGCGCCTACGGCTTGGGCGAGGTGTTCCTGCGCCTGGAACAGGGCTTCAAATCGGTACCGCTGGACGCGGTGGGCAAGATCAGGACGCGCCTGCCCCGGCTGCGCGAAGTGCTGGCCACCAAGATGACCTTCCTGCGCGGCAGCGCGACCGGCATCATCGTGGGGCTCGTGCCGGGCGCGGGGGCGACCGTTTCCTCGTTCCTGTCGTACGGCATCGAAGGCCAGTACGGCAGGCGCAGGCAGAAACTGGGCACTGGCATACCCGAAGGCATCATCGCGCCGCAGACTGCGGCCACCGCCTCGGTCGGAGGCGCCATCATTCCGCTCGTGACGATGGGCATTCCCGGCAGCGGCGCCACCGCCATCATCCTCGGCGCCTTCCTGCTGCACGGCCTGCAGCCCGGACCGCAGGTATTCCAGACTTCCAGCCACATCATCTACGCGATGTTCGCTTCGGTATTCGTCGGCATCGTCGTGATGTGCGCGATCGGCTATTTCGCCACCAAGTACATGGTCAAGGTGCTCGCGTTTCCCGAAGTAATCGTCTCGGCCTACGTCGTGATGATGTGCATCCTCGGCGCATTTGCCGCGCGCAACAACATCACCGACGTGTGGCTGGTGGCGATCTTCGGCGTGCTCGGCTACCTGTTCGAGCGTTTCAAGTTCCCGATCACGCCGCTCGTGCTCGGCGTGATCCTCGGCCCGCTCGCCGAATCCTCGTTCATGACCAGCATGATCAGCTACAGCAACGACTGGACCGTGTTCTTTACCCGGCCGATCAGCGGGCCGATAATGTTAATCGCGATCCTGACACTCCTTTATCCCGTCTTCCGGCGCATGCGCCAGAGGATGAAACAGCGCATCGCCAGCCAGTGACAACGGAAATCGATCCATCATCGGGACAAGCCATGACCACTCATAGCGAAACCGTCACCATCGGCACTGCCGCGAAGCAGACCGTGGCGGAGTTGATCCGCCGCGCGCGCGCCGCCCAGCGCCATTACGAACGCTACGGCCAGGAACAACTCGACGAAGCCGTCACCGCCGTGGGCTGGGCGATCATGAGGCCGGATCGCAATCGCACGCTCGCGGAAATCGCGGTGCGCGACACGGGTCTCGGCAACGTCGAAGACAAGATCGTCAAGAACCACCGCAAGACGCTCGGGCTGCTGCGCGATCTCAAGGGCGCCATTTCAACCGGCGTTCTCGCCGAGTACCCGGACCGGGGCATCACCGAGTTCGCGCGTCCCGTGGGTGTGGTCGCCGCGCTCGTGCCTTCAACCAACCCCGGCGCGACGCCCGCCAACAACATTATCAATGCGCTGAAGTGCGGCAACGCCATCATCCTCTCGCCCTCGCCCAAGGGTTACTCGACGGCGGCAAAGCTGCTCGAATTCATTCACGAGGAATTCGCGCGCATTGGCGCCCCGCGCGATCTGGTGCAGACGCTGCCCAGTCCGGTGACGCGCGAGCTCTCGGCCGAACTCATGAAGCAGGCCGATCTGGTGGTGGTCACTGGATCGCAGAACAATGTGCGCGGCGGCTACTCGAGCGGCACCCCTGCTCTCGGCGTGGGCACCGGGAACGTCGTGGTGATCGTGGACGAGAGCGCGGACTGCGCGGACGCGGCGCCCAAGATCATGCGCTCGAAGATTTTCGACAACGCCACGAGCTGCTCCTCGGAAAACAGCGTCATCATCCACGCCAAGGTCTATGCGGAGATGATGGCGTGCCTTGCGAAAGAACGGGGCGCACTTCTCACGGCCGCTGAAAAGGAAACATTGCAGAAGGCAATGTTTCCCGGCGGCAAGCTCTCGCCCGCCATCACCGCGCAATCGGTTTCCAGGATTTGCGCGATAGCGGGATTGACGCGGCCGGAACTCATCAAAGCCAAATGCCTGATGGTCGAGGAAACCGGCACCGGCCGGGACGCCCCGTTCTCGGGCGAGAAACTGTCGCCGGTGCTGACGGTCTACCGCGCGCGCGACTTCGACCATGCGTTCGGCATCATGCGCGGCATCTACGACTACATGGGCGACGGCCACTCGTGCGGCATCTACAGCGAAGACGAGGCGCATATCCGGCGGCTCGCGCGCGAAATGACGGTGTGCCGCGTGATCGTCAAGCAGTCGCACACCTTCGCCACCGGCGGCAGCTTCGACAACGGGCTGCCGTTCTCGCTGTCGATGGGCTGCGGCACCTGGGGCGGGAACTCGATCAGCGAGAACTTGAACTACCGCCACTTCATCAACGTCACCCGCCTCGTCACCACGATCCCCGAGGACCAGCCTTCCGAAGAGGACCTGTTCGGTCCGTTCTGGAAAAAGTACGTAAAATGAACTTCGAGGAACACGCGGCCAAGCCGCTCCTGGCCGGGCTGGGCATCGCCGTTCCCAAAAGCGGGCTGGCGAAAACACCCGACGAAGCCGCCCAAGTCGCGGCCCGCATCGGCGCCGTCGTCGTCAAGGCCCAGGTCCCGACTGGAAAGCGCGGCAAGGCGGGCGGCATCAAGCTCGCCGCGACGCCCGACGAAGCCAGGGCCCATGCCAGGGCCATCATCGGCATGGAGATCGCCGGCCACCAGGTCGAGAAGGTGCTGGTCGAGGAGCAGATGCCGATCGAACGCGAGCTTTATGCCGCAGTGCTCAACGATCCCTCGAGCAAGGGCCCGCTCGTCATGTTTTCGACCGAGGGCGGCATGGATATCGAGGAGGTGGCGGCGACGGCGCCCGGCAAGCTCCGCCTCCAGCCCGTCGATATCCGCCGCGGCTTCTCCCATGCGGATGCCGAGACGCTGGTCCAGGGCCTGGGGCTCGGCGCGGCCGAAGGCCAGGTCGCCGATGCGCTCGTCAAGCTCTACGCGGCCTATGCCGCCTTCGACGCCGAGCTTTTGGAGATCAATCCACTGATCGTCACCAGGGACGGCCGCGTCGTCGCGCTCGATTGCAAGTTCGTGATGGATGATTGCGCCATCGTTCGCCAACCCGGCGTCGCGCACTCGGGCACACCCGAGAAGCTGACCAGCCTCGAGGCCAGGG
>MEQT01000194.1 GCA_001770325.1 Betaproteobacteria bacterium RIFCSPLOWO2_02_64_14
CGCCGGATCACGACCCACGATTCGCGGATCACGATCTTCAGGCCAGGGCGCCGCCGCAACTCGAACCCTGACCGGCGGTGCAGCCGTAGCAGTGGTCTTTCACCACGATGGGATTGTGCGTGAGATCGGCGCCAATCAGGTCGCGCAGGTGCGTGCGCGGACGGGCTTTCCAGGAGAGCGGCAGGTTCAGCATCTGATTGAAGTCGCAGTCGTACACGTATCCGCGCCAGTCGACGGAAAGCTGGTTGCGGCACATGACCGATTCGAGATTCTGTGGTTGATAGGCGTTCTTGAGGACATCCATGTAATGCTCGAACTGGCCTTTCGAGATGAGCATGCTGCCGAAGCGCTGGATCGGCATGTTGGTGAGCACGTAGAGCTGGTTGAAACCGACGCCGTATCGTTCCCCCAGATGGCGCCGGTAATCCTCTTCGAGTTGCGCCTGTGCCGGCGGCAACGCGGGGCCCTGCGGGTTGTACACCAGATTGAGCGTGAGTCCCGAGCCGGGCTGACCGTAACCGAAACGATTGAGGGTCCGCAGGCACCGGATGCTCGCCTCGAACACGCCCTTCCCGCGCTGGCGATCGACATTGTCCTCGAGATAGCACGGGAGCGAGGCGATCACCTCGACCTCGTGGTCGTGCAGGAACTGCGGCAGGTATTCCTGGCCCGGTTGCTCGATGATCGTCAGATTGCAGCGATCGATCACGTGCACATCCAGAGCGCGCGCCGCCGTGACGAGGATGCGAAAGTGCGGGTTGAGTTCGGGCGCGCCGCCGGTAATGTCGAGCATTCTGATGCCGGCGGCCTTGAGAAATGCCACCACCTCGAAGACGGTTTCCCGGCCCATCATCTCCGTACGGGTGGGGCCCGCGTTCACGTGGCAGTGGACACAGGTCTGGTTGCACTTGTAACCCAGATTGACCTGGAGGACTTCCAGGCGCCGGCGGTTGATCGCGGGGAAGTCACTGATTTCCATCAAGGGCAGGGTTGCATGCATTCTCTGGTCTCCGGGAGAGTGTCCGATCTGAACGCGGCCTACCGGGAAAGCTCATCAGGGACATCGTCCCATGAGTCGAGCCGCATGGTCAAAACTTACGCATCGTTCCCGGACCTGGATGTTACCCCCCGGGGGGTACGCGCCTGCCTGATGCAGTGACCCTGGGGCTGGTCTCCGGGGTCGCATCGCCGAGCCCTGCGATTTCGGCGCGACGCCGGTCAACGACCAGGGAAGGGGCCGGCGTCCGATCCGGATTTCCCGATTGCATTTTGGAACGGTTATTCTATAATGAAACCCTTGATCACCGAAGGAGGCTGTTTTGGCCCGCCCAAAGGCATACGACGAAACGGCCATGCTGGACCGGGCGATGGAGGTCTTCTGGGCGCGCGGGTTCGACGGTACCTCGATCCAGAACCTGGTCGGAAAGACAGGTGTGAATCGCGGCAGTCTGTACGGCGCCTATCCCGACAAGCGGGCGCTTTTCGTGGCGAGTATCAGGCGCTATCTCGATCTCGTGGTCGAGGACAACGTCCGGCGCCTGCTGGCGGTCGAGCCGGCCGGGGATGCGGTCAGGCAGTTCTTCCTGCAACTCGTCGAAGCGCCGCCGGAGCGCCTGCGCCGCGGATGCCTCCTTACCAACTCGGCGGTCGAGTTGGGTATGGAGGACGCGCAAGTGGCCGCGCTCATACGCGGCGCGTTTCGGCGGGTCGAGCAGGTGTTCTGCGCGCGACTTGTCGAGGCGAAGAGAGTGGGTCAATTGACGGACGGTGTGCAGCCCGAGGCGCTCGCACGCCTGTTGATCACGGTCTTGCAGGGAATCCGGGTGATGTCCAGAGTGGGGGCTGATCGGGTCGCCATGCGCGATGCCGTGAAAAGTGCGCTGTCGGGCATCAAGACTGCCGCGACACACGCATACGCGAGCGATCGTGGCGCGGCACGTCACTCCGGACACTCGAAGAGGGGCAGGACTCGTCGCGCGCGCGCGAAGCAGATGGCCCCGGCACGTTAGTCAGTTGGCGCATCGTCCGGCTTGACGTTCGTCAATCGCATGAGAGGAAAATCCGCATGCCCAGGTTCCGTTACGCAGGTCTCATGATTCTGGCGCTGACTGCGGGCACCGCCAATGCTGCCGAGGGTCTCGTTGCAATCAAGAGCGCGCATGATGTGAAGGAAACCATGGACCGTCTGGAGAAAGCGGCCAAGTCGAGAGGGCTCAACGTTTTCCTTCGGGTGGATCATGCCATGGGCGCGGCGAAGATCGGAAAGTCTCTCAGGCCGACCGAACTGCTGATCTTCGGAAATCCTCAGGGGGGCACGCCGCTGATGGAGTGCGCACAATCAGCCGGCATCGATCTTCCCCTCAAGGCGCTTGCCTGGCAGGATGCATCCGGCCAAGCCTGGCTCGGCTACAACGACCCGCAGTTCATCGTGGATCGGCACGGCGCCAAGGAGTGCGGACCTGTGGTTGTCAAATTGCGGAAAGCGCTCGACGGGCTGGCCCGGGAAGCGGTCGAGTAGCGGCGCGCGATGGCCGGGCGCCCGAAGCATCAAGGTGGCTCGAACTCACAACGTACCAACCCAGAAAGGACATGACATGGCGCGAATCGCTCCGCTCCCCGTCGGCTCGGTCCCCGAGCTGAACGATATTTTTGACCACTTGAAGGCATCGGGACACTTCATTCCGAACAGTCAGCTCATCCTGCAACGCAAGCCCAAGATGGTGCGCGCCATCCGCGCCTTGAGCAGCGCGGTATTCGACCCGCAGGGAGAGGTGAGCGTGGGATTCAAACGCCTGCTGGCTTACGTCGTGGCGCGCACCCACGGTTGCCATTACTGAATGGCGCACAACGCCGGAGGGTCTCTCCGGTCTGGCATCGCGGACGAAAAGCTCGCCGCCGTCTGGGAAAACAAGACGAGCCCGCTTTATTCCGAGGGCGAGCGTGTGGCGATCGAATTTGTGATTGCGGCTGCCTCGCAGCCGAACGACGTGAGCGACGAGCTGTTCGACCGGATGAAGCAGCATTGGTCGGAGGGCGAAATCGTGGAAATTACCTCACTGGTCGCCTACTTCGGCTTCATGAACCGATTCAACGACACGATGGCGACGCCGCTCGAAGAAGAGCCGATCGCCGTTGCCGAGAAGCATATCGCGGCGCACGGCTGGAAGCTCGGCAAGCACGCCAGCGGAAATGCCGGCTAAGCAACCGCCATTCGGTCATTTCCGTGACCCGCCGGTAATCCGGGATCTCAATTGCGCTGTACCACCTGCGGGAAGCTGACACGTTGTGGGCTGTAGAGAAACGCGCTTCACCGGCCTGAAGGCACGCCGGCCGCGCGCGCTATGTCGGGCCACCACGATTCGCGAAGCTTCGTTACGCTTGCCATATAGAAGGAGAACTCGATGTCAAAGAAGCTCGGTATTGGTGATACGTTCCCCAACCTGACGATCAGTCTCGTCAAGGGCGGGACGATCGACTTGCCTGGCGGGATCGGCTCGAAGTACGGGGTCATCCTGTTTTATCGCGGCCACTGGTGACCGTATTGCCGCCGGCAGTTGGTCGGCTTCGAGAAGCTCAAGACTGAGCTGGACGCGGTCGGCGCCAGCATAATTGCCGCCAGCGTGGATCCCATAGACAAGGCGGGCGAAGTCGCGCGGGAAGTGTCGTTCCCAGTGGGATATGGGGTAACGCGCGAGGTCGCCGACAGGTTGGGCTCGTGGTGGGAGGAACGCCGCAGCATCATTCAACCCTCCGAGTTCCTCATTGACGCGGGCGGGAAGATTCTGGCGTCGAGCTATAGCGACGGCCCGATCGGACGCATCGAGGCGGCTGACGTGATCAAGGTGATCAACTTCCGGGAGGCGCAGTTACGCAAGTAGCGCACCAGCGCTGGGCCACCGTGTCGGGCACCCTGCGCGTCCGCAATCCCGCTATGGTCCTGGCGCGATACCGCGGCGCAGGCAGGCGCGAGCTGCCGGCCGCCTTACATCAACATCTGCTCCAGTTTCTTGACGGTCTGTAAGGAGTCCGCGACGACGATGTAGCTGCCACTGCGGATGGGACTGGAAACGGCCGTCCGACCACGAAAATCCACCACTACGCGCGTGCCGAGCGAACGGTCCGGCACGAGCGCACGTGATGCCAGACGTACCGACGGTGTCGGAGTCCAGCCTCGAGGGTTATGAAGTGGCCACCTGGTATGGCGTGCTCCTTCCAGCCGGCACGCCGACGCCTATTGCCGGGCGCATTCATGCCGACGTGACGCGCGCGATTCGCCTGCCGGAGCTGCCGGAACGCTTCATGGGCGAGGGCGAGAGTGTGGTGGCCAACACGCCAGACGAGTTCCGTGCGTTCATCTCGCGCGAATTGGTCAAATGGGCGAGGGTCGCGAAGGAATCCGGCGCGAACGTTGACTGAGCTCGAAGGCGGGTCCATCGTGCGGCGTATAGATAGGGCGCGGCGCATGCGGCAACCGATTTCCGTACTTGGCTTTTTCGCATGCGCCGGGGCAGGCCTGCAGCGCCGATTCCGCCAAACTCGCTTGTATTTCAACAATTGACCCCAAGATGCTGATCGCGCTACTCTTTTACCTTTTCAGCGGGGCCGCGGCGGACGCATGTCGAAATCACCGAAACAACAGCAGCCGACCTTCGAAGCGGCGCTTGCCGAACTTGAGAAGATCGTGGAGAGTATGGAGGGCGGGGAGATGCCGCTCGAGCAGTCGCTCGCCGCCTACAAGCGGGGCGCCGAGCTTCTGAAATTCTGCCAGGCGGCCCTCCGGGATGCGCAACAGCAGGTGAAGGTCCTGGAGGACAACGTTCTCAAGAACTTCGATGCATCCGATCAGTAACGGGTGACGCCTGCGATGGACTTTCAAACCTGGGTCGGCGCCCGGTTGAGCCTGGTCGAGGCTACGCTGCGGAAAGTGCTGCCGGGCCCTGACATTGCACCTCAGCGACTGCATCAGGCGATGCGCTATGCCGTGCTCGATGGCGGAAAGCGGGTGCGCCCGCTGCTCGCGTTCGGCGCGGGTGAGCTGGCCGGAGCCGACGCGGAACGCGTGGCGTTCGCGGCGGCCGCGGTCGAACTGATCCATGCGTACTCGCTGGTCCACGATGACCTGCCATGCATGGATGACGACGTGCTGCGCCGGGGCAAGCCGACGTGTCACGTCGAATACGACGAACCCACCGCACTGCTGGTGGGCGATGCGCTGCAGAGCCTCGCCTTTCAGCTCGTTTCGGAGTACCGTCTTGCAGGCGATGCGGAGACCCAGCTCGACATGATCCGGCTCCTCGCGGCAGCGGCGGGATCGCGCGGCATGGCTGGGGGACAGGCGATCGATCTGGCGGCCGTGGGCGAAGCGCTGACGGTGCCCGAGCTTGAATTCATGCACATACACAAGACCGGCGCGCTGATACGGGCGGCGGCGTTGCTCGGAGCGCGGTGCGGGAACAGCCTGGGGGAGGCGGATTTCGGGCAGCTGGACCAGTACGCGAAGGCTGTCGGCCTCGCTTTCCAAGTGGTCGATGATGTGCTGGATGCGGAATCCTGCACCGCTGCCCTGGGCAAGACAGCGGGCAAGGACGCGCAGCACAGCAAGCCGACCTATGTGAGCGTACTGGGCGTCGCGCGGTCTAAGGAATTCGCGGCGGAGTTGCGCCAGAAAGCCCTTGCCGCGGTCACGGGCTTCGGGGAGAGGGCGGCGCGGCTCAAGCAGCTCGCGGACTTCATCGTTTTGCGCAAGTTTTGAGCGGACAGGACCCATGGGCCGGGAAAGTACGGGGAAGCAATGAGCGGAACCATCGCACTTGACGCGGGCGCCGGCAGGCATGAGCCGATGTACGAGCTGCTGAAATCCATCAGCACGCCGCACGATTTGCGGCAGCTGGAGAAGAGCCAGTTGCCCCGCCTGGCGCAGGAGTTGCGGGCGTTTCTGCTGGAATCGGTGAGTCAGACCGGCGGGCATCTGTCATCGAATCTCGGCACGGTTGAACTGACCATAGCGCTGCACTACGTGTTCGACACCCCGCACGATCGCCTGGTTTGGGATGTGGGCCACCAGACCTACGGCCACAAGATCATGACGGGCCGGCGCGAGGCGATGAAAAAGCTGCGGATGTGGGGAGGGATCTCCGGATTCCCGCGCCGCGAGGAAAGCGAATACGACACGTTCGGCACCGCGCACTCCAGCACCTCGATCAGCGCGGCCCTCGGGATGGCGGTGGCGAGCAAGCTCGCCGGAGTCGAGCGGCATTGTGTTGCGATCATCGGTGATGGCGCCATGACCGCGGGGATGGCTTTCGAAGCGCTGAACAACGCCGGCGCGAGCGATGTCAACCTGCTCGTCATCCTCAACGACAACGACATGTCGATCTCGCCGCCGGTCGGCGCGCTGAACAAATACCTGGCAAAGCTCATGTCGGGCCGCTTCTACGTGGCCGCCAAGGACCTGGGACAGAAGGTGCTGGGCGACCTGGCGCGCCGGGCGGAGGAGCACGTCAAGGGGATGGTGACACCGGGCACCATGTTCGAGGAGTTCGGATTCAACTACATCGGGCCGATCGATGGCCACGATCTGGATTCACTGCTGCCCACGCTCGCCAACATCAAGCACCTCAAGGGCCCGCAATTCCTTCATGTGGTCACCCGCAAGGGGCAGGGGTACAAACTGGCGGAGGCCGATCCGGTGCTCTACCACGGCGTATCCAAGTTCGATCGGGCGAACGGGATTGCGGGCGGAAAGTCGGGCGGCAAACAGACCTATACCCAGGTGTTCGGCGACTGGTTGTGCGACATGGCGGCGCTCGACGATCGGGTGGTCGGCATCACGCCGGCCATGCGCGAGGGATCGGGCCTGGTGCGTTACGCGGAGCTCTACCCCGACCGTTACTTCGATGTCGGAATCGCCGAGCAGCACGCCGTGACGTTCGCCGCCGGGCTCGCGTGCGAGGGCCGCAAGCCGGTGCTCGCGATCTACTCCACCTTCCTGCAGCGCGGCTACGACCAGTTGATTCACGACGTGCAGATCCAGAATCTGCCCATTGTCTTTGCGATCGATCGCGCGGGCCTGGTCGGCGCCGACGGGGCGACCCACAACGGCAGCTTCGACCTCACCTATCTGCGCTGCCTGCCGAACATGACGGTGATGACGCCGTCGGACGAGGATGAATGCCGCCAGATGCTGTATACGGCGGTCCAGATGAGCACGCCGGCCGCGGTGCGTTACCCCCGGGGCAGCGGGCCTGGTGTGGCGCCACGCAAGGAGATGAAGGCGCTGCCGGTGGGAAAGGGCGTGGTGAGGCGCCGTCTGGCAGACGCACAGATGGGGCGCCGGGTTGCGATTCTCGCCTTTGGCGCCCCGGTCGCGGCCAGCCTTCAGGCAGCGGAGGAGATCGACGCGACCGTCGCCAACATGCGGTTTGTCAAACCGCTCGATGACGCGCTGGTGATCGAGCTTGCCCGCGACCACGATTTGCTGGTGACCGTGGAGGAAAACGTTATCATGGGCGGGGCGGGCAGCGCAGTTCTGGAAGCGCTGCAGCGCCGCGGGATCGCATTACCGGTGCTTCAGCTCGGCCTGCCTGACCGGTTCATCGATCAGGGCGACCCGGCGATACAACTTGCGGAATGCGGACTCGACAAGGCGGGAATCGTGAACTCCATACAGGCGCGGCTCGCACAACGGGCGGGCGCGCCACAGTGAGGCCAGGATGGCGCTGACGAGAAAAATGCTGGAAGAAAACGAGATGGACGGTTACGCGAAGATCGACCAGTACAACCCGGCCGCCGTGCGCCGGATCTCGGAGAAATATCGCGCCATACTCAAGGACATCGGCGAGGATCCGGATCGCGAAGGCCTGCAGAAGACGCCTGAGCGCGTGGCGAAAGCGCTGCAGTTCCTGACGCATGGTTACGACCTCGATCCGCCGGAGATCCTGCGCTCCGCCATGTTCCGGGAAGAGTACCAGCAGATGGTGATCGTCAAGGATATCGAAGTCTACTCCCTGTGCGAGCATCACCTGCTGCCGTTCTTCGGCAAGGCGCACGTCGCCTACATTCCCAACGGCCGCATCGTGGGCCTGTCGAAGATACCGCGCGTCGTGGACGCTTACGCCCGGCGCCTGCAGGTGCAGGAGCGCCTCACGGTCGACATCCGCAACTGCATCGACCAGACGCTCGAGCCGCTCGGCGTGGCCGTGGTGATCGAAGCCCAGCACCTGTGCATGGTGATGCGCGGCATCCAGAAGCAGCATTCGGTTGCGACCACGTCCGCGTTTACCGGCGAGTTCAACAGCGAAAAGACGCGCGCCGAGTTCATGCGCCTGATCACCCGCAGTTAGTATCGGCGCGACGCGATGGGAACGCCACGCACCAGCGAATTCATCGTCGAGCAGATCCTGCCCGATGTGCGCAGGGGCCGCATGGTGATCATCGTCGACAGCGAGGAGCGCGAGAACGAGGGCGATCTTTTCGTCGCGGCGGAGCGGGCGACGCCCGAGGCGATCAACTTCATGGCGACCCATGCGCGCGGCCTGGTGTCGCTCGCATTGACCGAAGAGCGGATGCGCCGCCTCGGCATCGGGCTGATCACAGACGATACCGGCAACCAGACCCGATTCGGCACCGCGTTCGCCACGCCGATCGATGCGCGGGGGGGCGTGGGTTCCGGGATGTCGGCCAGCGACCGGGCGCGCACGATTGCTGCGGCCATCGCGGACGATGCCAAGCCCGCCGATCTCATCCGTCCCGGCAGGCTCCTGACGCTGCGCGCAGTCGATGGCGGGGTACTGGCGCGGCGTGGACATACCGAGGCCGCAGTCGATCTCGCACGCATGGCCGGACTCAAACCCGCGGGGGTGATATGCGAGATCATGAACGCGGATGGCAGCATGGCGCGGATGGCGGAGCTCAAGCGCTTTGCCGCCACCCACGACATCAGGATCCTGCGGATCGCCGATCTCGTGGCTTACCGCGAGAGCGAGCGCTTGATTCGTCGCCGCGTCGAGACATTGTTGCCCACGCAAAAGGCGGGCGATTTCCGGCTGATGGTGTATTCCGACAACCTTGAAACCACGCTCTACGTCGCGCTCGTCAAGGGCGAGGTCGACCCCGGGCAGGCGACGCTGGTACGGCTGCACTCCCAGTGCCTCACTGGTGACGTGTTCGGCAGCGAGCGTTGCGATTGCGGCGAGCAGCTGGATGCGGCGCTTTCCATGCTGGACGCGGCGGGAAGCGGAGTGCTGGTTTACATGTTCGACGAGGGGCGCGGCATCGGGTTGCTCAACAAGATACGCGCGTACGCGCTGCAGGATCAGGGACGGGACACCGTGGAAGCGAACCATGCGCTGGGCTTCGCGGCGGACATGCGCGACTACAAGGCCGGGGCGCACATCCTGTTCGATCTCGGCGTGCGCAAGGTGCGCCTCATGACCAACAATCCCGACAAGGTCGCGGCCCTCGAGGAATACGGCCTTGCCGTCATCGAGCGGGTGCCGGTTGAAGTCACGCCGCGGGCAGCGAACCGCGAATACCTGGAAACGAAGCGCGCCAAGTTCGGGCACCTGTTGTCGCTCGTCGCCGAAAAACAGGACTCAGGAGCCAGAAAGCAGGATTCAGAAGTCGGACGTCAGAATCCGGACAAGACGTGCACCTAGGTCTCGGCCCTGCCGGATACCGAGTCCCGAGTCGCGAATCGCGAACGCGGAGCTCCAAAGCGTCATCTGTGCCAGAGCATGGGGTATATTGCTCGGCTTGAGTTTTTCGCGATAGCCGGGTTGGTGCAGATACACGGCGCCCTGCTGCTCTACCAATGCGGGGGCGGCACCTTATGTATGGTGATGCGCTTGTGCTGGGCGCTTATATAGCCGCCCAAGGCGAGGTCCTTGAGTATCCTGCTCACCATTTCACGCGAGGCACCCACTCTGCTCGCGACATCCGCCTGGGTGAGCTTCTCTCTGATGACGAGCTTGCCGCGATCCTCCTCCGCGAGCTCGAGCAGGAGACGCGCCACACGTCCGTAGACGTCCATCAGCGCAAGGTTTTTCACGCTGGCAGTAAGCACCCGGCAGCGGCGGATGAGCTTCTCGATGAGCCGGACAGCAAACTCCGGCTGGCCGCACAGGAATTCGCGCGCCTTGCGCTTGGGAATGACGACGAAACGCGACCGCTCCAGTGTCTCGACGGAAGCCGAGCGCGGCCCGCCATCGAGCACCATCTCGCCGAAGTATTCACCCGGCCCCTGCGTGCCAAGCACGACCTCCTTGCCGGACTCGTCGGCAAGGAACACTTTGACGCGGCCGGACAGGATCACATAAAGCGAGTCAGTCTCGTCGCCTTCACTGACGATTACGGTTTGTTTCGGGAACGACTTGACGGCGCCTTGACCGGATAGCGCGCGCAGTTCCGCCTCCGTAAGGATATCGGGGCGGCTCGGGTTCGTCATGGTGACTCCGTCGGGATACGAGTACCCGCGTCCATTCTAGGGTGCCGGCCCCTATCAGTCCATAGACTGCCCGCCCTCTCAGTCGCCGGTGTTCGCCGGGATTTTCACGCGCGCGAACTGTGAATAACACACAGAACAAAAGCGCATTGGACCGCAGAATGGATTTCCGTCCGGGCGCAGACTTCACTGGCAGCAACGAGAACACGTTTCTATATATGTGCACATCATCAATGGAGGACGCCATGAGAACCACGCACAGTACGGTCGTCAAGCCAGACGGTATGTTTCGCTCTGCGCGATATCGAATGATGGGGCTGGTGCTGGGTTGCGCTTTCGCGGGCGCAGCGCACGGCCAGACGGCCGACAGGATCACGATAGACGGGTCAACCGGGGTAACGCCCCTGGTGGCCGCGCTCGCCAAGGCATTCCGGGAGCAACACCCTGCCATCTCTGTGGAGATCGGAAAAGGAATGGGCACCAAGGCGCGAATAAAGGCCCTGGCGGAGGGCAGCATCGATATCGCGATGGCAAGCCACGGACTGGTCGTCGACGACCTCGTGCGGCAAGGTATGGCTGTGCAGGAGATTGCCAAGGTCGCGGTCGTTTTCGGTGTCAACGCCACGGTGCCCGCCACCGGTCTTGCTGACCATCAGATTTGCGATATTTTTTCCCGCCGGCTTGTCAACTGGGCTGAACTGGGAGGGTCCGACCTGGCGGTCGCCCCGCGGACGAGACCCGACACTGAAGTCGATGCCGAGATTGTCAGGCAGCGGGTCGGGTGCTTGACTCAACTGCAAATGCCGGACGGCGTGCGCGTCATGCCCAAGTCCGGGGACATGGCGAGAGAGCTCGCCGGCACGGCGGGCGCTATCGGCATGACCACCATGACGGTCGTGGAACAAAGCCAGGCGCGGATCAAACCGCTGGCGTTGAACGGTATCGAACCGAGTGCGGAAAACGTGCGTAGCGGTGCCTACCGGCTTACGCGCGACTCATTCCTCGTCACCAAGGCGGCGTCCGCCCCGGCTGTCGCCAGGTTTCTCGAATTCGCACGCAGCCCCGAGGGTAAGCGCGTGATCGGTGCCAATGGCGCCGTGCCGCTGGATTGATCGAGTCGTTGATGTTGCAGGGAACCGGCGGTCAGGACCCGCCGGTTGCTAAACGCGGTAGCAGCACCGCGGAGTCGCAGCTAACAAACCAGAGCGCCGCTCGACCCGCGCGGTTGACCTCTGACCCGGACGGGGATGCTACACTCCGCGTCCACCCTGTCGCCCTCCGAGGCCGCATCTTCACGCCCCAAGACCTCTGATTCCAGGCCCCGTTCCGGCCATGGCGCTCATGACTGTACGGTGTTGCTATTGCTTTTTCCCCGGCAATGAGGCATGTACTCCGCGAGTACTTGCAAAAACGGGTGCGCAATGCCGGAGATCGGGCCGGATCGACAGTTGCTCGCCATCATGGCGGCCGACGTTGCCGGGTACAGCCGCCTCATGGCTGCCCAGGAACGAAGCACTCTCGAAACGCTGAAAACGCATCGGGATTGTTTTCGCGGGCACATCACCCGGTTCAACGGACGGCTGATTGATTTATCCGGCGACGGCGTCCTGGCGGCGTTCACCAGTCCTACCTCGGCCGTCGAATGCGCCGTGGCCATCCAGGACGAACTGGCTCAACGAAACGCCAACCTGCCGCCCCACCGTGCGATGGAATTCCGTATCGGAATCAATCTGGGAGACGTGATCGCGGACGGCAACACCATTTATGGCGACGGCGTGAACGTTGCGGCGCGCCTCGAAGGGTTGGCGGAAAGCGGCGGGATCATGGTCTCGGGCAGCGTGTTCGCCCACGTACAGGATAAAGTCGAGCATCTATTCGTCTATGAAGGGCGCAAGCGCGTCAAGAATATTGCGGCTCCCGTCGCTGTGTATGAAGTCGTGCCCAGGCACGAGCGCGCTTCTTTTATGGACCGTCGGCGCAGGCGTAAGGCGACGCTGGTCGCGGCGGGCGCGGTGCTGGGCGCAGTTGTTCTAGCCTCGGCGTGGTACGCGTTCGTCCCCTACGATGCCGTGCCCTCTGCGGCGATACTCCCGTTGCGCGTATTTCGTGACTGTCCGGATTGCCCGGAACTGGTGGAAATTCCGTCCGGTGTTTTTGAGCGCGGTTCTCCGCCAAGCGAATCGGGGCATCACGCGTCGGAAGGCCCCGTCACTCGTGTGGCGATCCGGCGCAGCTTTGCGATGGGGCGCTATCCCGTGACCTTTGGAGAGTGGGACCAATGTATCCGCGAGGGCGCTTGCAAACATAAACCCAACGACAGAGGCTGGGGCCGGGGGACGGGACCGGTGTTCTATGTGAACTGGAACGATATCCGGGACTACGTTGCGTGGCTCAGAACGAAAACCGGAAAAGCGTACCGCCTTCCTTCCGAAGCGGAGTGGGAGTACGCGGCGCGGGCCGGCACCAGGACCGCCTATCCATGGGGCGACGCCGTGGGCCGGAAAATGGCGAACTGCAAAGGCTGCTCGGAAGACGCGAGCGACAGGACCACGCCGGTGGGATCGTTCCCCCCGAATCGCTTCAACCTGTTCGATATGCACGGCAACGTCTGGCAATGGGTTGCGGACTGCTGGAACGCGTCCTACGCCAGCGCGCCAGTCGACGACTCACCTTGGCTCAGCGGTGAATGCGGAAAGGCGGTGGTTCGCGGCGGCGCTTGGGGACTTTCGCCAGAAGACGCCCGATCCGCTCGCAGGGAAGGTGATAACAAGGACCTGCGCAGCGGCCGGCGGGGCTTTCGTATCGCCAGAGATCTGCCGTGACAAATCACCGAATCGGTGACGGCGCCGCAATGATTTGCGCGATGCGCGCCGAACGCGTGGCGCCTGATGCCGGTCACTGACCACCAGTCGCCGGTCACCCCCGGTCAATAGCGCCGCGTAAGCGTCATGGTGTCGCTTTCGCGCTTCATCTCGGTGCGGTTGAGAAAACTCATTCCGAGAAGCGCCGCATTTCCCAAGGCATTGCCCTCCACCACGATGCCATCCACGTTGTTCAATACGATTTCGCCAAGGCGTACCGTGTCGAACTTGACGCGGTAGCCGGGGGCAATGCCGCTGGCCGTCTGCATGACCACACGCTGGCCGGTCAGGTAGTTCACGCCCGCGCGCCGGGCGTCAGCGCTGCTGATCGTGACAAGCGTTGCGCCGGTGTCGATCAGAAACCGTATGGACACGCCGTTGACTGCGGCCATGGTGAAGAAATGACCCTTGAGGTCGCCAACGATGCTCGCCCGCTGCCCGGCTGACGACGCTCCGCCGACCGAGATGCTCTGCCCCATGCCGAGCGTCTGGCGCTTTCCCGCGATCTCGAACACCGCCGCTTCGCTGGTGGCGCTGATCAGCCTGACTTTCTCGGGGGTGACATCGCCCGCTTTGAGCGTGCGCGGCTTGCCGCCATCGATGACGACTACGGCCATCCCGGCGGTGAGCGCAACGACATTGACGTCGGTCGCGTCCGCGAACTGCGGTGCCAATAGAAAACCCGGCAGAATCAGAATAACATTGCGCATGTCGTGTTCTCCGATTCAACCATGAAGCCAGTCGCGATCTTTAGACACGCACTCACCGAAGGGCCCGCTTATTTTGCCACATATCTCGCCGGACGCGGCATCCCGTGGCGCCTGGTGAAGATCGACGAGGGCGAACCTGTGCCGCCGGATGCACGTGACTTCAGCGGCCTTTGCTTGATGGGCGGGCCGATGAGCGTCAACGACGATTTGCCGTGGATCCCGAAGGTGGTCGAACTGATACAAGGGGCGGTTGACGCCGAGGTTCCCGTGGTCGGGCATTGCCTCGGCGGGCAACTCATGGCCAAGGCGCTCGGGGGGGAAGTGACGCGCCACCGGGTGAAGGAGATCGGCTGGGGCAGGGTGGACGTGATCGAGAACGCCGAGGCTGAACGCTGGTTCGGCCCCGGCTTCAGATCCTTCAGCGCTTTTCACTGGCACGGCGAAACGTTCTCGATTCCACCGCGCGCGCTGAGAATCGCATCGAGCCCGTACTGCGAAAACCAGGCGTTCGCGCTCGGCAAACATCTCGGCCTTCAATGCCACGTCGAGATGACGCCCGAACTGATCCGCACCTGGTGCCTGGACTGGCAGAAGGAAGTTCAGTCGCTCGCCGCGCGCATGCCTTCGGTGCAGACACCGGCCGAGATGACCGATGCGCTCGATGCCAAGGTGCAGCACCTCAATGCGGTCGCCGACCGCGTCTACGAGCGCTGGATCGCCGGTCTTGAAAGAAAGGGGTGAGGGCGGGAGCGCGTGAGATCGTGAGGAAGGGACAGCACGAGTGCCATTTCTCGATCTCCCGACCTCCCGCTCTCCCGACTTACGTGTCTCTTACTCGCGGAAATTCTTGAACTGAAGCGGGACGTCGCCGATCGACTTGCGCACGAGCGCGATCGCGTCCTGCAGCGTGTCTTTCTTGGCACCGGCAATTCGCACCGCGTTGCCCTGAATGCTGGCCTGCACCTTGAGTTTGCTGTCCTTGATCAACTTGACGATCTTCCGGCCGAGGTCCTGATCGACACCCTGGCGCACGGCGACGACTTGCTTCACCTTGTTGCCGCTCACCTTCTCGATGCCGCCGGGCGCGAGGCAGCGGATATCGACTCCACGTTTTGCAAGCCGGCCGGTCAGCACGTCGCGCAACTGGCCGAGCTTGAAATCGTCGTCGGCGAAGGCGATGAGCGTTTTCTCCTTCTCGTTGATCTCCACCCGCGCGTCGGACCCCTTGAAATCGAAACGATTGGAGATTTCCTTGTTGCACTGGTCGACGGCATTGTGAATTTCGACCTGGTTTACCTCGGAGACGATGTCGAACGATGGCATGTGTTTCTCCCTCTCCCGACAGCAGCGATCGTGGTCTTAGCAGCGATGAGTGAACAGTGAACAGTGAACGGTAAACAGTAATCGGCGCTGCGGGTTCACCGGCGATTGCCGCTCTCACTGTTTGCGGTTAGCGGTTCACCGTTAAGGAAGCTCTGAAAAACTGTCATCGCGAGGAGCCGAAGGCGACGTGGCGATCTCGTGTGCCACGGGATTGCTTCGTCACGGCGTTCCTCGCAATGACAATGTCAGGTTAACCAGAGGTTCCTTAACGCCTTTTGAGGCGAGCAGCGATCCGCATTCTGAGCGCGTTGAGACGGATGAAGCCCGCGGCATCGGCCTGGTTGTATGCGCCCTTGTCGTCCTCGAAGGTCGAGATCGCGGGATCGAACAGCGAGTCCCGCTTCGACGAGCGTCCCACGGTCATGACCGTCCCCTTGTAGAGTTTGACGCGCACCACGCCGTTCACGTGCTCCTGCGAGGCGTCGATCAGGGTTTGCAGCAGCCTCCGCTCGGGGCTGAACCAGTAGCCGTTGTAGATGAGCCGCGCATAGCGCGGCATGAGGTCGTCCTTCAGCGCCAGCGCTTCGCGGTCGAGCGTGATCGACTCGATTGCGCGATGTGCCCTGAGCATGATGGTGCCCCCGGGCGTTTCGTAGCAGCCGCGCGACTTCATGCCGACGTAGCGGTTTTCCACGAGGTCGAGGCGGCCCACGCCGTGCTTGCCGCCGAGGCGGTTGAGTTCGGCGAGCGCCTTCGCGGGCGTCAGGCGCCGCCCGTTCACCGCGACGATATCACCGCGTTCGTAGGTGAGTTCCACGTACTCGGGGCGGCGCGGCGCCTTCTCCGGCGACACCGTGATGCGCCACATCGATTCCTCGGGCTCGTATTCCGGGTCCTCGAGCACGCCGCCCTCGTAGGAGATGTGGAGCAGATTGGCGTCCATCGAATAGGGCGCCGCACCCTTTTTTTTCCTGTAGTCGACGGGAATGCCGTGCTCTTCGGCGTAGGCGAGCAGTTTCTCGCGCGAGAGCAGGTCCCATTCGCGCCAGGGCGCGATGATGTTGACCTCCGGCATGAGCGCGTAGGCGCCGAGTTCGAACCGCACCTGGTCGTTGCCCTTGCCGGTCGCGCCGTGCGAGATCGCATCCGCTCCCGTCCTGCGCGCGATCTCCACCAGGTGCTTGGCGATCAGCGGCCGGGCGATCGAGGTGCCAAGGAGATACTCACCCTCGTAGACCGCATTCGCGCGAAACATCGGGAACACGAACTCGCGCACGAATTCCTCGCGCAGGTCCTCGACGAAGATCTGCCTGACGCCGAGCAGCTTCGCCTTGCGGCGCGCGGGCGCGACCTCCTCGCCCTGGCCGATGTCCGCAGTGAAAGTCACGATTTCGCAGCCGTAGACATCCTGCAGCCACTTGAGGATGACCGAGGTATCCAGCCCGCCGGAATAGGCGAGTACGACTTTTCTGATCTTGCTCATGTACGCACGAGTTTATCCGTTGAGATGCCGCGGGCCGAGGTTTGCAGCAGCCTCCGCTCGGGGCTGAACCAGTAGCCGTTGTAGATGAGCCGCGCATAGCGCGGCATGAGGTCGTCCTTCAGCGCCAGCGCTTCGCGGTCGATGAAGGCTTTGGACTTGCGCGCGGCCTCCGCGCGCTGCGCATCATCCAGGTACTGCCGCTCGCCTTTTTCGTTCATCGCGTAGACCGGCCGCTGCTGCTGCAGGCTCTGGAGGTTCCGATGGGCGTCGATGCATGATTCACGGCGCCGCGCCGCCTCCTGCCTGGCGCGGTTTTCCGCCTGTTGCCGCTTGTGCTCGACCTCAGCCCGTTCGACCTGGCGCGCCCGGAACTCGATCTCCTGGTCTTTCCACGACCTGGGCTCGGCTCCCGGCTTGCCGGTTGCCGGTTGTGCACGGATCGTTTGCGCCTTGCCGCCGGGTGGCGGGGTCGTGGTGTACTGGGTGACACCTTTGTCATCGACCCACTTGTAGATCTGCTGTCCCGCAGCCGGATGCGCGAGACCCACGAGGACCGCGGCGAGCAGACGGCTGCGTCGCCACGCGTGCCCGCCGCCCGCAGGCAAGGTGCGGTTCGGGTGCGCATGGGGGGCCCCGGACGTGCGGGGCTTCAGGTGCTCCATAAGTCACCCTGTGTCTTGACCCGTCCGACCAGGAGATACTCCATCAGGGCCTTCTGGGCGTGCAGCCGGTTCTCGGCCTCGTCCCACACTACGCTCTGGGGCCCGTCGATCACCTCCGCTGCGACTTCTTCGCCGCGGTGCGCCGGCAGGCAGTGCATGAACAGCGCGTCGGGACGCGCCGCGCGCATCATGTCGCCGTCCACGCGCCAGTCCTCGAAATCGCGCCTGCGTTCCGCGTCCTCCGCTTCCATTCCCATGCTGGTCCAGACGTCGGTCGTGATGAGGTCGGCGCCTTTGACGGCATCCATGGGGTCTGCGAACACCTCGTAATGGTCGGTGCCGTAGAGCCCGGCGCGCCCGGGTTCGATTTCGTAGCCCGGCGGAGTCGAGACATGCACGTTGAAATCGAGCACTTCCGCTGCCTGCAGCCAGGTGTTGCAGACGTTGTTGGAGTCGCCTATCCACGCCACCGTCTTGCCGCATATGCCGCCGCGGTGCTCGACGCAGGTGAAGATGTCGCCCAGGATCTGGCACGGATGGTACTCGTTGGTGAGCCCGTTGATGACCGGGACGCGCGAAAACTGCGCGAAACGCTCGATGATCGACTGCTCATAGGTGCGGATCATCACGAGATCGACCATGCGCGTGATCACGCGCGCGACGTCCTCGATCGGTTCTCCCCGGCCCATCTGCGTGTCGCGCGTCATCAACGTGATGACCGAACCGCCGAGCTGGGTCATGCCCGCCTCGAACGACACACGCGTGCGGGTGGAGTGCTTCTCGAACACCATGGCGAGCGTGCGGTCGCGCAGCGGCTGGTGGGGAATGTAGCGCTTGAACACGTCCTTGATCCAGCGCGCGCGCGCGAACAGATACTCGTATTCCTCACACGTGAAGTCCTTGAACTGAAGGTAATGCCGGACTTCCATGGGAGGACCTGCGATGGTCTTGACGCAGCACCGCTCACGCAGCGGCGGGCTGCGCGGCGGGCCGGCGGGCGAGAAATTCGAGAATCAGCGCCGACAGCTCGGCGACCACAATGGCTGACTGTTCGCGGCTGAAGTTGAGGGGGGGCAGCAGGCGTACTACGGTGTCCGCCGTGACGTTGATCAGGAGCCCGCGGTCGAGCGCCTGCTGCACCAGTTCGCCGCACGGCTGCGCGAGCTCCACGCCTATCATCAGACCTTGGCCGCGGATTTCGCGTACGCCGGCCTGGCCGGAAAGCCTGGCGCCGAGCTGTGAACGGATCAGGTCGCCGATCTCGACCGCGTTGCGCATCAACCCTTCGTCCTCGATGATGCGCAGCGTGGTGAGCGCCGCTGTGCACGCGAGCGGATTACCGCCAAAAGTCGACCCGTGGCTGCCAGGTCCGAACAGCTCGCCAGCAGGCCCGGCGGCGAGACAGGCGCCGATCGGCACGCCGTTGCCGAGGCCCTTCGCGAGCGTCATGACATCGGGTCTGACCCCGGAGTGCTGAAACGCGAACCATCTGCCAGTGCGGCCGATGCCGCTCTGCACCTCGTCGAGCATCAGCAACCAGCCGTGATCGTCGCAGATCTTACGCAGGCCATGCAGGTAGTCGTCGTGACACAGGATGATGCCACCCTCGCCCTGGACGAGTTCGACCAGTACTGCCACGACACTGCGGTTGGTTTCCGCTACCCGCCTGACCGCTTCGAGGTCGTCGAACGGCACGCGGATGAAGCCCGCCACCAGCGGCTCGAAGCCGGCCTGCACCTTGCGGCTGCCGGTCGCCGAAAGGGTTGCCAGAGTACGGCCGTGAAAGGCCTTGTCCATCACCACGATGGCAGGGGATTCGATAGCCTTCTTGTGGCCGTAATACCGGGCAAGCTTGATTGCCGCCTCGTTCGCCTCACAGCCGGAATTGCAGAAGAACACGCTCTCCATGCCCGAGAGCGCGGCGAGCCGGTCGGCAAGCTGCTCCTGCAAGGTGATGCCGTAAAGGTTCGAGGTGTGGACGAGTTTCCCGATTTGGTCGCGCAAAGCGGCCGTCAGCTTGGGATGGCAGTGGCCCACGCCGCACACGGCGATGCCGGCGAGCGCGTCGAGATAGCGCTTGCCCTGCGTGTCCCACAGCCAGGCGCCTTCACCGCGCTCGAACGCGACCGGCAACCGCGCGTAGGTGTTCATCACGTGCGACATGGTTTAAGTGTCCAAAAAACTACGGCGGCCAGTGCCGCCGTCCCGCTCCGTGCATCACCGCGTATTCTTAGCCAAACCTCGACCGGGTGGCAAGCAAAATTTTCGGGCTTCCCTGCTGCCGGCGCGTCATCGGGAAGCGCGCCATCGCTCTGGTAACATGCGCGCTTTCGCCTGGAACGATGGCCCGATGTTCGACGGGGTATCCGAGGTTGTCATCCAGGGGGTGACAGAAAGCGGCCAGGCGTATTCCTAGACCGGGAGCACCGCACGGAAGTGGGTTTGCAAGCCGAAAAGTGCCAAGCCAACAGCAGGCACTCCAGAATTTCCGGCTGTCCGCGTAAGGAATTTGTCGGAGCGAAGCCCGGCAAATTCCTAGGCCATCGCCTTGATGGCGGCAGCAAGGCGGCTCTTGTGGCGGGCCGCCTTGTTCTTGTGGATGATGTCCTTGTCGGCGATGGAATCGATGACGCCGGATGCGGCTTGGAGGACGCCCCTCGCGGCACTCTTGTCGCCGGCTTCGATTGCCTTTCTGACGTTCTTCACCGCGCTGCGCAATTCGGAACGCAGACTCGCGTTGTGCTGGCGGCGTTTCTCGTTCTGGCGCGCGCGTTTTCTGGCTGATGCGATGTTGGCCATGTAGACTCCGGGATGGAGATCCGAAAAAGGGCGTCATGATACGGATATTTCAGGGGATTTGCAAACGCGCGCCGGAGCGTGGGGCAGGGATCGGCGCAACGTTGAGCAGGGACCCGCATCGCGGGATGCGACCATGGAGCCGATCATAGGCGCGTCGCGAGAACGCCGATCCTATGCGCGTCTCCGGGGTGCGGCTGCGACCCGTTCGCCGCAGGCCCGTTTGCGGGAGCAGGCGCGAGATCGTCCCGTTCTAGAATCGTGGACGCAGCCTTGCGCGCCCCTTCCCGCACCACTCTGCGAGAGACCGAGTCCGGGGCGCATCCCGGAGGGGCCCTCTTCCGCCCTGCGACGCGCCCCGCTTGCGGGGATGCGACCGCGACGGCGCGCATTCGGCCGACGCGACATCCGTTCATCGGGCATTTCGGATCAGAGGCCGCCCCCGGAGCCCGGAGGAGGCGCCAGCTCATGAACCTCCTCAAAGCTCTTGCCACGGTGAGCGGCATGACGCTCATCTCGCGCATACTCGGATTCGTGCGCGATGTCGCGATCGCCCGGGTATTCGGCGCGGGACTGGCGACCGATGCCTTCTTCGTGGCGTTCAAGATCCCCAACCTGCTGCGCCGGCTGTTCGCGGAAGGCGCATTCTCCCAGGCGTTCGTGCCCATCCTCGCCGAGTACCGCAATCAACGCGGCGAGACGGATACGCGCCTGCTCGTCGATCACGTCTCGGCATTGCTCGCGCTCGCCCTGTTTGTGGTCACGCTGATCGGCGTCGGGTTCGCACCGTACATTATCTACATCGGCGCGCCGGGCTTCGCGGAAATTCCGGAGAAGTTCGATCTCACCGTGAGCCTGTTGCGCATCACCTTTCCCTACATACTGTTCATCTCGCTGGTCGCGCTTGCGGGCGGCATCCTGAATACCTACAGCCGCTTTTCAGTGCCGGCTTTCACACCGGTGCTGCTCAATCTTTCTTTCATCGTTTTCGCGCTCTGGCTCGCACCGTACTTCGATCCCCCGGTGTCGGCGCTGGCGTGGGCGGTAATCGCGGGCGGCGCGCTGCAACTCGCGTTCCAGGTGCCATTTCTGGCACGGCTCGAATTTCTCCCGCGCTTCAGGCTCGATCTCAAGGACAGCGGCGTGTGGCGCATCGTCCGGCAGATGGGTCCCGCCGTGTTCGGCGTGTCGATCGGGCAGGTGAGCCTGCTCATCAACATGGTCTTCGCGTCCTTCCTCGTGACCGGCAGCGTGTCATGGCTCTATTACGCCGACCGCCTGATGGAGTTTCCGACCGGCCTGCTGGGGGTCGCGCTCGGTACTATCTTGTTGCCGGGCCTGTCCAGGTACCACGCGACGCGCTCGGTTGGGGAATATTCCAAGCTGCTCGACTGGGGTCTGCGCCTGACGCTCGTGCTGGCGCTGCCGGCCGCGGCCGCGCTCGCACTCTTGGCCGTTCCGTTGACCGCGACGTTGTTTCACTATGGCGCGTTTTCCGCGAACGACGTGTACGCGACGCGCAACGCGGTGATCGCCTACAGCGTCGGGCTGACTGGATTGATCCTCGTCAAAGTGCTGGCGCCGGGCTTCTACGCGCAGCAGGACATCAAGACCCCGGTCAAGATCGCGGTCGTGACCTTGGCAGCCACGCAGGCGATGAATCTTGTCTTGATCTGGCCCCTGAAGCACGCCGGACTCGCGCTCGCCATCGGCCTGGGTGCGTGCCTCAACGCCGCGCTGCTGTATCGCGGACTGCGCCGGCGCGGCATCTACCTGCCGCAGCCCGGTTGGCCGGTCTTCCTGTTCAAGGTGCTGATTGCCATCTATGTGATGGCCGCCGTGTTGTGGCTGACGATGGGAACCCCGGCCGAATGGCTCGCCAGCGGCGCCTTGCAGCGCGCGCTCCAACTCGCCTGGGTGGTGACCGCGGGCGCAGGCAGTTACTTCGCCGCGCTCTGGCTACTCGGATTCCGTGTGCGTGACTTTGCCGGGCGCAGCGCGGAATAACCGTGCGCGCAAAGGACCGGCTGGTTTTTCTTGCGCGGGATGCAAACAAGCGGTAGATTCGCGTGCAGGCTGCGGGCCAGCACGCCGCCTGGAAAGTCCCTCGTACTTAATCGTGCATTAAGAGATCACGTGAATTCAGTCTCTGGCGCATCCTGCGCCACATCCAATACTCTTGCTGTTCAAATGGAAATTCCCTTTTGGGCTGCGGCGAAGCGTGCGACTTTCGGAGGCATCCTCCGCGGTCTTCTGGTCGTGCTTTGCGGGATGGCGCTGTCGGCCACCGTCCTCGCGCAGGGGGTACTTCGCATATCGGCCATACCAGACGAATCTCCGACTGAGCTTCAGCGCAAGTTTTCGAAGGTGGCGGCCCATCTCGAGAAGGAAACGGGAATGAAGGTGCAGTACACCGCGGTCACCGACTACGCTGCAGTCGTGGAGGGGCTGGCGGCAAAGAAGATCGATCTCGCCTGGCTGGGTGGATTTACCTTCGTGCAGGCGCGCTTGCGAACTGGCAATGCGGTTCCCATCGCGCAGCGCGTTGAAGACGAGAAGTTCACCAGCAAGTTCATCGCCAGTAGCGCGAGCGGCGTCAAGGGGCTCGCCGACCTCAAGGGCAAGAACTTCTCGTTCGGCTCCGTGTCCTCAACATCCGGCCACCTGATGCCGCGGTTCTTCCTGCTCGAGAACAAGATCAATCCCGAGAAGGACTTTAAGCGTATCGCCTATTCGGGCGCTCATGATGCGACCGCATTGCAGGTCGAATCGGGCAAGGTCGAAGCGGGCGTGCTCAATGCTTCGGTGTGGGACAAGCTGGTCAGCGAGAAAAAAGTGGACCTAAAAAAGGTCAGAGTGATCTGGACCACGCCGCCGTACTACGACTACAACTGGACCGTGCGCGGCGATCTTGATCCGGCGCTGGTGAAGAAACTGACGGACGCTTTCCTCAAGCTCGACCCCAAGAACCCGGCGCACAAAGAACTGCTCGACTTGCAGCGTGCGAGCAGGTTCGTTGCCACGAAACCCGAAAACTACAAGGGCATCGAGGCCGCAGCCCGTTCGGCGGGGCTGCTCAAGTAGGTGAACGCGTTCCCAACGAGCGCGCGGGGCGCGAAGTGAGCCTGAAACTGGACGGGGTCGGCCTGGTGCACGCCAACGGCAACCGTGCCGTCAACGGCATCAGTTGCGAAATCACGAAGGGCGAGCGCGTCGCGATCATCGGCCCTTCCGGCGCGGGCAAGACTACGCTGCTGCGCCTGCTGGCAACCGCGCTCAGACCCACCGCCGGTTCGCTCAGTGTGCTCGATCAGGATCCGTGGCGCCTCCATGGGTTCGCGCTCCGGCATCTGAGGAGCCGCATCGGCATGGTGCACCAGGCGCCGCCGATTCC
>MEQT01000195.1 GCA_001770325.1 Betaproteobacteria bacterium RIFCSPLOWO2_02_64_14
AGAAGCTCTCGCGCGAGATGGGCCAGCCGCATTGGTACCGCATCCTCGAGGCGGTGGTGGAGGCGATGAAGCCCTACGCGCGTCACGGCGTCAACGTGAACGTGGATTTCTACGCGGGCGTCGTCTACTTCCTGAACGGCATACCCGAGGATTTATTCGTGCCGATCTTCGCCGTGGGCCGCGTGCCGGGCTGGACGGTGCAAGTGCTCGAACAGCTTGAAAACAACATCCTGCTGCGCCCCCTCACCCAGTACAACGGTCCCGCGCCCAGGCCGTACGTGCCGATCGAGCAAAGGAATTTGGCGGACCGCGGTCCGCCAAATTCCTAAGGAAGGAGCGCATGGAATTCCGGGACGGGGTCAACCGAATGGCGTTTCTCCACCCGGGTCGGAGCCCAAAGAGCGAACGGACCCGCGCCTACGTGACCGTTGCTGCCGCTTTCCTGTAGGTGACCTTGATTAAGGAATTTGTCGGGTCGGAATCCGACAAATTCCTAGGCGCGAGCGAGGACGATCGCGGCGGTGGCGACGATGTCCTCGACGCTCGCGCTGCGCGAGAGGTCGCTCACCGGCCGCGCGAACCCCTGCAGCACCGGGCCAACCGCGCGCGCGCCGGCCATGCACTGGGTGAGCTTGTAGCCGATGTTGCCCGCGTCGAGATCGGGGAACACCAGGACGTTCGCCCGGCCGGCGACAGGGCTCGCGCCCTTCACCTTCTTCGCCGCCACCTCGGGCGCGAGCGCGCCGTTCGCCGCCTTGTACGCGTGGGCCAGCGCGACACGGTGTGCACCACACGACGGTCGGAGTATCATGACCGCTGATGGAATTGGGGGGTATGGCAATGACAGATCCCAGCCTTGTCGTGCACCGAGATCCGGAGATCTTGGGTGGGACGCCGGTATTTGTCGGCACCCGGGTTCCCGTCAAAATCCTGTTCGACTTTCTTGAGGCCGGCGATAGTCTTGACGTTTTTGTCGATGAATTTCCCTCTGTAACTCGTGCGCAGGCGATTGCAGCACTGGAGCTAGCTAGGGAAGTTCTTGCGCCCGATGCGCATCCTGCTTGACGAGTCCTTGCCGCGCAAGCTGACACTCGAACTGCCGAGACACAATGTACAAACGGTTCAGAGGCGCGGCTGGGCAGGGCTCAAGAATGGCGCGTTGCTACGGGAGGCAAGCCAGGAGTTCCAGGTCCTTCTTACTGGCGATCAGAACCTGGAGTTTCAACAGGACCTGACGACCTTGCCCATCGCAGTCATCGTGATGGTTGCGGTGAATAACCGAATCGAAAGTCTGCGACCGTTGATTCCGGATGTGCTTGAAGCGCTCAAGACCATTCAGCCTGGCCAGCTTGTGCGCGTCGGTGACGGTTAGTCTCGGCCGCATCAAGCCGCTGCGCGACGTGTTGTCCCCATCAAGTGGGAAGGAGGGCTAATGGCTAGGCCCGGGCGAGGACGATTGCCGCGGTGGCGACGATGTCTTCAATGCTCGCGCCGCGGGAGAGGTCGCTGATCGAGCGTGCGAATCCCTGCAGCACCGGGCCGATCGCGCGCGCACCGGCCAGGCACTGAGTGAGCTTGTAGCCGATGTTTCCCGCGTCGAGGTCGGGGAACACCAGGACGTTTGCCCGGCCGGCGACGGGACTGGCGTCCTTCACTTTTTTCGCGGCGACCTGAGGCACGAGTGCGGCATCGGCCTGCAACTCGCCGTCAATGGCGAGGCCCGGCGCGCGAGCGCGGACGAGCGCCAGCGCGTGGGTCACCTTCTCGACGCGGGCGTGTTGTGCGCTCCCTTTGGTGGAGAACGAGAGCAGCGCGACGCGCGGCTCCTCGCGCAGAAGCACACGGCAGCTTTCCGCCGAGGCAAGCGCGATGTCGGCGAGCGCCTCGGGATCGGGATCGACGTTCACCGCGCAGTCCGCGTAGATGAAGTTCTTTGCGGCCCCACCGTCCCTGCCGGGCACGATCATCAGGAAGAAGCTCGACGGCGTGCGTATGCCGTCCGCAAGGCCCACGGTCATGAGCCCTGCCTCGATCACGCGACCGGTGGTGTTCGCCACACCGGCGATCATCGCCTCCGCGTCGCCGGCCTTGACCATCATCCCGGCGTGAAACAGCGGCCTGCGTACCAGCCGTTCCGCAACTTTGGCGCTCGCGTTCGGCCGGCCCTCCGAATAGAGACCGGCGTACGCTCCGAGCCGGCCGCTTTCCTCCGGGTCGAGCGTGGTGATGCCATCGAGCGACACACCCGCGCGTGCAGCCGCGGCGGCGGTATCCCCCATGGCGCCCAGCACGATGGGGCACGCGATTCCCTCGTCCTTCAACCTTCTTGCGGCCGCGACGACGCGCTCGTCGTGCCCCTCGGGAAAAACCAGGCGCCTGCAAGTTGCACGCGCCTGAGCGACGCATGCGTCAACGATGTCGCTCACAGTGGCGAGGGATGAGGGCGGAGGGATGAGGAAGTAAACCCGGAAACCGCGCTTCAATACAAGACCGCCGCGCGCAGGCCGGAAGAGAGGCTGGCGAGTCGGCGCAGGCGCCGGGGGATTGAGGCTCTCTCCTCATCCCTCATCCCTGGGCCCTCATCCCTTCCCGTTCTGACGGCCAGTCAGAATGGGATGTCGTCGTCCATCTGGTCGAAGGCCCCGCCCTTCTTCGCCTGAGGCTTGGCGCCGCCACTTTCTGCGGCCACGGGCGCGGGCTCACGCGCCATCGGCTCGGAACCGCCGCCGCGCGAACCCAGCATCTTCATGTCGTTGGCGACGATCTCGGTGGTATAGCGGTCCTGGCCCTCCTTGTCCTGCCACTTGCGCGTCTGCAGCCGGCCTTCGATGTAGACCGGACTGCCCTTCTTGAGATATTCGCCGGCGATCTCCGCGAGCCGCCCGAAGAATGCGACGCGATGCCACTCCGTGCGCTCCTGCTTCTCGCCGCTCTTGTCCTTCCACACATCGGTCGTCGCCACGCTGATGTTGGTCACCGCGCCGCCATCGGGAAGATAGCGTGTTTCCGGATCGCGCCCCAGATTGCCTATGAGTATCACTTTGTTGATCGATGCCATGTCAGCCGTCCCGTGCGATTAACCTGCGTACATTCTCGTCGTCAAACCCGGCGCTGTCCACCCTCAACCGCGCGCTTCGTTCACCCGCGGCCACCGACGCTTCGTGCACCCCCGGCAACGCCCTCAACCTTGCGGCGAGACCGTCCGCCTGCTCTGCATCGAGAGGGGAGATCGCGTACTCCCTCGTACTCAGAGCGACGGGTACCGTCATCCCCAGCGTGAGCGCGAGCCAGACCGCGACCAAACCGGCGTTCATCGCCACGACCCCCATCGCGCCCCAACTGCCGTAGACCCAGCCACCCGCAGCCGCGCCGAGAAAGGTGCCGAAAAACTGGATGCTGGTGAAAACACCCAGCGCCACGCCCCTGGCGCCGGCAGGCGCCGTGCGGGACGCCAGCGCTGGCAGCGTCGCTTCGAGCACGTTGAACGCAGCAAAAAACACAAGGAGCGACCCCGCCAACGGCCACACGCTCCCCACGCTCCACGGCAGCGTCACCTGCACTCCCAGCAGGAGCGCCACCGAGGCGATGAAGGCCGTTTTCACCTGGCGGGCTGTTCGGGCCCTGATCAGCACCGGCACCATCAGCACGAAGGACCCGAGCAGGGTCGGCAGATAGACCTTCCAGTGCTCGCTTACGTCGAGCCCGCCACTGCGCAAGGAGAAGGGCACGGCGATGAACAGCGACATCAGCACCGCATGCAGGACGAGAACGCCGAAGTTCTGGCGCGCGAGTTCCCGATTCGTCAGCACCTCCCAGAACCCCGCGGGCTTTTCGTGCCCGTGCCTGCGGGTTGTCTCCGGGACATCGGGCACGATCTCGCGCACCACCACGATCGCTGCTAAGGCCAGCACCCCGGTTAACACGAATATGCCCGGCACCCCGATCAGGTGATCGAGCCACGGCCCGGCCACCAGCGACAACGCGAAGGTGGCGCCGATCGTCGATCCGATCATCGCCATCGCCTTGGCGCGGTGCTCCTCGCGCGTCAGATCGGCCACCATGGCGATGACCGCCGCGGAAATCGCGCCCGCGCCCTGCAGCACGCGCCCGAGTATGACGACGTAGATGTTGCCGGCGGCTGCCGCGATGAAGCTCCCCACGGCGAAGATCGCGAGGCCGGCGTAGATCACGGGCTTGCGCCCATGGCGATCGGACCACCAGCCGAACGGAATCTGCAGCAGCGCCTGGGTGAGCCCGTAAGCGCCAAGCGCGATGCCCACCAGCGTCAGATTTGCGCCCCCGGGAAGTGTTTCGGCGTAGATCGCGAATACCGGAAGAATCAGGAACATGCCCAGCATGCGCAGGCCGAAGATGCCGGCAAGGCTTACGCTGGCGCGCAACTCTTCGGCGCTCATGCGAACGGCGGGGGACATGACGGCGGGAAAACCTGGGAACTGCCTGCGAAGTGAGGTATCTTAGCAGGTTTACGCACGCCGGGACCCGCACAGTGGCCGCACCACCTTCGACAGTACTGAAACTCCATTCCGCCGAGCCGGCATCGCCGGTGCACGACAGCTCAGTGATCCGCATACGCGGTGCGCGCACGCATAATCTGAAGAACATCAGTCTGGACCTGCCGCGCAACCGGCTGGTTGTGATCACGGGGCTCTCGGGGTCAGGCAAATCCTCGCTCGCCTTCGACACGCTCTATGCGGAAGGCCAGCGCCGCTACGTGGAGTCGTTGTCTACTTATGCGCGGCAGTTCCTGCAACTCATGGAAAAACCGGACGTCGACCTGATCGAAGGCCTCTCGCCGGCCATCTCCATCGAGCAGAAGGCGACGAGCCACAATCCGCGCTCGACCGTGGGCACCACCACCGAGATACACGATTACCTGCGGCTGCTCTTTGCCCGCGTCGGCGATCCGCATTGCCCCGAACACAGGGTGGCGCTCGCCGCGCAGTCGGTGTCGCAGATGGTGGACCACGTCCTGCAACTGCCGCTCGACACGCGCCTGATGATCCTCGCACCGCTGGTGGTCGGTCGCAAGGGCGAGCAGGCCAATCTGTTCGACGAGTTGCGCGCACAGGGTTTCACGCGCCTGCGCATAGACGGCGACGTGCACGAGATAGACGAGCTGCCGCGACTCAAGAAGAACATCAAGCATACGGTGGAAGTGGTCGTGGACCGGCTGAAGGTCAGGCCCGAGGTCAAGCAGCGCCTTGCCGAGTCGTTCGAGACCGCGCTGCGGCACGCCGACGGGCGGGTCATTGCGCTGCAGCTCCCAGCGGAACCATCCCTCACCCCTACCTCGTCTCCCGGGGCAAGTGATTCCCGCCGATCCCTCACCCCTAGCCCCTCTCCCAAGAGGGCGGATCCTTCCAGATCCCTCACCCCCGACCGCTCTCCCGGAGCGAGTGAATCCCGCCCAGCCCTCACCCCTAACCCCTCTCCCGGGGGGAGAGGGGAACAAACAGATCGCTTGCGCGATGAGAAAGGGATTGAGCACCTGTTTTCGGCGAAGTTCGCGTGCCCGGCATGCGGTTATTCGCTTCCCGAGCTGGAACCGCGGCTGTTCTCGTTTAATAACCCGATGGGCGCCTGCCCGCGCTGCGACGGCCTCGGAACGATCAGCTTCTTCGACCCGCGCCGCATCGTCGCCTTTCCGGAGCTCTCGCTCGCCTCCGGCGCGATCAAGGGCTGGGATCGCCGCAACCAGTTCTACTTCCAGCTGTTGCAGGGCCTCGCCGCGCATTACGGCTTCGATATCGAGGCGCCGTTCGCGGCGCTGCCCGAGGCGGTGCAGAAGGTCGTGCTGGAGGGTTCGGGACGCGACAGGATTCGTTTCGTCTATGTGGGCGATCGCGGCAACAAGTTCACGCGCGAACACGCGTTCGAGGGCGTCATCCCCAATCTCGAGCGCCGCTACCGCGAAACCGACTCGCTGGTGGTGCGCGAGGAACTCGCGAAGTTTCTCAACACGCAGTCCTGCCCCGAGTGCGGCGGCACGCGCCTGCGGCACGAAGCGCGCAACGTCACCGTTGCCGGGAAAGCCATCTACGAAGTGAGCGCACTGCCGCTCGCGCAGGCCACGCGCTTCTTCGAGAGCGTGAAGCTCACTGGGGCGAAGCAGGCGGTCGCCGAGAAGATCGTGCGCGAGATCCTGAACCGGCTGCAATTTCTCAATGATGTCGGGCTCGACTACCTGTCGCTCGACCGCGCCGCCGACACGCTTTCGGGAGGCGAAGCGCAACGCATCCGGCTCGCGAGTCAGATCGGGTCGGGGCTTACCGGCGTCATGTACGTGCTCGACGAACCCTCCATCGGCCTGCATCCGCGGGACAACGCGCGTCTGCTTGAAACGCTTGCGCGCCTGCGCGACATCGGCAATTCGGTGATCGTCGTCGAGCACGACCGTGAGGCGATCACGAGCGCCGACCACGTCGTGGACATGGGGCTCGGCGCCGGCGAACACGGCGGACGGGTGATCGCCGAGGGCACGCCCCGGGACATCGCCGCGCACGCCGGATCACTCACGGGGCAGTACCTGAGCGGACGCAGGCGCATCGAACTCCCGGCGCTGCGCCATCGCGCAAACCCGGCCCGTCAGGTGGTGATCGGCGGCGCCACCGGAAACAACCTCAAGCATCTCACGGTAAAGCTGCCGGTCGGTCTGCTGGTGTGCATCACCGGTGTTTCAGGGTCCGGGAAGTCCACGCTCGTCATCGACACCCTCTATCACGCTGTCGCGCGCCATATTTATGGCAGCGTAACCGAACCCGCGGCGTTCGAGTCGATCGATGGGTTGGACTGGTTCGACAAGGTGGTGAACGTCGATCAGAGCCCGATCGGCCGCACCCCCCGTTCCAACCCCGCGACCTATACCGGGCTGTTCGCGCCGATCCGGGACCTCTTCTCCGGCGTACCGGCAGCGCGCGAGCGCGGTTACGGTCCCGGAAGGTTTTCGTTCAACGTCAAGGGCGGGCGCTGCGAGTCGTGCCAGGGCGACGGCGTGCTGAAGGTGGAAATGCATTTCCTGCCGGACATCTACGTACCGTGCGACGAGTGTCGCGGGAAACGCTACAACCGCGAAACCCTGGATATCCGGTACAAGGGCAGGAACATCCATGAAGTGCTCCAGATGACGGTGGAGCAGGCGACCGAGTTCTTCGCCGCGGTGCCGGTCGTCGCGCGCAAGCTCCAGACAATGCTTGACGTAGGGCTGGGCTACATCACGCTCGGTCAGAGCGCGACCACGCTCTCGGGCGGCGAGGCGCAGCGCGTGAAGCTCGCGCTGGAACTCTCCAAGCGCGACACCGGCAGGACGCTTTACATCCTCGACGAACCGACGACCGGGCTGCATTTCCATGACATCGACCTGCTGCTGCGCGTGTTGCGCCGGTTGCGAGACCATGGCAACACGGTGGTCGTGATCGAACACAACCTCGACGTGATCAAGACCGCGGACTGGATCATCGACCTCGGTCCCGAAGGCGGCGACGGCGGCGGGCGCGTGATCGCGGAGGGCGCGCCGGAGGACGTGGCAAAGAATAAAGCGAGCCATACGGGCCGCTACCTCAAGGCTGCACTTGCGTGAGAGCGTGAAGTCGTGAGATCGTGAGAGGGGTACAACCCGAGCACGCAATCGCCGGCCACGCCACCTTCGCTCTCCCGCCCTTCCGCTCTCCCGAATTCTTGCCCTCCCGCTCTCCCAATCTCACGGATTCATGAACATGTCCCCGCGCGACCTTCTGCTCGGCAGTTTTCAGGCGGCTTTGTCCGCCGCCGATCCGCTGAAGATCGTGCCCGCGTATGTGCCCAAACCGCCGCAAGGGCGCACGCTGGTGGTGGGAGCCGGGAAAGCTGCAGCCGCGATGGCGCTCGCGGTGGAACAGACCTGGCCGGCCGACGCGCCGCTCGATGGATTGGTCATCACGCGCTATCAGCACGGCCTGTTGACCAACCGCATCACCGTGATCGAAGCGGGTCATCCGGTGCCGGATGAGGCGGGGGAGACGGCGGCAAGAGAGATTTTGCGCCGCGTGAAAGGGCTCACTCCCCACGATCTTCTCCTGGTGCTGCTCTCCGGCGGGGGATCGAGCCTCATGTCGCTGCCGCTTGAGGGCATCGACATGCCTGCGCTCAAGGCCACGACGCGGGAACTGCTGAGCTGCGGCGCGCCCATCCAGGACATGAACACGGTGCGCAAGCACCTGTCCGCGATCCAAGGCGGCAGGCTCGCCGCCGCGTGCCGCGCGCCGCTGCTCGCGCTGATCATTTCCGATGTCACCGGGGACGATCCCACGCACATCGCCTCGGGACCGTGCGCACCCGATCCGACCACCTATCAGGACGCACTCGACATCTTCGGGCGCTTCGAGGTGAGAGCCCCGGACACTGTTATCGCTCACCTGAACCGGGGTGCCAGAGGGGCACTCCCCGAGACGCCAAAGCCCGGGGACAGGATCTTCAGGCACGTTGAGAACCGTGTGATCGCCACGGCGCAACAGTCGCTCGCCGCTGCCGCCGCGTTCTTCGCGAGTCATGACGTGCAGCCGGCGATCCTGGGCGATTCCGTCACCGGAGAGGCACGAGAAGTCGCCAAGGCATACGGCGCGCTCGTACGGCAGGTGATGCTGCGTCGCTCCCCATGGGCGCCGCCCGTGGCGTTAATCTCGGGCGGCGAGTGCACCGTCACGGTGCGTGGCAAGGGCCGTGGCGGGCGCTGCGCCGAGTTTCTGCTCTCCCTCGCAATCAACCTCGGGGGCGCGGAGCGCGTGCACGCTCTTGCCTGCGACACCGACGGCACCGATGGCTCGGAAGACAATGCCGGCGCCATCCTCATCCCCGACGCGCTGCGCCGCGCGGAAAAGAGGAAACTCCGCGCTGATCGATTGCTCCACGACAACGACGCCTACGCCTTCTTCAGCGCGCTCGGCGATCTCGTCGTCACCGGCCCCACCCGCACCAACGTCAACGATTACCGTGCCATCCTGATTCTGTGACACCGCCGCTGCGACCCGCCGCGGCAATTCGCCAAAAGCACGACGACGCCGTCGAGTTTCCATCACCCACTCCGCCAATACACTCCGGCGAAACGTTAAATCTTTCCTCGCCCGCTGACCGAACCGTGACGCAGTTCACGGCAGCGCGACGCGGCGCGCGGCAATCCCGCCCTGGCACGGTGCTTGCGAGTCATCGTATGCCCGGCTAAAGGTGTCGGCACTGCGACATCCGGAACGGGTGATAAAGGAGAACATCATGTCGTACGAGATTGCCCGGAAAGCGTTCGAAGAGATCAAGGACTCGATCAAGCCGCCTGCGCGGGACCCCGTGCACTGGCAATGCGCCCATGGGATGGTGAACCTGGTGACCAGCATCGAAGCCGACATGCAGGACGTGCGCAAACAACTGCAGCATATCCAGTCGTTGGTGATCTCGAACCGCCGCTAGTCGAAAACGTCGACCAGCACCGCGAACGGGAGCGGGGCAACCGTCGCGTTCACCAGAGACGGCTCAGTTCCGGTCCCGCGAATGAGACGCGGAGTGGCACAGTGCATTACGCACTTCATTCCGCACGTTCCCGCCAAGGGAGTATGCTTCAATTTATGAGCTTCGCCATGGCACGCGGCTAAGACCCGGCACACATGAGCCGTTGGGCCGGGTTGCTTCTGGTGTCATTGCTGCTTGCCATTGTGCTCACCGCGGCATTTCGTTTTGTTCAGCACACCGACCACGAGTACGCGTTCTGGGTCGCGATCTTCGGCGCAACTGCGACTCAGCTCGAGGCCCGCTGCGCCGCGTCGAAGTCGCCCGACGTTTGCGCCAGGGCCAGGGAAAGAAGGTCCTTCGCCGACGAGTTTCGGATACACCGTGATGCAGTAATGGCTTGGTGGTGGCCCGCCCTGCTCGCAATGACGCTGGCGTGGTTAGCCGTGGTGTTATCCGCGGCTGCGGTTGCGATCGATGCGTGGCGCCGTCGCAGGCTCCTCCATGACCCGTCCCAGGGGCAGCCGAAGGGCTGACGCGGTCACATGGCGGCGCCCATGAACGCTACGCTTGACGTCCTTGTCATCGGCGGCGGCATCTCGGGGCTTGCCACGGCCTGGTGGCTACAAGGCCGAGGGCATGACGTGGCGCTCATCGAAGCGGCGCAGCGCCCGGGCGGTACCATCGGCAGCGTTCGCCGCGACGGCTGCCTGATCGAAACCGGTCCCAACAGCACCCTGGAAACGACGCCGCTCATCGGACAGTTGCTGGAGGAGGTCCGCATCGCCGGCGAGCGCATCTACGCCAATCCCCGCGCAACAAATCGCTTCGTTCTGCGCAGCGGGCGGATGATTCCGCTGCCGCTCTCGCCGCCGGCATTTCTTGCAACGCCTCTCTTCTCATGGCGCGCCAAGTTCGCGCTCGCGCGCGAGCCGTTCGTGGCGCCCGCCGCCGCGGACGCCGAAGAAACGGTTGCAGAGTTCGTGGTGAGACGGCTCGGAACCGAGTTTCTCGATTACGCCATCAACCCTTTCGTCGCGGGCGTGTATGCGGGCGACCCGGCGCACCTGAGCGTGCGCGCGGCGTTCCCGCGGCTGTTCGAGCTGGAGCAGCAGTACGGCGGCCTGATTCGAGGGCAGATTCTCGGCGCGCGGGAGCGCAGGCGCAAGCGCGAAAAGTCCAGGCAGGCGGCGCCGATGCTCTCGTTCCGCGACGGCATGCAGACACTCACCGACGCCATCGCGAGACGCCTGAAGCGCCTCGAACTGAATACGGCGGCGGGCACCCTCGCGCGCCATGACGGCACCGGGTGGATTGTGACGGCTGACACCCCTGGCGGTGCCATTGAATACCACGCCCGCGCGGTGATCGTTGCCGCTCCTGCGGACTCGGCAGCGCGGCTCGTGCGCCCTCTCGCGCCGGCTGCCGCGGATGCGCTCGATTCCATACCTTATCCGCCGGTTGCCGCAGCAGTGGCCGCTTACGACCGCGCGGAGATCAGGCACGCCCTCGATGGTTTTGGCTTCCTCGTGCCGGCCAAGGAACATCGCCGCATCTTGGGGACAATCTTTTCAAGCACGCTGTTCGAAAACCGCGCGCCGGACGGGATCGCCCTGCTCTCCACTTTCGTCGGCGGCATGCGTCAGCCCGGCCTCGCGCTTGGCGACGAGGAAGCCATCACCGGCCTGGTGCAGGAAGAACTCGCGGACATCCTTGGCGCGCCGCGGCGCGCACGCTGGGTGCACGTGACACACTGGCGGCGCGCGATCCCGCAATACACGCTCGGCCACCTCGAGCGCATCGCGAAGGTGGAGGCCGCCGAGCGCGAACTGCCGGGTCTTTTTTTCTGCGCCAACTACCGCGGCGGAATCTCGGTAGCCGACTGCATCAGGTCAGGATTCGCGATGGCGGATCGGGTGGCTGCCGCGCTCGATGCGCGCCACCCTGCGGCCGCGGCACGGCCGACAGGATAAGACGTACGCTACCGCGCCCGCATTCTAGGCGACGTTCTTCCAGTAATCGTCCACCCGCGCCTGGATCTGCGCAATCAGACTCTCGTTGCGGTCGGGGGCAAACAGGTGCGCGAATCGCCCCTGCGTGGCGAGATACTCCTGGACCGGCGCGCGCGGATGGGGAATCCGCGTGTGCGTCACCTTGCCGTCGATGAATTCCTTGAGTGGCCACACGCCGCTGCGCACCGCCAGCCGCCCGATCTCGACCGAGTGCTGGGGATCGTAGTCCCACCCCGTGGGGCAGGGTGCGAGCGCCAGAATCAGCCGCGGCCCCTTGAGTTTGGCGGCACGCTCAATCTTGCGCGCGAGATCGAGCGGCTCCGCGCCAATCACGGTGGCGGCGTAGGCTGGCCGGTGAGCGACCCAGATCGCGAACAGGTCCTTCTTCTCCCCCTCGTAGCCATGCGCGCCCGGGCTGGTCGGCGTCAGCGCGCCGTGCGGTGTTGCGCCCGAGTACTGCTGTCCGGTATTGCCGTAACCCTCGTTGTCGTAGCAGATGTAGAGAAAGTCGAGATTACGCTCGATGGCAGCCGAGGTGGCGGACAGACCCATGCCGTAGGCGGCTCCGTCGCCGGTCAGCACGATCGTGGCGAGATCTTCCTCCGCCGTGATGCTGCCCTTCGCCCGCAGGATATCGAGCGCATCACGCACGCCCTGCGCGCCGGCGGGCGCCGATGCCATGGAAGTATAGAGCCACGATCCCCGGAACGGCGTGAACGGGTAGCTCGCGAGCAGCGTCATGCAGCCGGCCGCGTTGACGAAAACGGTCTTCCGGCCGAGCACATCGCAGATCTCATGCAGCGCCTCGAGCCCACCGCAGCCGGCGCACATCGCGGTGCCGGCACCAAGCAGGTGCGTGGAAGGCAGATCCTTCATCCTTCTGATCGATCACCGCGACCGCCCGCTTCCCGGCAAGCGCGTGCCGCAGTGCATCCGCGGGGTACGGCCGCAGCAGCCGCGGGCGCACCAGCCCCACCTTGAGACCCGAATCGCGCTGGCGGTCGATCGCATCCTTCGCCTTGGTCGCGAACGAACCGATCATGAAGTAGACAATCTCTGCATCCTCGCAGCGGTAGGTCTCCACGGCGGGATGGCGGCGGCCGAACAGCACTGCGAATTCGCGCGCGCTCTCCTCATACACGGGCAACGCCTGCATGACCGCCCGGTGCAACTCGTAGCGGAAATAGGAATACGGTGCCCCGCCCAGCACGGCGACCGCCTGGCTGATCGGCTTGCTCTGTTCGATGACGCGCACATGGCGCATAATGTCGTGACGATCCTGGCAGCCATTCGTGGCATCATTGCCTGCGGCTGCGATCACAAAAGCACACCTCAGGCTGAAGACTCGCGGCTGGCAATGTCCCCCCCGCACACCCCGAAGCAGAATCATCTTCTTGCCGCCCTGCCTGCTGCAGACTACGAGCGCCTGCTGCCTCATCTGGAACGGGTGTCGTTGCCGCTGGGCTGGGTCGTCTACGAAGCCGGCGGCGCGCAGGGCTACGTCTATTTTCCGACCACCAGCATCGTATCCCTGCTCTACGTACTGGAAGACGGGGCATCGGCCGAGATCGCCGTCACCGGCAACGACGGGCTGGTCGGCATCGCGTTGTTCATGGGCGGCGAAACCACGCCGAGCCGGGCAGTGGTGCAATGCGCCGGCTACGGTTACCGGCTCAGGGCGTCTGTTCTCAAGAGGGAATTTGAACGCGGTGGCCCGTTGCAACTGCTGCTGTTGCGATACACGCAGGCGTTGATAACGCAGATGTCGCAAACCGCGGTCTGCAACCGGCATCCTTCGGTGGAACAGCAGCTTTGCCGCTGGCTGTTGCTGAGCCTGGATCGTGTGCGGTCTAATGAACTCGCCATGACGCAGGAGTTGATCGCGAACATGCTGGGCGTGCGCCGCGAAGGCGTCACGGAGGCCGCGGGGAAGCTGCAGAAGGCGGGATTGATTCATTACAGCCGCGGGCAGATCACTGTCCTTGACCGCCCGCAGCTGGAAGCGCATGTCTGCGAATGCTACGCCGTGGTGAAGAGGGAATACGCCCGCCTTCTTGGCGGCGCCGACTCAAGGTAACCCGAATACGTCTCTCGCTCGCCTCGACGGGGTTATGTGCGCTGGCGCACAGACAGCGTGTCACGGAGGAGGATAATTTGAGAGGATTTTGAACGCGTTACGCAACGAAAGGAACTGACATGCAGTGGTGGGGTTATAGCAAGGAACACGGGTGGGTGGTACTGGACCGAAGCATTCCGCGAAACATGCCGGGAATCAAGGAGGATCTCCTGTTTCTTCGCTGCAGGGATGCGACGACTTTCATCGAGAAGCGGGAGAAGTGGAGCCGTCCTCACTACACGTTCGCCCCGGTTTACCTGAAGGGGCTGACACCTGCAGACGCGGTTGACGCGGCAGCCGAGCTTGAAACGTTCAAGGCTCTGTGGCCCGATTTCCACCGTGAGGTCCAGCGCGTGCACCAGGAGGCCGTAGACCGAATCGAGGCGCTACGCATCGAGGAAGAAAAGAAGGCGAAGCAGGCCGCGCGCGACAGGAAGAAACAGGCCACCGCGGCCGGGCTCTGATCGCTTGCAGCCTTCTGCCGCAAACCGCCTGCTGTCCGCCTTGCCGCGGCAAGACAATAAGCGTGTGCTCGCGGCCTGCGAGCGTGTCGAACTGACCTTCGCCGATGTGCTCAGTGAACCCGGGGACCGCATCCGGCATGTCTACTTCCCCAGCGAGGCCTTTGTGTCCCTGGCGGCCCCGGCCGACGACCGCGGACGTCTGGAAGTGGGGTTGATCGGCAACGAAGGCATGCTTGGGATTCCCTTGGTACTGGGTATCGACATTTCGCCGTTGCGCGCTTTGGTACGGGGTTCAGGCACAGCGTTGCGCATGGACGCCGCTTCGTTCGGCCGCGAGCTCGGCCGCAGCCCCACTCTGCAACGCGGGCTCAACCGTTACCTTTATGCGCTGATGGCGCAATTCGCGCAGACCGTCGCATGTACGCGCTTCCACACGCTGGATGCGCGCCTCGCGCGCTGGCTGCTCATGACCCACGACCGCGCGCATGCGGACGAGTTTCACCTCACACACGAATTTCTTGCCGAGATGCTCGGGGTACGCCGGGTCGGCGTCACCAAGGCTGCGGGGGCGCTGCAGCGAAAGAAACTCATCAGCTACAAACGCGGCTGCATCACGATCGTTGATCGCGGTGGCCTGGAAGCGCTGTCTTGCGGATGCTATCGGGCCATGCAGGCGACCTACGCCCGCATGCTGCCCTGAGCACATCGACCCGCCCGGACCGTCTGTTCGATAGCGTACAGACGGAAACGGTGCTCCAGCGCAAGATGTGCGGGCAAATTGCGGAAACACCATCCGCGTCGTCGAAAATCACTCTGAGGCGTAACACATGAACATTGTCATCTGGGTCCTGGCCGGCGCCGCGATCGGCTGGGTCGGCTATGCGGGCATGCACGTCAATTCGGAGCGCGGCCTTTTTATCTCCGTCGTCATCGGCATTACAGGGGGATTCTTCGGCGGGAACGTGCTCGCGCCGATGTTCGGCACGGCACCGGCGGATCCGAGCGCCTTCAGCCTGCTCGCGTTTCTTGCAGCCGTGGCGAGCGCCGTGGGATGCGTGACTCTCACCGATATGATCTACGAGCGCTACGGCGTGTAAGCCGGCGTGAACAAGGAAAGCCAGGCATCCGGTTCGGCGGCAACAGCGATCGAAATGCTGTCAGCCGCCGGCTTCCAGGACGAACTGCGGCGCGTCACACACTTTCGTCCGCAAAGCGTGAGCGCGGATCCGCTGGCCGAAGCAGTGAAGATCATCGAGCAGAACCCGGCCTTTGCGCAATCGCGGCTGCTCACCCGGACGCTGGCGGCACTGGCGCACCAACAGGGCGAGTTCCGGCGCGCCGAGATCGCTGCCTTCGACGCGAAAATGCACGCCATTGTGCTGGCCCTGATGGACGCCGG
>MEQT01000196.1:0-4678 GCA_001770325.1 Betaproteobacteria bacterium RIFCSPLOWO2_02_64_14
GGCAGAAATCGGTGAGCTTGCCCGGCGCGATCAGGACGCCGCCCGCGTGCATGCCGACGTTGCGCGTGAGGCCTTCGAGTTTTTCGGCGAGCGCGAGCAACTCGGCGACTTCCTCCTCCTTTTTTTCGCGTTCCCCGATGAGCGGCTCGATCTCGCGGGCATAAATCGTCTGCTTGTCGTCCGCATCCGTGCGGCGCCGCAACGTCACCGTGCGGCCGGGCTGGAACGGGATCAGCTTCGCGAACTGGTCGCAGAAGCTGTACGGGAGGTCGAGCACGCGGCCTACGTCCCGCACCACCGCCTTCGCCGCCATGGTGCCGAAGGTGGCGATCTGCGAGACGCTGTCGGCGCCGTACCTGCTCTTTACGTAATCGATCACCCGATCGCGCCCGTCCTGACAGAAATCGATGTCGAAGTCCGGCATGGAGATGCGTTCCGGGTTGAGGAAGCGCTCGAACAGCAGGTCGTAGCGCAGCGGATCGAGATCGGTGATGCCCAGCGAATAGGCGACGAGCGAACCGGCGCCCGAGCCGCGTCCCGGGCCCACCGGCACGCCGTTCCCTTTCGCCCAGTTGATGAAGTCGGCGACGATCAGGAAGTAGCCCGCGAACCCCATCTGCACGATGGTCGCAATCTCGAACTTGAGCCGCTCCTCGTAACGTGCCTGATTGGCCGCACGCACCGTCTCGTCGGCATAGAGCTGCTTCAACCGCCCGCAGAGCCCGGTGACCGCACGCTGTGTGAGGTAATCCTCCAGCCCGACGTTGTCGGGTGTCGGAAACATCGGCAGCCAGGTCTTGCCAAGTTCGAGCGTGAGATTGCAGCGTATCGCGATCTGGACGCTATTGGCGAGCGCTGCGGGAATGTCGTGAAACAGCGCGGCCATTTCCGCCTGGGTCTTGAAGTACTGATCGGTGCCGAAACGCTTCGGGCGCCGCTGGTCGGCAAGGATGTAACCTTCGGCGATGCACACCCGCGCCTCGTGCGCGCGGAAGTCGTCGGGCGCAAGAAACTGCACCGGGTGCGTCGCCACCACCGGCAGCTTCAACTCGGCCGCAAGCCGCACTGTCTGCTGCACGCAATTCTCGATTGCGACGGACGCGGCGCCGGACGCGCCATCGGTCAGCCGCTGCAACTCGAGGTAGTAACGCTGCGGGAACAGTGCGTGCCAGCCGCGGGCAAAGGAACGCGCCTGCGTCCCGTTGCCGGCGACGAGCGCCTGCCCCACGTCGCCGAGGTGCGCACCCGAAAGCGCGATGAGCCCTTCGGTGCCGACTTCGGAGAACCAACCGCGCGCAATTTCGGCGCGTCCCCGATACTGGTTGCAGCGATAGGCCCGGCTCAGGAGATCGCACAGGCGCAGATAGCCTTCGCGCGACTGGCACAGAAGCAGCAGACGGTGGGGCTTGTCGCGATCACCATCGTTGGCGATCCAGACGTCGCAGCCGGACAGGGGCTTCAGCCCCTTGCCGCGCGCCTCCTTGTAGAACTTGACGAGGCCAAAAACGTTGGCGAGGTCGGTCAGCGCCAGCGCCGGCATGCCGTCCTGCGCCGCCGCGGCCACCGCCTCGTCGAGGCGGACGATCCCGTCCACGATCGAGTACTCGCTGTGCAGCCTCAAGTGGACGAACGCCGGGTCCATCCGCGTATTTTACGGCGCGCAGCGGAAAAATCGACATTTGCTGCATAATGCGCGTTTTTTCGACTCCGCATCACTCATGACGAAACCGAGCGCATCGCACTATTACGAGGTCCGCGGGCTGCGCCACCACGTGCGCACGTGGGGCGAGCCGCGCCATCCAAAACTCGTTCTTCTCCACGGCTGGATGGATGTTTCGGCATCGTTCCAGTTCCTGGTGGATTGCCTCGAGCGCGACTGGTACGTGATTGCGCCCGACTGGCGGGGATTCGGGTTGAGCCAGTGGCAGCGGGACGGCTACTGGTATCCGGACTACTATGCCGACCTGGACCATCTGCTGCACCTCATCCAACCCGATGCGCCCGCGGACATCGTCGGCCACAGCATGGGCGGCATGGTCGCCTGCGCCTACGCCGGAGCGCGGCCGCATCGCGTGCGCCGGCTCGTGTCGCTGGAGGGATTCGGTCTCGGGCGCACTTCGCCCGGGCAGGCACCGGCCCGCATCAGGCAGTGGCTCGACGACCTGCGCGAACCGCCCCGCTTCAAACCGTACCGTTCCTACGACGAGGTTGCCGAACGGCTCAAGGGTCTGAATCCACGGCTCACCGGCGAGCAGGCGGCCTTTCTTGCCCGGCACTGGGCGCGGGAGAGCGAAAGCGGCGAGATCGTTCTATGCAGCGACCCGCGGCACAAGATAGCGAACCCGTATCTGTTCCGCATCGAGGAAATGCTCGCATGCTGGCGCGAGATCACGGCATCGGTGCTCTGGGTCTTCGCCCGCGATTCGAAGCGTGGCGGTTATCTCAGGGACACACCGCAACAACTGGACGAGCGCCGGTGTGCGTTCCGCGACTTTCACGAAGCCTGGATCGACGATTGCGGGCACATGATGCACCACGATCAGCCGGAGCGGCTCGCGCGCATCATCGAGGCATTCATCGTCAAATGAGGCCGTAACCGGCGCGCGAAGGACGCAGGAACACTTGGGCACCGGACGGCGCCCGCATCCTCCGGCGCGTGCGGCGCGGAGCAGAATGCCGGGGCAATCCAGGCGCGCACGTCATTGCGCACCCGGGTTCCAGCCTGATACTAATCCATGAAGATATTCGGAAAGGCAAAACCGAACGTCAATATGCAAAGTGTGGCTTTGCCGATATAGGTGAGCTTCTGCAAAATGCTCATGTTCTTGAACTTCATGCTTGGCGCGACCGTCGCCGCGCTCCCTTGCGCGGTGTCTTTTACATCAGGCATCGTCGTACTCCTTCAGTTGGATTGATCGGAATACGCGGCGCCACCGGTCGGTTGGTCCGCCGGCGCGGGAGCATGCCGCCACGAATTCCGCGCGCGGATGGTACACCGTCCGCCTTACGTCAGGCTTACGCGGTAGACTTGGCCTATCTCCCACGCCCGCTCCGTGCCCGTAAGCCACCCCCACGCCAAACGTCGCGCGCCCTCCGCCCGCTTCACGCTTGTCGTGCACGGGGCGCCGGGGTCATCGAACCCATCAGCATGACGCGGGCACGCCAGCGCGCGTACGACGACTCCACCCTGCCGTGATGAACGCGGGACGCACCCTTGCGGCTGGAGCAGTACTTGCGCTCGTTGCGAGCCTGGCTCAGGCGTCCGATCCCACCTACCGCCTCGCCGAGGGCTCGGGCAGCTTCCTGCACGAACATCACACGGATGGACGCGCGCGGAAGATCACCGTCTGGTACCACCGGCCGCACACCGCCGGCGCCGATGCACCCGTGGTGTATGTCATGCACGGTCGCGGACGCAATGGTGAGACCTACCGCCGGCACTGGACCCCGCACGCCGAAAGGGGACAGTTCATCCTGCTCGTGCCCGAGTTCTCGCGAGCCGGGTTCGGCAGGATTCGGCAATACCAGTTCGGTAATGTGATGCGCGCGGACGGCACGATGATGCCCGACGCAGAATGGAGTTTCACCGCGCTTGAGAACATCTTCGACGCAGTGAGGCTCGCCAATGTGTTCACCGCCACGCACTATGACATTTATGGGCATTCTGCCGGCGGCCAATTCGTGCACCGCATGGCACTGGTCATGCCGGCGGCGCGGTTTCGAGTCGCTGTCGCCGCGAATGCGGGTTCTTACGCCATGCCGGACCCGGGCATACGCTATCCCTACGGACTCGGCGGCCTGGAATCGGCCAACGAGCGTCTGCGTGCTGCGTTGAGCCGGCGCCTCATCGTCCTGCTGGGAAGCGAGGACATCGACCCCGACCATCCATCGCTGCCGCGCGCGCCGGAAGCGATGGCTCAGGGCGCCCACAGGTTCGAGCGCGGGAAGCGTTTTTTCGATGGCGCACGGAGCGCAGCCGGTCAGCTCGGTGTTCCATTCAACTGGTCGATCGAGATCACGCACGGCGCGCACAGCGATGCGCAGATGGCATCGGCCGCGGCGCGACGAGTCGGCCGCGCGAACGGGGCAAATGACGACGCGCAAGCGAAGTGACATCACGCGCCTTCGCGCGCCGATGAAAGGCCCGCGGCAGGCGCACAAGCCGGTTCCCGGCCGCAGCGCGCGCCGGATCGGCACAAACTGGACAACACAACCGTGTTAGGCTAGATTCAAACTGGAAGTTCAATAACTTATATGATGCATTCCGCGCGCCTTTCCGACCCGATAACGCCTTAAGGAGATTGCGATGATCCGCCATGGAACTCTGTTGTGCTCAATGCTCGCGGCAGTCATGATCGCCGCCCCGGCCGCCGGGCAGGAACTCACCGGAACGCTCAAGAAGATCAAGGACACCGGCGTCGTGAAAATCGGCCACCGCGACGCCTCGATCCCGTTCTCCTATCTCGACGACAAGCAGCGGCCGATCGGCTACGGCGTCGATATCTGCCTGAAGATCGTCGATGCGATCAAGGCCGAACTCAAGATGCCGAAGCTCAAGATCGAGTACGTGCCGGTCACCTCCCAGACCCGCATCCCGATTCTCACCGGCGGCAACATCGACATGGAGTGCGGCTCCACCACCAACAGCGTCGAGCGCCAGAAGCAGGTCGCCTTCGCG
>MEQT01000196.1:4785-4956 GCA_001770325.1 Betaproteobacteria bacterium RIFCSPLOWO2_02_64_14
CAACGAGCGGGCGATGAAGGCCTATAACGACGAGAAGAAACTGGGGATCAACTTCATCCCGTCGAAGGACCACGCCGAATCGTTCCTCGCCGTGGAGACCGGCCGCGCGGCGGCGTTCCCGATGGACGACATCCTGCTCTACAGCCTGCGGGCGAGCGCCAAGAAACCCGC
>MEQT01000197.1 GCA_001770325.1 Betaproteobacteria bacterium RIFCSPLOWO2_02_64_14
ACCCCTCCTTGAGAAGGAGGGGAAAGAATCAAACTCCACTCCCCGAAAGGCGGCGGGGAGAAACAGGCGACTGATCGTGAAAAGCGGTCGCGAGAAATAGATTCCCCTCCTCGATTGAGGAGGGGTGCCTGCAAAGCAGGCGGGGTGGTGTGGATTAACGCCAGCCGCCGCGCCCGCCCATGCGCCCCGGCCCGCCGGGTCCGCCCATCCCGCCGAAGGCGAGCCGCTGGTCGGCGACCGCTTTCTGCTCGGGCGTGAGCGTCTCATACAAGTCTTTCACCGCTGCGCTCATCGTGTCGAGGTTGGTGGCGCGCTGCTTTGCGAACGCGGCGCGTTGTGCCAGCCGCTCGGGGGCGGTCTGACTCGTGGCCGTAATTGCCGCGCGTTGGTTCTGCATCGTTTCGACCTGCCCCTTGGCCTTGGCAGCGAATGCCTGCCATGCGGAATCCTGGCCGGAAGTGATGCCGAGTTCGGTCTTGAGCGCGGCGAGTCTGCCATCCACCATTGCAGCGGGCGAGAAGCCCGCCCCGCGTCCCGGACCTTCACCCCTCATGCCCGGACCCATTGCGCCGCGGCCGTAGCCGGGGCCGGGACCCATTGCGCCGCGGCCGTAGCCCGGACCGGGGCCGTAACCTTGCCCGGGCCCGCCTTGAGGGCATGCTCCGGGCCCAAATCCAGCTCCCGGCGGAGCGGCATAAACGATGCCTCCGGCCGCGAGTGCGGCAACGGTTGCCAGACCGATCAGTGTTTTGCGAATGCGTGTCATGATGATCTCCATTCGGTTGATTGAGCCAATAGGAGTTTGTCGGGGGTAAATCCGACAAACTCGTGGCAGTTCCCATTTCAGCACTGCGATGTAACGCCAGAATGTCACGGACAGCCTTTTTTGTATCGCCGCCTGTCGCCAGGCGGAGTTGTTACACTGCGATACAATTTTTCCGCGACACCCGCCCCGCCGTCAGGGTATAGATGTGTCATGACACCGCAGGACCACATACTGGTCGTTGACGACGACGCCGAAATCCGCAGCCTGCTGCGCGAGTATCTGCAGAAGAACGGTTACCGGGTGACGGTGGCGGCCGACGGCAAGGGCATGTGGGCGGCGCTGGAGCAGGCGCAGCCCGATATCGTCGTGCTCGACCTGATGCTGCCGGGGGAGGACGGGCTGACGCTGTGCCGCAACCTGCGCGCGCGCTCCGCGCTGCCCATCATCATGCTGACGGCGCGCGGCGAGGAGACCGATCGCATCGTCGGACTCGAGATGGGCGCGGACGACTATCTCGCGAAGCCCTTCAATCCGCGCGAGCTGCTCGCTCGCGTGAAGAGCATACTGCGTCGCGCGCGGGCGCTGCCGCAGAATCTCAATCCCGACGATGCGCGCACGATCCGCTTCGCGGGCTGGACGCTGGATGTCGCCACGCGCAACCTGCGTTCGCCCGCCGGCGTGGTGGTGGCATTGAGCGGCACGGAGTACAAGCTGCTGCGCGCTTTTCTAACCCACCCCAACCGGGTGCTCAACCGCGACCAACTCATCGATCTCATGCTCTCGCGTGATGCCTCGCCGTTTGACCGCAGCATCGACGTGCAGGTGAGCCGGCTCCGCCACCGGCTCGGCGATGGCGCGCGCGAGGCCGGCATCATCAGGACCGTGCGCGGCGAGGGTTACGTGCTGGCCGCCGCGGTCGAGGTGGATCCGTGATGCGACTGCTGCCACAGTCGCTCTTCGCGCGCATGGTGCTGGTCCTGCTCGTCGGACTGTGCCTCGCGCAGGTGCTGAGCCTTGCCGTCCACTGGCGCGAGCGCGGCGAGTTCGCTCAGCGCGCGATGGGCATCCGCTCGGGGCAGCGCATCGCCGACATCGTGAAACTGCTCGATACCTCCGCGCCCGCGGATCGCGCCCGGATCGTGGGCGTCCTCAATTCGCCACCGCTCAGGATCTCGCTCGCCGCGCCGGCGCTCGCCGCCGCGCCGGCCGACGACGACAAAGCCGAGATCGCGGCGCAGTTCGCCTCCAGTCTGCGCCGGCTCCTCGGCGACGACCGGCCGCTCAGCGTACAGGTGCTCGATGCGCCGGCATGGGGGCCGATGGCGCCGGGGATGAAGGGGCCGGGATACGGAAAGATGATGGGCGGTCCCGGCGCGATGGGAGGCCCAGGCTTCGGAGGCGGGCCGGGAGTGCACGGGCCGGGCGGGGGTCCGGGCATGGCGTTCGTGGTGCAGACACGGCTCATCGACGGTATGCCCGTCACGTTCGACTCGCGCCAGCCCGCCGAGACGGTGGGTTTGCCGTGGCGCATGCTGGCAAGCCTTGGGGTGCTCCTCGCAGGCGTGGTCGTGCTCACGCTCGTCGCGGTGCGCTGGGTGACGCGGCCACTGAAGACGCTCGCGCAGGCCGCGGAAGATCTGGGCCGGGACATCAATCGCCCGCGGCTCGATGAAAGCGGACCGCTGGAAGTGAGCCGTGCCGCGCACGCGTTCAACACGATGCAGGAGCGGATCGCCGGCTTTATCCGGGAGCGCACGCGGCTCTTCGCCGCAATGTCGCATGACCTGAAGACGCCGATTACGCGGCTGCGGTTGCGTGTGGAACTGCTCGACGATACCGGACTGCGCTCGAAATTCGCGAAAGACCTGCAGGACATGGAGGCGCTGGTGATGACCACGCTCGACTTCATGCGCGGTCTGGACAACGGCGCGACCGCTCAGCCGATCGACGTGGGCGCACTGCTCGAGAGCCTGCAGCAGGATGCGCGCGAGGTGGGCGGCGAGGTGCGTATCGAGGGCGTGGCGCTCACGCCGTTCCACGGCAACCCGCAGGCGCTCAAGCGCTGCGTCGGCAACCTCATCGACAACGCGGTGAAATACGGGAAAGCCGCGACGCTCCTGGTCGAGGACGCGGCGCATGAGTTGCGCATCCGCGTGCGCGACCAGGGGCCGGGCATTCCGCCGGCCGAACTCGAGCAGGGGGCACGGGACTGGGGCTCAGCATCGCGCGCAACATCGCCCGCGCGCACGGCGGCGACATCGTGCTGTGCAATCTCGCTGACGGCGGCCTCGAGGCGACGCTCACCCTCCCGCGCCGACGTCTGGCAGGGGCAGGCAAGCCCGGGCCAAACGCGGAACGGCAATTAACCGCCGATGAACGCCGATGAACGCCGATAGACACCGGTATAAGAGAAGGATGAAGGCAGAAGGAAAAAGGTGAAGGATGAATGAGCAGCACGTACTGGCGCCGGCCACCGCTCTGTCTTTCAATTATCGCTTTTCTTGCGTCCTTCGTTTTTCCTTCGCGTCCTTTGCGTTGATGCTCTTGATCTCACTCTTATCCGCGTTTATCGGCGTGCATCGGCGTCTCACTGGCTTTTAGGGTTATTTCAGCTTGTCTTCGAGCCAGTCGCCGACGACATCGACCGCGCGCGTGAGGTAATCGCGCTGGCAGTGCTGGGCGCCGCCTTCCTCCGCCGTGAAGATGCGAAACGTCTTGTCCTTCGAGCCGATGGCATCGAAAAGCTTCTGCGCTTCCTCCGTCGACACCTGCGCGTCCTCGCCGCCGTGCGTGAGCAGGAACGGGCATTTGACCTTCTGGGCGACGCCGTCGAGACGGAAGTTCTCGATGCGTTTGAGGGCCTCGTCGAAAGTCTTCACGCCGCACGCCCACAGCAGATGATCCGCGGGCACCGGCAGCGCCGCCTCCTTCAACCGCGCGAGCCGGCGTTTCCAGGTCGCGTGATAGTCCCAGATCGCGCCCCACGCGACGCATGCCTTGTAACGCGGGTCCATCGCGGCGCAGCGGGGCGCGTAGTAGCCGCCGAGGCTCATCGCCACGATGGCGACGCGATTGATATCGACATCATTGCGCGTGGCGAGGTAGTCGAGCGCGGCGCTGCCCGCGACCTCGAAGTCCTCGCGCAGGTACACGCCGCGAAAACGAATCGCTTCGCCCTGGCCTGGGCCGTCCACCAGCAACACCGAGAAACCGCGGCGCGTGAAGTCCGGCGTGCCGCGCAGGTACTGCATCTCTTTCTGCGTGTCGAAGCCGCCGAAGCGCACGATGCAGGGTGCGCGCGCGGAACCGGCGTTCTCGGCGTGCACGAAGTAGGCCGGAAATGACCCCTCCTTCCAGGGAAGTTCGACCACCTCGATGCGCGGGCGCGTGGTGAGCGCGGAAAACTTGCGGAAACAGTCGAGCGAATCGCGGTACACCGCCAGCGCCTGCTCGTCCTTGGGCTGGCGGAAGTGATCGGCGCACTGGTAGTAGAAATTCGAGCGCAGGTAGTTCGCCGCCGCGGTCACCTTGTGGCCTTGCGCTTCCGCGTCTCGCGCGCGCGAGCGCAGCAGGTCGCCGCCGCCGCGCCAGGCCTCGAACCACGCGCCGTCGTCGCCGACTTGATCGCGCAGGCTGCGGCCGATGCGATCGACTTCGGAGATGTCGGAGCCGCCATATGGCGCCGTGCTCAGTATCGCGAGCATCTCCGCCGACCAGCGGTAATTTCCGGGGTAATACGTGAAGTGCTGCGGCGCCTTGCCTGTGGGTGCGTTCAAATTCGCCTCCTGGGGATGGAAGATGAGGTGCGAGACCGAAGCCCTGCGACAGCCGTCGACGTTCGTTATGGCCTTACCGGACGATCGTGGCGTGGCTCGAGAGAGATTATGATGCAATGTACGCCGGACGCGCCATGGTGGTGGTTCACGAGTCCACAATATCGACTTGACACGCGCGTGGCGCCGCTGCAATGCTAGAAACTTCAGCATTGAAAGGAACAGATAGTGGCCAACTCTCCGGCACTTGTGAAATTCCGCGAACTCATGGCGCGGCCGCGCTTCATTCCGGCGCTCGGCATCTGGGATCCGTACACGGCGCGCGTCGCCGAGTCGCTCGGCATCGAATGCGTGCATCTCGGCGGCTACCAGTTGGGCGCGCACTACGTCACCAGCGAGCCGCTGCTGACGCTCACGGAACTCGCCACCGCTACGCGCTACATTACCTCCGCCGTCAAGATTCCCCTCATCGTGGATGCCGGCGCGGGCTACGGCGAGCCGCTGCACGTGATGCGCACCGTGCATGAGATCGAGAAGGCGGGCGCGGCGGGCCTGCACATCGAAGACCAGATCTATCCCAAGCGCGCCCACTACCACAAGGGCGTCGAACACGTCATCCCTCGGGCAGAAATGGTCCAGAAGATCAAGGCGGCGGTGGCGGCGCGCACCGATCCGAACTTCGTCATCATGGGACGCACCGACGCCATGCGCACCGATGGCTACGCCGAGGGCATCGAGCGCGCCAATCTCTATTTCGAAGCCGGCGCGGACATGGTGATGATCTTCCCAGGCACCCTGGAGGAGGCCCGCCAAGCGCCGCGCGAGGTGAAGGGGCCACTCGCCTACACCAACAGCGAGGGCAACCGGCTGCGGCGTCCGCTGTTCTCGGTGCAGGAATTCCAGGACCTGGGATACAAGCTCTCCACCTATCCGACTGCGCTGCTGTGCCCGGTGACCCAGACGATCAAGAGCGTCGTGACCAATCTTCTCACCAAGGGGGTGAGCGGCCAGGATCCGGAGCAGATGATCGTGTGGCGCAAGGAAGTGGAGGACCTCATCGGCCTCGAGGAGTACTACAAGATCGAGAGCGCGACCGTGGAACGGTAGTCTGCCGCGATCATGCACCTCATTGTCATTGCGAGCGAAGCGCGGCAATCCCGTTGCAGGCAACGTCTCTGCGGCCTGCCGCGAGATCGCGTCGTCAGCGCAGCTTTCTCGCGATGACGGTAGTTTTGTAATCGGTCAATCGGGAGAACCTATGCTTACCAACGCCACCGCCCGCATGCTCACGCGCTACAACGCGTGGGCAAACAAGCTCGTGTTCGACGCCGTCGCCGCGCTGCCGGAAGGCGAGGCGACGAAGGAGCGCACGTCGCTGTTCAGGAACATGGTGCACACGCTCAATCACAACTACGTGATCGACCTCATCTGGCAGGCGCACCTCGAAGGCCGCGAGCACGGCCGCACCGCGCGCAATACGCCTGATCATCCGCCGCTCGCCGAGCTGTGGCAGGCGCAGCAGACGATCGACGGCTGGTATATCGCGTGGAGTGAAGCGCAGACCGATGCCGCGCTCGATGAGAAGCTGACCATTACGTTGATCGGGGGCAACCGCAGCTTGATGACGCGCGGCGAGATCCTGCTGCACGTGGTGAACCACACGTCGTATCATCGCGGCTTCGTCGCGGACCTGTTCTACCAGGTGCCGGCGCGCCCGCCGACCACCGATCTGCCGGTGTTCTTGAGGGCGGAGTCGTGAAACGCACGCGGCTGTGTTTGCCATGTGACGTAGGGTGAGATTCATGTAGGGTGCGCATTGCGCACCAGGCCGAGTAGGGTGTGCACCGCGCACCACGCCACGTAGGGTGTGCATCGCGCACCACCTCGAATGAGCATCCGCACCTATCAAATCGGATCTTCCCGCAAACGCGGCGACGGACTTCGCATCGGCGCGGTGCGCTTTCTTCCGCGAGGTGTGAAGAAGCAGGACTACGCGCGCCTCCACCTGTTCGACGTCTGGCTGCCCGTGTTGGCCCCGAGTCGCGCGCTTCTCCGCTGGGCGAAAGGCAGGGAATGGAACGCCCGATCGATAAAGACATTCTTCGCGCGTTACGCACGCGAGATGGAAGCCAGTACCGATTCCTGGCAGGTGATTCGGCTGGTTGCCCAGGCGAGCCTTCGCACGCCGATCAGCGTCGGCTGCTACTGCGCGGACGAAACACGCTGCCATCGCTCGGTGTTGCTTAAATTGATCCGCAAGGCGCAGAAGGCGCGATGACCAACCGTCAACGTGGATACCGAAGGAATAAGTGATGACCATTCGCGACGGAAGCCTTGACGAACTGGTCTTCCACGGGGTCGTTCGAACCGGCGTACAAAGTCACGCGACGCTGTTCGTTCCGGGCCGCAGTGCGCTGCAGCGGGCGCCGAACGATTGGCCCGAGAAGCTCTATCCGGGATCGCTAAATGTTCGGATCGATGGATACCCTTCCGGTCTGGATAAACATGGCCTACCATCGCGGATAGTTGCCCTCGACACTGGTCGTTTTGGTCCAGAATTCGAAATTCTTCGCGATGAATTCGGCGACAATAAGTTGCTGCCGAGCTCGGATGCACCGAGAGGTGGAGACGCGCAAGTCTGGCGGGCCCGACTGCAGTCGCATGAAGTGCAGAGCGTAAACTGTTGGGTGCTACGCAGATTCGGGTCGCGCGTGGGTGAGCAACTCGAGTTCGTGTCGGATCAGCGCCTTCGTGATCATGGATTTACCGATGGGCAACGCGTGACAGTTTCGCTATTCGGTGTATGGCGTGACAGCTAGGCACTACTGAAACGATGGTGCTCTTCTTTATGCGCCAGTCGCGTGACACAATCACCTTATGCCAATAAAAAAATCCGACCTCTATAGCTCGCTCTGGAAAAGCTGTGACGAACTGCGGGGCGGCATGGACGCCTCGCAGTACAAGGACTATGTCCTGGTCCTGCTTTTCGTCAAATACGTCTCGGACAAATACGCGGGCCAGAAGGACGCGCTGCTCGATGTCCCGAAGGGCGGCGGTTTTGCCGACATGGTCGCGCTGAAGGGCGACAAGGAGATCGGCGACAGGATCAACAAGATCATCGGCAGGCTCGCCGAGGCCAATGATCTCAAAGGCGTGATCGACGTCGCGGACTTCAACGACGCCGACAAACTCGGCCGGGGCAAGGAGATGGTGGACCGGCTCTCCAACCTGGTCTCGATCTTCGACAATCCCGCGCTCGATTTCCGCGGCAATCGCGCCGAGGGCGACGACCTGCTGGGCGACGCGTACGAGTACCTGATGCGGCACTTCGCGACCGAATCAGGCAAGAGCAAAGGCCAGTTCTACACCCCGGCGGAAGTCTCGCGCGTCATGGCCAAGGTCATCAGCATCGGCAGCGCCAGGAGCGCCAGCCAATCCGTCCACGACCCCACCTGCGGCTCGGCGTCGCTTCTGCTCAAAGCCCATGACGAAGCCAGGAGCATGACCGGGCTCGACCTGACTCTCTATGGGCAGGAGATGGATAACGCCACGGCGGCGCTGGCCACGATGAACATGTTCCTGCACGACTGCCCCACGGCGGAAATCTGGAGGGACAACGTCCTTTCCAGCCCGCACTTCAAGCAGGCAGATGGCAGTCTCAAGACCTTCGACTTTGTCGTCGCCAACTTTCCCTTTTCCACCAAGGCCTGGAGCAACGGCTTCAACCCCGCCGAAGACGAGTTCAACCGTTTCGCCTTCGGCATCCCGCCCGCGAAAAACGGCGACTACGCCTTCCTCCTGCACATCCTCGCCACGCTCAAGAGCACCGGCAAAGGCGCGGTCATTCTCCCGCATGGCGTGCTCTTCAGGGGCGGGGCCGAGGCCGATATCCGCCGCGAGATCGTCCGGCGCGGTTACATCAAGGGCATCATCGGTCTGCCGGCGAATCTCTTCTACGGCACCGGCATCCCGGCCTGCATCCTCGTGCTGGACAAGGAGGCGGCGCACGCCCGCAAGGGCATCTTCATGGTGGATGCCTCGAAGGGTTTCATCAAGGACGGCAACAAGAACCGCCTTCGCGCGCAGGACATTCACAGGATGGTGGACGCCTTCACGCGGCAGGTCGACATCCCGCGTTACTCGCGC
>MEQT01000198.1 GCA_001770325.1 Betaproteobacteria bacterium RIFCSPLOWO2_02_64_14
AAGGCTACCATCAGGACTATTACCAGAAGAACCCGGTGCGCTACAAGTTCTACAAGACCGGCTGCGGCCGTGAGGCTCGGCTGAAGGAACTCTGGCGTTAGGAGTGTGTCGGCCTCGCGTCCAGCACACTCCTTATGCAAAACCGCTGCCTGATCAAATTTAGGGTCAGGCAAAGACGTCCCAGCCGGGTCCGGAGAACGTGGTTGGGATCAATCTCCGCGTCATTCATCTGCTTTCCTCGTCGCGTTTCTTGTGAGGCGGTTTTGCAATAGGGGTTTCTCGCACTTAAGTGCGAGAAACCCCTGTGTGGTAGCGGGTCACGCGCTCGACCTCGTTCCTCGAGCCCAGGATCACGCCGACGCGCTGGTGTAGCGCCGAGGGCTGGATATCGAGTATGCGGGCGCGCCCGGTGGTCGCCGCCCCTCCCGCCTGCTCGACGATGAACGACATCGGGTTCGCTTCGTACATGAGCCGCAGCCGGCCTTCCTTGTATTTGGAGTCCTGCGGGTACATAAAGATGCCACCGCGCGAGAGGATGCGATAGACGTCGGCCACCATCGAGGCCACCCAGCGCATGTTGAAGTCCTTGCCGCGCACGCCGGTCTTGCCGGCGAGACACTCGTCGATATAGCGTTTCACCGGCGGATCCCAGTTGCGCGCGTTCGACGCGTTGATGGCGAACTCCTGGGTGTCCTCGGGAATCACGATGCGCTCCTGCGTCATCACGAAATATCCCAGTTCGCGATCGAGAGTGAAGCCGACGACGCCGTTGCCCACGGTCAGCACCAGTATCGTCGCGGCGCCATACACCGCAAATCCCGCCGCCACCTGATTGACGCCGGGCTGCAGAAACGCCTTCTCGTCCGGCTCCGTCATGCCTTCGGGACAGCGCAGCACTGAAAAAATGGTTCCCACGGAGATGTTGACGTCGAGGTTAGATGAGCCGTCGAGCGGGTCCATCGTGAGAAGAAAGCCGCCTTTGGGATAACGATTGGGAATCTTGTACGGCGCTTCCATCTCCTCGGACACCATGGCGGCGAGGTGCCCGCCCCACTCGTTCGCCTCGACCAGCACCTCGTTCGCGATCACGTCGAGCTTCTTCTGCGCCTCGCCCTGCACGTTCTGCGTGCCGACCGCATCGCCGATCCCCGTGAGCGGCCCCTTGCTCACGGCATGGCTGATCGCCTTGCAGGCGCGCGCGATGATCTCGAGCAGCAGCCGCAATTCAGGCGAAACCTTACCGTGGTGACGCTGCTGTTCAATCAGATACTGTGTCAGCGTGACTCGGCGCATGATGGGTCCTCCTGCAGTCCTGTTCTGGAATGCCAGATTATCCGGTTTCCGCACGCTGTTTGCACCTTTGACGCATTACCACAGCCCGTGAAGCAACTCCTTCTCCTTGGCGGCGGCCACAGTCACGTCGAGGTCATCCGCCACGTTGGAGGCGGCGCAGGTGGCGTGGAACTCGCTCTCGCGCTGCATTACAGGCTCGCGCGCTGCCGCCCATCGGCACCCGCACGGATTCACGTTCTCACCGATACCGCGACGATCGTGCCCGGCCATGCCCCGGGGGTGGTCAGGTTCGTGTACCGCATCCTCACGGCGCGCGGCATCGCCCTTCACGCACAATGCAAGGCGGTCCGCGTCGAGCCGGGGCGGGCTCCACACCGGGAGCGGCACTGTCGTCGCGGCAGACCATTTCATCTGGGCCACCAGCGCTTCATGCGCCAATACGCTGTTTGACAGGCAGCGTTCCGGGGATGCGGTGTCCGGCGGTCAAACCACGTTGACGCGCGCAAACTTGCGTTTGCCGACCTGCGTCACCACGGTCGTCCCTCTTGCGACTCGCAGTGCTTTGTCGCTCACCTTTTCGCCGTTCAGCCTGACGCCGCCCTGCTCGATCATGCGCAGCGCCTCGGAGGTGCTCGGAGTGAGGCGCGCCTGCTTGAGGATCTGCACGATAGTGAGGCCGTCGCCATCGGATTCGAGACTCACTTCCGGGATGTCGTCAGGAACACCGCCTTGCTTGAAGCGTTTCTCGAAGTCGACAAGCGCGGCCCGCGCCGCCGGCGCGCCATGGAACCGCGCGACGATCTCCTGGGCAAATCCAACCTTGATGTCGCGCGGATTACGCCCGGCGTCGACCTCACGCTTCCAGCCGCGCAGGATGGCGGGCGGCTCGAACGAAAGCAGATCGATGTAACGCCACATCAGGTCGTCGGACACTGACATGAGCTTGCCGAAGATTTCGGCGGGCGGCTCGTTGATGCCGACATAGTTGCCGAGCGACTTGGACATCTTGTTGGCGCCGTCCAGCCCCTCGAGCAAGGGCATGGTGAGTATCACCTGCGGCGGCTGGCCGAAATGCTTCTGCAGTTCGCGCCCCATCAGCAGGTTGAACTTCTGGTCGGTGCCGCCAAGCTCGACGTCGGCCTTGAGCGCGACCGAATCGTAGCCCTGGATCAGCGGGTAGAGAAACTCGTGGATCGCGATCGGCTGGTTGCCGTGATAACGCTTGCCGAAGTCGTCGCGCTCGAGCATGCGGGCCACGGTATGAGTCGCGGCGAGCTTGACCATGTCGGCAGCGGAGAAGCGGTCCATCCAGGCCGAATTGAATGCAATTTCGGTTCTTGCCGGATCGAGTATCTTGAAAACCTGCTCGGTGTACGTCCGTGCGTTGCGGGCGACCTCCTCACGCGTGAGTGGCGGACGGGTCGTGTTCTTGCCGGTGGGATCGCCGATCATCCCGGTGAAATCTCCGATCAGGAACAGGACATGGTGTCCGAGGTCCTGGAACTGCCGCAACTTGTTGATGAGCACCGTATGCCCGATGTGAAGATCGGGCGCGGTCGGGTCAAACCCGGCCTTGACGCGCAGGGGCCGTCCTGCCTTGAGCTTGTCCCGGAGCTCGTTTTCCAGCAGCAACTCGTCGCCGCCGCGCCTGATGATTGAGAGTTGTTCGTCGACCGGCGACATATATCACAGCCCGTTTGTCACGATGTGAAAACCGGGGTTGCCAATACGAGGGATTCTGCTAAGCTTGCTGCTTCCAAAAAAGCCAAGAAATCATGCAGCAAGGAAACAGGAGGATTCTAGCGCAATTTCTGCGTTGGCTCGCCGGCTATCCCAAGCTCCGCGCGTTCATGCTTCTGGCTGCATTGCCCTTCATGGGCGTATTCGCGGCCTTCGGGATCGCGCCAGACACCGTAACGGAGCTTCCGCCGGTCGCAAAGGTTATTGAAGAGATCACCCTTCCCGCGGTCGAATCCATCCGGCATCTCGACGAAGGCTACTGGCAGGAAGAACGCATCCAGCGCGGCGATACCTTCGCAAGCCTGCTTACCCGGCTGGAGGTCGATGATCCGGAGGCTGCCCAGGCGCTGCGGGGTAATCCCGACACCCGATTGCTCTATCAGATGGTTCCCGGGAGAACCGTGCGCGCCAAGGTAACCGCAGAAGGGCGGTTGCTCGCGCTGCGCTATCTCGCCGGCACCAACCTCCTGGCCGTGGAGCGGAGCGGAGACACGCTGTCAGTGTCGAATCACCCGGCGCCACTTGAAACTCGAACCATGATGAAGACCGGCGAGATCAGGAGCTCGCTGTTCGCTGCCGCGGACGCGGTCAACCTGGCGGACGCCGTTGCGATGCAGGTCGCGGACATCTTTTCCACCGACATCGATTTCCACCGGGACCTGCGCAAGGGCGACCGGTTCACGGTGGTGTACGAGGTTTTCTACCATCAAGGCGAGCCGGTGAAATCCGGGCGCGTTCTCGCTGCCGAGTTCATCAACCAGGGCAAGACCTATCGTGCCATCTACTTCCAGAATGCGGAGGGCGAAGGCGGTTATTACACCGCGGACGGCAGGAATATCCGCAAGGCGTTCCTGCGTTCGCCCATCGAGTTTTCGCGCATCACCTCCGGCTTTGCCCGGGCGCGCTTTCATCCCATACTCAAGCAGTGGCGGGCGCACAAGGGGATAGATTACGCCGCGCCCGCCGGCACGCGCATCCGGGCAACCGCGGACGGTGTGGTCGAATTTGCCGGGCGGCATCAAGGGGGCTACGGTAACCTGGTGGTGCTGCGTCACCAGTCGAAATTCACCACGTGGTACGGGCATCTCTCGGGCTTCGCCAGCGGCATCCGCAAGGGTAGGCGCATCGCCCAAGGTGACGTAATCGGATACGTCGGCGCCACCGGTCTCGCGACCGGACCGCACCTCCATTACGAGTTCCGCATCAACGACGTACACCACGACCCGCTGCGCGTGGCGATGCCTGCTGCGCCACCGATCACTGCGGAGAATCAGCCCGCCTTTGCCGCGACCGCCCGGCCCCTGGCAATGCGCCTTGAACTGGTGCGCGGCACCAATCTCGCGCGGTTCGATTAGCCGCCCCGCCCCGGATAGTAAAAAGGCGGCATGCGCCGCCTTTTTTTGCAACAAGAGGATCTGCTACGTGGAAAAGGACGACCCGCAGCCGCAAGTCGAAGTGGCGTTGGGATTCTTGATGACGAACTGCGCGCCTTCGACGTTTTCCTGGTAGTCGATTTCGGCGCCCATCAGGTACTGGAGACTCATCGGATCGATCAGCAGCGTGACGCCGCCGCGCTGCATGGCGGTGTCGTCCTCGTTGGTCGTCTCGTCGAAGGTGAATCCGTACTGGAAACCGGAACAGCCGCCGCCGGTCACGAAGACCCGCAGCTTGAGTTCGGCATTGCCCTCCTCATCGATCAACTGCTTCACCTTGTTGGCGGCGTTATCCGTGAACACCAGCGGATCGGGTATCTTTTCGGTTACTGCATTCATGTCACGCTCCCGCAAAACCTGAGGCCCGCATTATCCTGTGCGCAGGCATGGGGGTCAATCGCTCGTGGCCGGCTTCAACCGCACCACCTTGTCGGATTTTCCTTCACCCTGGTTTGAGAGCCGGCCCTGCACCACGGCGCCCAGGTGCATCTCGATCGTCTTGTAATGCACGTCACCTGTGACATTTGCCTTGGGCTGCAGTTCAATGTACTCGGAGGCGTGCACCGGCCCGGTCACCGTGCCATTGATAACCGCGTGGGA
>MEQT01000199.1 GCA_001770325.1 Betaproteobacteria bacterium RIFCSPLOWO2_02_64_14
ACCGAGCACCTTGTACTCGAGGCTCACGGTGGCGATGTCACGTCCCAGCGTCAGGATTTCGAGCCGTAGCCAAACTTCCTTTGATCGATCCCCAGGTGCCCGCCGTGCTCGATGCGCGTGAATTTGATCGAAGCCGTAGCCATGCTCGGTGGGTGCCAGTCGAATTGTATAAGGACTGTTCCAGTACGTACTATCGAGCACCTCGATGTTCTTGTCGATGATCGCCTGCTCATAGCGCTCGAATCGCTCGCGCACTTCGGCTACCACTTCTGGAATGTTGGGCGTCAGATCAATCATTGTTTCTCCCACGGTGAATGGCTTCACTGTAGAGTCGGAAGCGGACGGGGATTCGAACCCAGGTATCTACTCTGAAACGTCAGTTTGACCGCTGACTCCTTTGACCGGAAGGTCCGGACCGCGAACGACGCCTTTGCGCGCCAAGGCCGCCACCTCCTCGGCCGTGTAACCCAGCTCCAGCAACACTTCGCTGGTGTGCTGACCCGGCTCCGCGGGCGCGTGGCGGCGCACCGAGAAACGGTACGCGTTGCTTTCGTATGGGAGAGGCGGCAGGCGTCCGGTCACATTCCCAATCTGCGCAGGAAGGGTGCGGCCCTCGGCGGCCACGTGCGGGTCTTCCAGCACACTGAGCGGCGTGTGCACGGGCGCGACGGTCACGTCTGCGCGCACAAGCAGGTCCACCACTTCCTGGCTCGCCCGTCCCGCGACGGCGTGGGCGATTCGAGTCAGGAGCGTCTCCCGCTGCAAAAGACGGCCCGCGTTGTGCTGAAGCCCGGGGTCGTCCGCCAAGTCTTCCATACCCAGGACCGAGCACACGCGACGCCATTGGTTGTCGCTCACGATGCCGATGAAGACCTGCTTCCCGTCCTTGCAGTTGAAGAGATCGTAGACTGCCGTGCGTCCTCCCTTGGGGCCGGCCCGCGCGGACATGGGAACAGGGGCTTCTCCCGTGAGCTGCGCATTGGACATGTGCTGTCCCACATAGAACAACGCGGTCTCGAATAGACCACCCGTCACATGTTGACCCTGGCCTGTCGTCTGCCGCTCCAGCAAGGCGGCCAGCACCCCGATCACTGCGTAGGTGGCCGCGCCGATATCCACCACCGAGGCCCCGGCACGAAGCGGCTGGCCGGGAAGGCCGGTCATGTACGCCAGACCTGACGCCATCTGGCCCGGCTCGTCCATCAGGGGCCGCGACTGGTATGGGCCAGTGAGGTATCCCTTGATGCTGCAGTACACCAGGCGAGGATTGTCCTGGCTCACTTTCGCATAGCCCAGACCCAAACGATCCATCGTGCCCGGCGCCATATTCTCGATCAGAATGTCCGCACGACCGATCAGCCGCAGAGCCGCTTCGCGTCCCTCGGGCGTGGCGAGGTTCACGGCGATAGCGCGTTTGTTGCGATTGAAGTAGAAGAAGGACCCGTTGCGCTGATTGTGAGGCCGGCTCGGCGTGCCTGCGTCTGTCGGCTCCACTTTGACGACGTCGGCCCCCATGTCGGCAAGAATCAACCCCGCCGTGGGCCCCGCGATGATCTGCCCGAATTCGACGACGTGCATTCCCTCGAACGGCAGCCGGCTCATAGCGCGATTACCACTGTGTTCCATGACCGATCACCCTCGGAAGATTTCTCGAGCGGACGGACCCCACTCGTAGACTTCCCCGGAAATGTACCGCTTGTGTGACCATGATGCAACGTCAGTTCGTCCCGCAATAGTGCACGCATTGCCATAGTGCGCCGAAGAACGCATCGCTCCACAAATTGCAAGCACGAACCGCGCTTTCCCCTCGCAGCGGGCCCATATATCATACGCACACTGACCTTACGAACCGTGCGAGGAACCCTGCATGGAAGCTGCCACCCCCTTTCGACACCGCTCGTTCCCATTGAGCATCCACGCCGGCAAGGGCGCCCTGGATGAACTGCGCGGGGAGGTGGATCGCGCCAAAGCAAAGCGTGCTTTCGTCGTGTGCGGAAAATCCGTTGCGCGCAAGACCGATCTGATTGCCCGCGTCAAGGCGAACCTCGGTGACAGGTTTGCCGGTGTCTTCGATGGCGTAGAAGTATCGTCACCGCTGCCGCCGGTGCTCGGCGGCGCTGCTGCCGCGCGTCAGGCTGGGGCGGATCTCATCGTGGCCGTCGGTGGCGGCAGTGCGATGGTGACTACCCGCGCGATCATCATCTTGCTCGCCGAGAAGGGCGACATCCACGAGATCTGTACGCAATACCCGCCCGGCCAGGCGCCCGTGAGCCCGCGGCTGATGGCGCCCAAGATCCCGAACATCCTGGTGCTGACGACGCCGAGCACGGCGATGACGCGGGCGGGCACGGCGATCATGGATATTCAGACCCGCCACCGCCTGGAGTTGTTCGATCCCAAGACTCGCCCTGCGGCGATGATCTGGGATGATGATGCCCTGCTGACCGCCCCGGCCGACCTCTATCTGAGCACCTCGGCGTCGGCGTTTAGCGGCATACTGACCGGTGCGGCCGCGCCGCGAACCAATCCCGTTTCGCACGGGGATATGCTGCACGCCCTGCGGCTATCCCTGGCGAGCCTGCCGCTCATCCGCACGGATCCGAACAACACGACAGCACGCATGAATCTTGTCGCGGCGTCGTTTCTGAGTAACCGGGCGCTGGACGGAATGCGCGGGCGTGCATTCGGCATCATCTCATCGTTGGGCCATGTCATCGACACGCTATACGCAAACCTCACCCACGGCGATTCCAGTTCGCTGACCACGGCGTGGGGCATGCGCTTCAATCTCGAGCAGACCGCTGCCGGGCTCGCTCGGCTGGCGCAAGCGCTGGGCGTCGGGGACGGGCTGCCGGAGAAGGAAGCGGCAAAGCGCGCTCCGGATTTCATCGACGACTTCTATCGGAGCCTTGGAATGCCCGTGCGGCTCCGGGATGCCGGCATTCCGCAGCAGGACATCGAGCGGATCGCACACGATGCGATGGGAGATTTCTACCTGCACCAGAATGCGCGCAAAGTGAAGAACCCGTCCGAGCTGGTGGAACTCCTCGGGCAGATGTGGTGATTCGCCGGATCCGCGGAATCGTCCATGGATCATTTCGAAACCGGATGACAATCCGGGCTCGCTCGACGCTCCCCTCGCCCCTCGGGAGAGGGTGCGCCGGAACGTGGAGCAGGGGCCCCCGAACTTGGGGGATGCGACCGTGACGGCGCACTTAAGCACGCGGGCAATTGCGGCGCTGCATCCCGCTCCGGGGTCGCATCCAAGCACAATACGCTTGGAACCTGCTCCGCCCTTCGCGGGCGCGGGGTGAGGGGTCGAGCAATGTAACGCAGTTACGTAAAGCTCGATAAAATTGAACTATCGACAGAGAGGAAGTCAGCATGGCGCAGACGCATGGAGAAAACCAAACCAAGCTGCTGGATTGGGAGGCGCTTGAGATCGGCGAGAAACTGCCTACTTTATCCTACGTTTTAACTCAGCAGATGGTCGACGAATTCCGCAAGGGCGTCATGGATCCCGAGGCGGCCTTCCCCACCATCTCACAAAAGGTGGATGTGCGCCCGTATCACTTGGTTTACCACGACGCCGGTTCGGTGAATGCGCGTTGCGCGTTTCACTGCTACAACCCGCCTGTCCCCGGCAAGCGCATCACCGTCCAGGCGTGGATTGCCGACAAGTACGCGCGCCGCGGCAAAAACTACATCGTCACCGAAGCGGTCTCGGTTGACGAGGATGGCCGTCTGCTGGATCGCGTCATCACCCATGAGCTCAAGCAGCCCGCGGAGGTAGGCAAGAAATGGCAATAGTACGCAGCTACAAGGTGGGCGACCCGTTACCGCCGCTGACCAAGAACATGACGCAAGAAGCGATCAATAGCTTCGAGAAGAGCGGCGGCGCGACGGGGCCAAGCCAGTTTACCGACCTGGAGACCCCCCGTCATACGCTCGGCACGCGTAGCACTGTTGCTTCCGGGCGCATGTCGCTGACGTTTGCCATAGAGCTGTTGCGGCGCTACTTCGGCGCAGACGTCTACAACGGTGGGGGAATGGTGGACTTGCGCTTTCTGCGTCCGGTGCGTCCGGGGGACGCCGTCACCTTTACCGGCAAGGTCACCGGCATCGCCAAGGAGGCCGATGGCTGCCGGGTCAGCGTGGAGGTGAGCGCGACGAACCAGAAGGGCGATGTTACCGCGGCAGGCACGGGGGCATGCATCGTCCCCAGCGGATACTTGCCGGCGGAAGAGTAGAAGCTGGGGCGATTCGCCGGCGAGCGCCATCCAGAATGATGAACCTCGCGTTCACATGCGGACAGGCCTGCTACGCCTCGGTCGTCAGCACCACCTTGCCCGCCACCTTGCGTTCCATCAAGGCATTGAGCGCATCCGCGGCCCGCTCGAGCGGATACTTTCCCGAGATGTGAGGCTTGATCTTCCCTTCCGCGAACCACTTCCAAATTTCCACGGCGTGGGCACGATGGCGCGCAGGATCGCGTTTGGCGAAGGCGCCGATCCACACGCCGACGATGCTGCAGCCTTTGATGAGCGGCAGGTTGAGCGGAATCCTGGGGATGTCACCGGCGGTAAACCCGATGACCAGATGACGCCCGCCCCATGCCATGTCCCGCAGCGCCAGCTCCGAGTACGGGCCACCGACCGGGTCGTAGATCACATCGACTCCGTTGCCCTTGGTGATCGCCTTCACGCGCGCGCGCATGTCCTCGCTCACGTAATTGATCGTTTCATCGGCGCCGTGCTCGCGGCACACCGCGAGCTTCTCCTCGCTTGAGGCGCAAGCGATTACCCTGGCGCCGAGCACCTTGCCAATCTCGACCGCGGCGAGACCTACGCCTCCCGCAGCACCCAGCACCAACAATGTCTCACCGGCGCGAAGCTGACCCCGATCGGTGAGCGCGTAATAGGATGTGCCGTAGGTGGAGGTCAGTCCCGTGGCGCTCGCGAAATCGATCGACTCGGGAATCGCAGCCAAGCGGCCGGGCTCCGCGATCACTTCTTCAGCATAGCCGCCGTAGGTCGTCTGGGCACTGACCCGGTCGCCGACCTTCCAGCCTTCCACGCCCGCGCCGATCGACTTCAGTACCCCCGTGACTTCGGAGCCCGGGATGAAAGGCAGCTCGGGCTTGGTTTGATATTTGTTCTGGATGAGGAGCGTGTCCGAAAATTTAACGCTGGCCGCCTTCACGCCCACCACAACCTTGCCTGGCCCGGCTTCAAGCGGAGGACGATCCTCGATGACCAACGACTCCGGAGGACCCCAGGCCTTGCATACGACTGCTTTCATTTGCGTGCTTCCTCTTTACGGTACGCTACTCTCCCACCAGCGCCCTTGCCAATACCCGGGCGTCCTTGAGGTCCTCCAGTCCCTCAACCAGAGCGATCAACCGCTCCATCGCCGGCTCCGGCAGTGCGCGGCGCATGCAGTCCCTCACCTTTATCAGATGCGCATCCCGTCCAATGGGGTTGCGCGCCGCGCCCCGATAGGCGTCGCACCGCTCGATCAGGACCCTGCCGTCCTTGAGGCCCGCGCGGGCCTGCACCCACGTGTCCGTGGTCGCCGTCGAAATGTCGGGGTTCGGCTTCAGGCGGATCTTCTTCAGCGCGGCTTCCACGGGGGCGGAGAACCGGACCGCGTCGGAGAAGGAGTCG
>MEQT01000200.1 GCA_001770325.1 Betaproteobacteria bacterium RIFCSPLOWO2_02_64_14
CTCGGTGGTGATGACGCGCGATGCGGTGTACGAGGCGTTCTACGACGATGCGGTCACGCGCGCGTTCCTCCACTCGCACTCCTACACCGGCAATGCGCTCGCCTGCCGCGCGGCGCTGGCGACCCTCGACATCTTCGACGAAGACGACGTCGTCAACGCCAACCGCGAGAAGGGCACCCGGATCCGCGCCGCCGCCCGCGAACTCGCCGCGCATCCGCGGATCACGAATTTCCGCAACACCGGCATGATCTGGGCGTTCGAAGTGACGACCGCAGATCCGGCGTTCGGGCGCAGGCTGTTCCAGGGGGCGCTCGAACGCGAGCTGCTGCTGCGGCCCATCGGCAGCACCGTGTATTTCATGCCGCCGTACATCATCGGCGACGAGGAAATCGCGCTGCTCGCGGAGCGAACCCTCGATCTCATCGCGGGCATGCCGGACTAGAATAGGCAGCGGGCACGTCCTTGGATGTCATCGCGAGGAAGCGGCGCTGACGGCGCGATCCCGCGGCGGGCGCGGTGGCGCGTTGCCGGCAACGAGATTGCTTCGTTGCGAAATTTCGCTCCTCGCAAAGACACGGGGTGTGTTTCGACACAGTCTCTATTACCAGCATTGATGCTCAAGATCGTCTCGGGAGGCCAGACCGGCGTGGACCGCGCGGCGCTCGACGCGGCACTCGACGCCGGTGCGCCGTGCGGCGGCTGGTGCCCGCCGGGCCGCATCGCGGAGGACGGGCCGCTCGCGCCGCGCTACCCGCTGCGCGAACTCCCGACCGGCGGCTACCGCGAGCGCACGCATGCCAACGTCCGCGACAGCGATGGGACGCTGGTGATCCACTGCGGCGCGCTCGAAGGCGGCACGGCGCAGACGGTCGGATTCTGCGTCGCCCACGGCAAGCCCCATCAGCTCATCGACGGCAACGCGATCCCGGCAGAGTCGGCAGCGGGCCTAGTGCGGGAGTTCATCGCACGCCACCGGATTGCGGTGCTCAACGTCGGCGGACCGCGCGCGAGCAAGCAGCCGGCGATCTACGCCTACGCCCGCACCGTGATGACCCTGGTGCTGAAGGGCGAACGCAGTGATCGCGGCGCATGACTTTCGAACGGCGCCATTTATACTATGGCTCTTGAGTCTCTCCGTGTTCTCTGTGATCTCTGTGGCCAAGTTGCTTTCCCGTGATGTGACGTGGCCGATTCCGATTGCGCTCGCCATGAGCGCCGCATTCGGATTTGCGTCGCAGGCTGCGGCTCAAGGCGCGCGGCTGCCCGCCCCGGTGGCGCAGGCGCTGGCGCAGGCGGGAATCCCCGAGACCGCCGCCGCGGTCTATGCGCACGAGGTCGGCGCCGCCGAGCCGTTTCTTGCGGTCGAGGCCGAACGCGCCCTCAACCCCGCCTCCGTCATGAAGCTGGTCACGACCTATGCCGGCCTGGAACTGCTCGGCCCGGCCTACGTCTGGCCCACCGAAATCTATTCCGCGGGCGCGCTGCAGCAGGACGTGCTCGGCGGCGACCTCGTAATCAAGGGCTATGGCGACCCGAAGATGACGCTGGAGAACTTCTGGCTGCTGCTGAGAAACCTGCGCGGCCGCGGCGTGCGCGAGATCCGCGGCGACCTGGTGCTCGATCGCGGATATTTTGCCGGCGAGGGCTTCGACCCGGGGCGTTTCGACGACCAGCCCACGCGGCCCTACAACACGGGGCCGGATGCGCTGCTCGTGAACTACAAGGCGATCCGCCTGCAGTTCATCCCCGAACCCGAAACGCGCTCGGTGCGGATTGCAGTCGAACCGGTGCTGCCACAGATCGCGATCGTCAACAACCTCACGCTTGACAAGGCGGCGTGCGGCGACTGGGTGAGCCGCCTGAAACTCGACGCGCAGGGCGGGAGCCAGCAAGCGCGGCTCGCGTTCAACGGCAACTTTTCAGTGGCGTGCGGCGAGCGGGTGCGGCACTTCAGTGTGCTCGGGCATTCGCAGTACATCCACAGCCTGTTCCAGGAGCTGTGGCGCGAGATGGGCGGCACGCTCACGGGCGGGGTGCGCGACGGCGCGGTGGGGAATGGCGCGCGGAGGCTCGCGACGGTGCAATCGCAAACACTCTCGGAGATCGTCCGCGACATCAACAAGTTCAGCAACAACGTCATGGCGCGCCAGCTTTTCCTCACGCTCGGCGCGGTGGGCGGAGGCGCGCCGGCGACCGCCGAGAAGGCGACCCGCACCATCAAGCAGTGGCTTGCGCAGAAAGGTCTCGCCGCGCCGGAGCTGGTGCTGGAGAATGGTTCGGGACTGTCGCGCCTCGAGCGCATCAGCGCCGAAAACCTGGGCCGCCTGCTGGTGAACGCATTCCGCAGCGCGGTGATGCCCGAGCTGATCGCATCGCTCCCGGTGGCCGCGGTCGACGGCACGATGAGAAAGCGCCTCTCGGGCGCCGAGGTCGCCGGACAGGCCCACATCAAGACCGGCTCGCTCGCCGGCGTGCGCTCCATCGCCGGTTACGTGCTCGACAACCAGGGCCGGCGCATCGTCGTGGTGCTCATCGTCAACCACGCCAACGCGGGCGCGGGCCGGCCGGCGCAGGATGCGTTGCTGAAGTGGGTCCACAACCGCGACGCCGACGCCTGCTGCACGGGCGACGGTAAACAGCGAAGGAAACCGCGCAAGTAGTAGTTGGTGTCATTGCGAGGCACGAAGCAATCTCGTTGCTGGCAACGTAACCGCGCCCGCCGCGGGATCGCCGCGTCGTCCACTCCTCGCGAAGACAACGTGCGTCTACAAACCAAGCTCGCGCCACAGCGCGTCGATGCGCTGCTTCACGTCTTCGCTCATCGTGATCGGCGTGCCCCACGTGCGCCCGGTCTCGGCGGGCCATTTGTTGGTGGCGTCGATTCCCATCTTGGAGCCGAGTCCCGCGACCGGGCTCGCAAAATCGAGCGAGTCCATGGGAGTCGAATCCGCAATCAGCGTATCGCGGCGCGGGTCGACCCGCGTCACCAGCGCCCAGATCACTTCCTTCCAGTCGCGCACGTTGACGTCGTCGTCGGTGACGATGATGAACTTGGTGTAGGTGAACTGGCGCAGGAAACTCCAGATGCCGAACATGACGCGCCGCGCGTGTCCCGCGTACTGCTTGCGGATGGCGACGCAGGCGATGCGGTAGGAGCAGCCTTCCGGCGGCAGATAGAAGTCGACGATCTCGGGAAACTGTTTCACGAGCAGCGGCACGAACAGTTCGTTCAACGCCACCCCCAGCATCGCCGGTTCGTCGGGCGGCTTGCCGGTATAGGTGCTGTGGTAGATCGGATCGCGGCGCAGCGTCATGCGCTCGATGGTGAACACCGGGAAGCGCTCGCGCTCGTTGTAGTAGCCGGTGTGATCGCCGAACGGGCCTTCCAGCGCGGTTTCGCCCGGATGGATGTATCCCTCCAGCACGATCTCCGCGGCAGCGGGCACCTGGAGGTCGTGGGTGAGGCATTTCACGATCTCGGTCTTGGCGCCCCGCAGCAACCCGGCGAACTGGTATTCACCGAGACTGTCGGGCACCGGAGTCACCGCGCCCAGCAGCGTCGCAGGGTCCGCGCCGAGCGCGACCGCCACCGGAAACGGCGCACGCGGGTGCGCCAGGGAGTGATCGCGGAAGTCGAGCGCGCCGCCGCGGTGAGCGAGCCAGCGCATGATGACCTTGTTGCGGGCAATCACCTGCTGCCGGTATATGCCCAAGTTCTGGCGCGCCTTGCCGGGACCGCGCGTCACCACCAGGCCCCAGGTGATGAGCGGCGCGGCATCGCCCGGCCAGCAGGTCTGGATCGGCAGGCGCGAGAGATCGACATCACCGCCCTCCCACACCACCTCCTGGCACGGCGCGCTCGTCACCACCCGCGGCGTCATGCTGAAAATCTGCCGCACCAGCGGCAGCTTCTCCCAGGCATCCTTGAAGCCCTTGGGCGGTTCGGGTTCCTTGAGCTGGGCGAGGAGGGCGCCGAGTTCGCGCACGGCGGCAACACTCTCCCGTCCCATGCCGAACGCGACGCGCTGCGGCGTGCCGAAAAGATTCGCCAGCACCGGCATGCGGTGTCCCGTGGGGCGCTCGAACAGCAGCGCCGGACCCTGCGCGCGCAGCACGCGGTCGCAGATCTCGGTCATCTCCAGCCGCGGATCGACCTCCACCCCGATGCGCTTCAACTCGCCGCGCGCCTCGAGTTGAGCTAGAAAATCGCGCAGATCGCGGTACTTCATCGCGTGCCTACCTGGCGGCTCCCGCCCGCAGGTAAAGGTCGAGCGCGAGCCCCGCGAAAATCGCCATGCCGACCCAGTTGTTGTTGCGGAAGGCGCGGAAACATTGCTCGCGCCCGCGCCCGCGGATGAGATAGGCCTGGTAGCCCGCGAGCAGCAGGGCAACGCCGAGGCCGAGATAGTAGACCACGCTCAACCGGTACCAGGTGCCGACCACCACCATCATGAAGAGAAATATCGCGTGCGAGAACACCACGCCGGCGACATCGTAGCGGCCCAGCAGGATGGCGGACGAATTCAAGCCGATCTTCAGGTCGTCGTCGCGATCGACCATCGCGTACTCGGTGTCGTAGGCAATGGCCCAGAACATGTTGGCGAGCACCATGAACCACGCCGCGATCGGGACGAAGTTGATGTACGCGGCATAGGCCATGGGAATGGACATGCCAAAGGCGAGCCCCAACCACGCCTGGGGAAACGGAAAGAACCGTTTGAGAAAAGGGTAGATCAGGGTCATGCCGAACGCGATCACCGCCAGCAGGATGGTGAGGCGATTCAACTTCAGCGCGAGGAACAGCGCCACCAGGAACAACGCGCCCGCCAGCGCGACGGCTTCTTTCGGCGCCACCAACCCCGCGGCGAGCGGCCGGTCACGGGTGCGCTCGACGCGCGAGTCGAAGTTGCGGTCCGCGAGATCGTTCACGATGCAGCCGGCCGAACGCATGACGATGGTGCCGACGACGAAGATCAGCAGGAGGCGGTGATCGGGAATGCCCTGCGCGACGAACCACAGCCCCCACAACGCCGGCCACAGC
>MEQT01000201.1 GCA_001770325.1 Betaproteobacteria bacterium RIFCSPLOWO2_02_64_14
AGGAAATCTATTTGACGTTCACTCGCGAGCCGTGAAGCGCCGAGCCTTGCTCCCTCCCCCGCAAGCGGGGGAAGGAAATCTATTTGACGTTCACTCGCGAGCCGTGAAGCGCCGAGCCTTGCTCCCTCCCTTGCGCGTAGCGCGGGGGAGGGCTGGGGAGGGGGCACGCGCCATGGCATCATTGCGGCCCATGACCATCTACATCATCGTCGCGCTCGCATTTCTCACGCACGTGGGCTTCGCGGGCAGCCGCCTGGCGGTGCCGCTGTTCGCGGTGGACCAGGGCGCGTCGCCGTTCGTGGTCGGCACCATCGTGGCGCTCTATGCGATGTTCCCCGCCGTGCTGGCACTGGCCGCCGGCCGCATGATCGATCGCCTCGGTTTCAAGATCCCGCTGCTGTTCGGCACCGGCGGTGTATTCACGGCGTTGGTACTGCCGTGCCTGTGGCCGTCGATGGCGATGCTTTATTTCACGGCGTCGCTTCTCGGGATCGCATTCATGGCGCTCCAGCTTGCGTCACAGACCCTGGCCGGCGCGATCGCGGCCCCGGCCGAGCGCGCGCGCAATTTCAGCCACCTCAGCCTCGGGTTTGCGCTGGCGAACCTGGGCGGCCCGCTGCTCGCGGGCTTCCTCATTGACCGCATCGGTCACGCCTGGACTTTCGGTGCACTCGCCCTGCCGCTCGTTCCGGCGATCGTCGTCTCGGCCCTGGGCTCGCGCTGGATTCCGAACGTGCACGCGAAGGCGGAAGCGGTCGGCGGCGGCATGTTCGATCTGCTGAAGATCAAGGCGCTGCGCGATACCCTGATCGCGAGCGGCATCGTATCGGCGGCGTGGGACGTGTACCAGTTCTTCATGCCGATCTACGGGCGCGCGCTGGGCCTGTCGGCCACCGCGATCGGCGTGGTGATGAGCGCGTTCGCCGTCGCGATCATCCTGGTGCGCATCGTGCTGCCGTTTGCCGTGCGGCGCAGCGGCGAGGCGCGGCTGTTCACCTACGCGATGTTCGTCGCCGGCGCGGCGTTTTGCCTGATTCCTCTGTTTCAGGGCGCGTGGGCGCTCGCGGCCGCATCGTTTCTGCTGGGGGTCGGCTGCGGCGTCGGCCAGCCGCTTTCCATGACCATGGTGTTCAACACCTCGCCCAAGGATCGCGTGGGCGAGGCGACCGGCATGCGCATCACCGTGAACCAGGTGTTGCACTTCGCGATCCCACTGCTCTTCGGCGCGATGGGTTCCGTCGCCGGATTCGCCGCGGTGTTTCTCACCAATGCCGGCTTCCTCGTCGCCGGCGGCTTTGCCAGCCTGCGCAAGCAGGGCAGACGCTGAGATGTTCCATTTTGTAGTAATGTTGCGGAGCAGGAAGTGGGGGGATTCAGGATTTTCGACAAAACGCTTGTTCGAGGAGAAATCATGTTGAAGCCGTATTTCATAGTGTGCGTCGTCTCGGTTGGCCTGACCGGCCTGGGGGTGGGGACGGCATCCAGCCAGGAGTATCCCGGTAAGCCCGTACGCGTCATCACGTCGCCTGCCGGAGGCGGCAACGATTTCGTGGCGCGCCTGGTCGCGCGCGCCTTGTCAGGCTCCCTCGGCCAGCAAGTGATAGTCGACAACCGGCCCACGGTCCTGATCGCGGAGCTCGCGGCGAAAGCGCCGCCGGACGGGTACACGCTGCTTATCACCGGCAGCGCCCACTGGATCGGGCCGCTCGTCGACAAGACTTCGTACGACGCGATCAGGGACTTCGCGCCGATCACCCTGGTCGACAAGGCGCCGAGCACCCTCGTGGTCCACCCGTCGATGCCGGTGAAGTCCGTGCGCCAGCTCATCGCGCTCACCAAGGCGCGACCGGGCGAACTCAACTTCGCCGTCGGCGGGCCCGGTAGCTCGAATTTCATCGGCGCGATCCTGTTTGCCCATATGGCGGAAGTGAAGATCGTGCGCATTCCGTACAAGGGCACCGGGCCGGCCATAACCTCCGTGATGAGCGGCGAGACCCAGGCGATGTTCGCCTCGGCGGGCGGATCAGCGCCGCACGTCAAGTCGGGGCGGCTGCGCGCCCTGGCGGTGGGGAGTGCCAAACCTTCGAAACTCGCACCGGGGCTGCCCACGATCGCTGCCTCGGGCGTGCCAGGCTATGTCTCCGAAACGCTCCACGCGCTCTACGCCCCGGCCAGGACGCCGGCGGCAATCGTCACGCGGATCAACCAGGAGACCGCACGCTACCTCCAATCGGCGGCGGCCAAGGACATCTTTCTCAAAGCCGGAATCGACCCGGAGCCGACCTCGCCCGACGAGCTGACCGCAATCATGAAATCCGAAATCAACAGACTCGGGCCGGTGCTCAAGGCCGCGGGCATCGGCCCCAAGTAGGTGAACAGCGGTTGCCAAACACAGTGAAGGATCGCAAGATCGGCGCGAAGCGCCCGTCCGCGCAACATGCTATGCCGCGCCGTCGAGGAGCCTCCGCCGCGCCGCGCGATATTCGGCGTCGAGCCGATCCACCAGTTGCGCGACCGGCGGTATATCGTCGATATCGCCCACCCCCTGCCCCGCGCCCCAGATTTCCTTCCACGTCTTCGGGCGATCTTCCCGGCTGCGATACAGTCCCGGCGTTTCGTTGACGGGCAGGTTGTCGGGATCCAGTCCCGCATTGCGTATGCTGCCTGCGAGGTAGCTGCCGTGCACGCCGGAAAAGAGGGGCGTGTAGACGATGTCGCCCGAGCTGGACGCGACGATCATCTGCTTGTAGCGCTCCGGCGCCAGCGATTCCCTCGTGGCGATGAAGCGCGTACCGAGATACGCGAGATCGCACCCCATCGCCTCCGCCGCGAGCACGCCCGCGCCGTTGGTGATGGCGCCCGCGAGCACCAGCGGGCCCTTGTGGATACGCCGCAGTTCATTGACCAGTGCGAACGGATTGAGGGTGCCCGCGTGCCCGCCCGCGCCGCCGCATACCGCTATCAGGCCGTCGACGCCGGCTTCCAGCGCTTTTTCCGCGTGCCGCACCTTGATCACGTCGTGAAACACGATGCCGCCGTAATCGTGCACGCGCGGCACCAGCGCCGCGGGCGCGGAGAGCGACGTGATGACGATGGGCACCTTGTGGGCGAGGACGACTTCGAGATCGGCGTCGAGCCGCTGGTTGGCCTTGTTCATGATCAGGTTGACAGCGAACGGAGCGACCTTCCTGGCAGGATGCTCGCGCCGGCATTGCGCAAGCTCGGTCTCGATGCGCGTCAGCCAGCGATCGAGCTCGTCCTGGGGGCGCGCATTGAGTGCGGGAAACGAGCCGATCACGCCAGCCTTGCATTGCTCGATCACGAGGTCGGGACCGGAGACGAGAAACATCGGCGCGCCGAGCACGGGAATCCGCAGACGCTCGCGGAACTGAGGGGAAAGCGGCATTGAAACACCTTGCTTGCACGGAGGGCGACTGCCGCGTTTATATCATGCCCGTGGAGGCCGGTGGCTCAATTTTCCGGAACGCCGCGCCGCTGTGATATCTTCCGCACGGACCGATCGTTGAAATCGCTCATGCGTCGCGCCCACCAGCTTGGTGCACCAACAAGGTAGCGGTATGCACAAGGCGCCTGGATTCAGGCTCGAAACAGGTTTCGTCTTCGTTCTGCTCGTTCTGGGTTCCGCCATCAGCGTCATATCCTGGGGGTACGGTTTCGGCAGCCTCGCGCAGCCCGGGCCGGGACTGTATCCCTTCTTCGTCGGAGCGGCGATTTCGGTTTTCTCCCTTTTCATTCTGATAGCGGTATTGATGTCCGGGACGGGCAAGAGCCTGCCCGCCAGAGAGGGCGCCCGGACGCTCGCCCTCATGACGCTGACGTTCTGTTTCTGGATCCTCGCAATGCCGCTCCTGGGCTATGTCGTGGTCAGCATGCTCGCCACGTACGCCTTCTGCAAGGTCATGAAACTCGAGGGGTGGCGCAAGCCGCTGGCAGTGTCCGCCGGGACGGCCCTGTTCATCTATCTGCTCTTCGATTACTGGCTGTACGTCGACCTGCCGCGCGGGATTCTGGGATAAGGAGCGGCCGGCATGGAGGGGTTAAGTCTTCTCTACAGCGGATTCATCAATTCCTTCACGACGGTCAATCTCGTCGCCTGTTTCATCGGCGCTTTGATCGGCACCGTCGTCGGCGTGCTGCCGGGTCTGGGGCCGACGGCGACGATGGTGCTGATGCTGCCGTTCACCCTGCCCTATGGGCCGACGACGGGATTGATCATGATGACGGGTGTCTGGTACGGAGCCATGTATGGAGGCTCGACCACCTCGGTGCTGGTCAACATACCGGGAGAAGCCGCGAGCGTGGTGACATGCATCGACGGCTACCAGATGTGCAAGAACGGGCGCGCAGGCGCGGCGCTTGCGCTGGTGGCGATCGGCTCGTTTGTCGCGGGAACCATCGGCCTTCTGGGACTGCAGTTCTTCGCGCCCCTCCTGGGCAACGCGGCACTTTCTTTCGGCCCGCCCGAGTTTCTCAGCTTCATGATCCTCGCTTTTGTGCTGCTATCCAATCTCTCGGCCGAGGCGCCGCTCAAAGGGGCGTTGATGATCGCGCTGGGGCTTTTCCTCGCGACCGTCGGCATCAATCCCATGGACAGCTACCCCCGATTCACTTTCGGTTTCGAAAAACTGATGCTGGGCATCGACTTTCTGCCCGTCGCCGTGGGTCTCTTTGGCATCTCCGAAGTATTGAGCATCGCCGTCGAAAAATACGTGAAACCGGTGGTCAGCAAAGTCCGCTTGAGAGATCTTTATCCTAACCGGGACGAAATCAGGCGTTCCGTGAATCCGATGCTGCGGGGTTCGATACTCGGATTTTTCATGGGACTGCTGCCGGGGCCGTGCACGGTGATTTCCACGTTCGTCGCGTATGCGCTCGAGAAGAGAATATCCAGGACCCCGGAGCGATTCGGACACGGCGCCGTGGAAGGCGTGGTCGGGCCCGAGTCCGCAAACAACAGTGCGGTGATGGGGTCGATGATTCCGCTCCTCACGCTGGGCATCCCGTTCGCGGCGCCGAGCGCCATCATGCTGGCGGGACTGCGTATGCACAACGTCGAACCGGGCCCGATGCTCTTCGTCACCCACCCGGACGTGTTCTGGACATTCATCGCGGCGATGTACCTGGGCAACCTCATGCTCCTGATCCTCAATCTGCCGCTCGTCGGCGCTTTCGCGAAGATCGCGGTGATCCGGCCCCAGGTGCTACTGCCCGTCATCAGCCTGATCTGCCTGGTCGGCGTCTACAGCGTGAGGAACGCCCTGTTCGATGTGTGGGTGATGATCGGCGCGGGCGTCGTCGGATATTTTCTGCGTCAATGGAAATATCCGATCGCCCCCTTCATCATCGGGCTCGTGCTGGGTCCGACAACGGAAAACAGTCTTCGCCAGACCTTGCTGATGTTCAAGGGGGACGTATCTCTCATCGTGGGCCGGCCGTTGTCCATCACGCTGCTCGCTTTGGCAACGGCGTTTCTCGCCTACAAGTTCCTGGGGCCGCGGTTCGGGACGAAGCTTGCGGTCAACGTCGACGAGGGCAAGTCGCTCTGAATGCGGTGACCTGTGATCGGTAATCGGCGGTCGGTGACCGGAAATCCATGGTGCAGTGCGCCTGCGGCATTTTGTCGCAGGCTCCGGGTTCTGTTCTGGACAGCGCCGGAAAGAGGTAGGATGATTCGTGGAAGGAAGCGCGAAGTTTCGACGAGACCCGATCCGATCAGAGGAAGGAACAGGAACATGAAACGATTCTTGACTGCCATTGCGAGCGTCTGGTTGATTTCCGGCCCCGTCGCCGCCCAGGCGGCGGACAAGTACCCCGCAAAACCGATCACGTGCATCGTCGGAGTCGAGGCCGGCGGCGATGGAGACGTGCTGGTGCGCCCCATCATGCAGCGCGTCTCCAAGATGCTGGGCCAGCCCATCGTCATTGTGAACAAGCCCGGGGGCGGCAGCTCCATCGCCTACCGCGAAATCCATGGCGCGAAGCCCGACGGCTATACCATCGGCTGGGGATCGGCGACGATCATCACCAACAAGCTGCAGGGCGTCTCGCCGCTCGACTATCATGACTTCACCCACCTGGGCGGTTACGCGACCTTTTTCCCGATTGTCATTGCCTCCACCAAGAGCAAGGCGCCGCTCAACACCATCCAGGAGGCCATCGCCTATGCGAAGGCCAACCCCGGAAAAATGAACATGTCGACGGCGGGAGTCGGGCAGAGCTGGTGGGTCGCAGCGATGTCCTTTCTGGGTGGAACAGGCATGAAGGTCAACACGATTCCCCAGCCGGGAGCCGGTGCCCTGGTCGTCGCCCAGGTGGCAGGCGGACATGCCGAACTGGGGGTTGCAGCCATGGGTTCGGCAAAGAGCATGGTCGAGAGCGGACAGGTAAAGTTTCTGGCGACGCTGGGCGAAGGGCGGGCGCCCGCGCCGTACGACAAGATTCCCACCGTAAGAGAACTCGGATATGACGTGAGTTGGGAGTCGACCAATTTCATAATGGGCCCGCCTAAATTGCCGAAGGAAATCGTGGCGATCCTCGTCCCTGCCATCGAGAAAGCGGCGAAGGACCCCGCGTTCGTCAAGTTCGCCATCGAGAGAAACACGCGCTGGGAATACATTGCCCCGGGCAACGTTGTCCCCGCCTTCGACAAGCGCAGAGTCGCCGTGCGGGAAATCATGGGCAAGGCCGGAATATTGAAAGAAGCGAAGTAGGGATCCGGTAGCCCGTCGCCGGGCGGCCGGCCTTATCTCGATTCGCCGCGGTCCCCGGCAAGTTCGCGCGGCCGGATCACCCAGAACGCCGCCAGCGCGAGCAGCATCAAAACGGCCACCGCCAGGAACGCGGCGGCCCACGCCGTGCGCGACATGCCGCCGGCAAGATCGAGTATGACGCCCACCATCAGCGGCCCGACGAATCCGCCGGCGTAACCCAATGTCGAATGCACGGCCAGCGTCGCCCCGCGGCGCGCGGGCTCGGCGGTACCGGCGGCGCCTGCCGTCAGCGACGACGAATCGAGCCACACGATAAACCCATAAAGCAGTAGCAGGCCGACGGCGACCGCGTACGACAGGGTGCCCACGAATCCGATCGCACTGCCGACCACGGCCGACGCCAGCATGGCGATGCCGATCAGCCTGCGCCGGCCGAAACGGATCGCCGCCTCATTGCCGAAGACGCTCGCTGCCGTTCCGATCAGGCCGAGGGCAGTCAGCACGAACGTCGGGGAGAGCGGCGTGTCGGCGGCGCCGGTGCTGATTGCCACGTAGCCGAGAAAGGCCACGCCCCAGCCTCGCAGCGCATTCATCTCGAGCGTATGGACGCAGTAAGCCAGCGCATAAGCCATGGCCGAGCGATTGCGGAACACGGGGCGGAAATCGAACAGCTTGAAACCCTCGCCGGCCGCGGGTGCCGGTTGCGGGCGGCGCGGCGCCGACCACGCCACGATCACCCATGCAACCGCCGCGCTCAGTCCGGCGACGATGAACGCAGTCTGCCAGCCGTAGAATCCTGCAAGCAGACCGGCGCACGAAAAGGACAGCGCGCCGGAGACGCCGATGCTGGCGGCGTGCCCGGCCACGGCACGCGACATGAGCCTCGCATCGACCTGGTCCGCGAGCAGCTTGAGGCCCGTCATGTAGGTGCCCGCCCAGCCGATGCCGGCGAGCGCGCGCGTCGCCAGCGCCGACCAGAAGCCCTCCGCGTAGATGCCGAACAGCAGGTGGCCCGCGATGGTGCAGCCGACCCCGAAGAGATAGACGCGCCTCGCATCGACCCGGTCCGTCAGGGTCACGAGGATGGGCACCGCGACCATGTAGGCCGCGTAGAAGATGCCGGTGATCCACCCCGCCTCGCTGTTGCTGATGCCCCACAGCGGGATCATCGAAGGGAGCAGCGCCGGCCAGAAGTACGCTCCGATCTGGACCAGCACCTGCGCCGCGCACACGACCGCGACGAGACGCGCTCCCGACAACCCTCGAACCCGCCCGTGCTGCATCAATTCATGCTTCGGCTACTCGCCGTCCGGCACTTGCCCGGTGGAAGTCTTAAAGCTCACGAAGCGCGTGCCCTCTTCCAGAGCGATCTGCTCGTGCTCCTGATCGCTGAGGATCAGCGCCACCTCGCCGGGGCCGATCTCGCGTGTTTCGTCTGCGATCCTCATGCGCAAACGCCCGGAGACCACCAGCATCATCTGCTCGCTCTTGTGGTGGTGCGCTTTGGCGCCGGTGCCCTTGGGCTCGGTGTACCAGCCGATCTCCAGTTCGTCGCCGGTGATGGTCGGGCCGTACGCGGTGGAATGCCCCGGCGCCACGACCGCGCCTGGAATCTCGTCAAGTTTGAAGAAGGGCATCGATCCTCCGGATTGAAAGGCGTGACTGGTGAGGGGGCGCGGCTCGTGACCGGCTGCGATCTCTACGATGATACGCCACGCGGGGCGGGTGGCGCACGGCTCTCGCGGCGGATGCTGTAGTAAGTGCCCGTAAAGATCACCGCGGCGCCGAGGAAGATCGAGAATTCGAGCGGCTCGCCGTAGAACAACACGCCGACCGCGGCGATGAACGGCAGCCGCAGAAAATCGAACGGCACGACGAGCGTTGCGTCGGCGATGCGCAAGGCGCGCGCGAGGCAGAAGTGCGCGGTGAGGCCGGTCGCGCCGACCACGACGATCCACGGCCACTCGGCAAGCCGGGGAGTAACCCACACCGGCAGCGCGAGCGCCATGCCGAGCGGAAGCTGGATCGCCGACATGTAGAACAGCAATGCGAACGCCGTATCGTGCCCGGCGATGCGCTTGGTCGCGATCATGGTCGAGGCGTAGGCGAACGCCCCCGCGAGCATCACCAGCGCCGCGGGCGGAACATGTTCCAGGCCGGGTCTGAGAATGATGAGGATGCCCGCGAAGCCCAGCACGAGCATCACGACCCGGCCGCGGTTCAGGCGCTCGCCCAGGAGCAGCGCCGCGAGCACCGCGGTCCACACCGGCATGGTGAACTCGATCGCGAATACGGTCGCGAGCGGCAGCAATCCGATCGCGTAGACCCACGCGTACTGGCCGCCGAAGTGCAGCACGTTGCGCACTACGTGCAAGCCGAAGCGCTCCGTGCGCAGCGCGCGCGCGCCGAAACGCGGCAGGATGACGAGCAGGATCGCGAGCGCGACGACGCTGCGCAGGAACAGGATTTCGAAGATGCCCATGGCGTGCGCCAGTTCGCGCACGGCCACCGCCATGAGAACGAAGGAGAGCAGCGCACCCCCCATCCACAGGACGGCGCGCAGGGCGACGGACATCCCGCCCGGCCCGCTCACGCCGTCAATTGCCGCGCCAAGGCTTCGACCTGGCGCAGCGTCACTTCTCGTATCTGGCCGGCAGTGAGGTTGCTGATGGGGTGCGGCAGCTCGATGTAGGGATGCCCCTCCATGCCTTTGCTGCAGAACTGGAACGTCGCGGCCCGGGCGAACGCCTCGGTGATGATCACCGCCGCCGGAATGCCCCGCTTCTCGAATTCAACCGTGTCGTGCACACTGCACAACGTGCACGAGCCTCACCCGCCCAGCGCGGCGACGGCGATCTGCACCTCGCCCGCCATTTCATTGATGATCTCCGGGGCCGCGACCTTCGAAAACATTTCCTTCTTGCGAATGACGGCCCGCGCCGCGCCATAGCGCTCGACGAGGGCATCGCCGATGGTCTGCAGGATGATGTCCGCGCCTTCCTTGGTATTGTCGAGGAGGCCGATCACCTTGCCGGCGAGGCTCGCGGGACGGCGCGCCGGCGGCACCTTGGCCTGGACCGCCGAAAAAGTCGGATCGATGAAACCCTTGATCTCCATGTACTCCTCCTCAGCGTGATGTCGCGGGTACTATTTGCCGCCGGCGCGCGGCCTCAGACCTCGTACTCGCCGTGCACCGCGATGCTGCCGCCGCCCCAACCGGGCAATACCGCGGTAATGGGGCCCAGTCCACCGGCGACGATCAGGTGCAGGTCGTCCGGGTGCTTGATCGCAGGCACGAACAGGTCCTCGTTGTGGAAGTCGATATTCAGCTTCTCCGCCCGCTCCGTGCGCCACGTGCCGCCGCGCCGCAATTCGCGCACCGGACGGCCTGCGAGTTCGCGCAGGCGCTCAACCACCGCGGCGCGGCCCATCCCCGCCTGCGCGCAGATCCGGGCCTGCGTGGGGCACATCGCGACCACCATGGCGCAACGGGGCACGCTCATGTTCATCATGTTGAGCGCGCTCATGCTGTCGGCGATGCCGGTGAGGAGCCGTCCGGGTTCGGTGCTGAAATCGTCGAAGCCGTAACGCGGCGGATCCACCATCGCGCAGGTGATGACATTGGCGTCCGGCGCATATCCCCGCGCCACCGCGAGGCTTTCCCACGGGCTCAGTTCCATGTTTTCGGTGAGGCACGCCGTGTAGCGCAGCGGGGAAGCGAACACGGTGGAAGAGCCGATCCCCGGAATGCCGCTTCCGAGGTTGGTCAGCATCAACCGAATCGCCCGGCCGATACTCGCGTTGGCCCGAAAACCAGGCCCGAAGCAGCCGTTTCCGCCGTTGAGGCCCACTTGTTTCGCGTACGGCCCGTTCACAATCAGCAGCGGCGCGGCCGACCCCATCGTGCCCTGCACGGCGTTGAGGTTGAGTTCCGGGCGCAGCAGGAGCGGAATTGCGCCGAGGAGGATAGGCAGGTATTCCGGTTTGCACCCCGCCATGACGGCGTGTATCGCCACGGTGCGAACCGTCGCGGGGCCCATCGCCGGCGGAATATCGCCAAGCGCCTGGTCGGGTTCGGCGCGGGTGCCGGCGAGCATACGCGCGACGCGTTCCTCGGTAGGAGTGACGACCGGGAAGCCGTCCGACCACTGTTTCTCGAGAAAGAACTCGAACTCGTCCATGTCTGGTTCAATCCGGGGTCGCGCACGAGCCCCGCGGCGCACGCCAGGGTGAAGGGCGCCATGATAGCAGCATCGCGCACGCATCTCCCGGCGTCGACCTGCGGACGGCACGAGCGCGGCCGCGGGTGATCCGGGAACGGGAGCGCGACGGATTTTCCAACCCGCTTTCCGCCGCCGGAATCTGTCGGCGTTTCTATCGATGATCGGGCCTTGACCCGGGAGGACGGTATGCAGGATGCGGGCGGAACGGAAGGCGGAACCGGGCGGTTTTTCAAGGAAGGAGGGATCGTTTTGGTATACGCTCTTGGCTGTCATGGCCCAGCGCTTCATCGCCCACCTCGACATGGACGCGTTCTACGCGTCGGTCGAATTGCTGCGTTACCCGCAGCTTCGCGGCCGGCCGGTGGTAGTCGGCGGGCGGCGGCGCAGCGCGGTGGACCAGTCGTCGAGTGCAGCCATCCCCACGCTGCGCCACTACTCAGGGCGCGGCGTGATCACTACCGCCACCTATGAAGCGCGGGCGCTCGGCGTTCACTCGGGCATGGGGCTGATGAAAGCCGCGAAGCTTGCTCCCGAGGCACTGCTGCTGCCGGCGGATTTCGACGAGTACCGGCGCTATTCCCGCAGGTTCAAGGACGCGGTGCGCGCGGTGGCGCCGGAAATCGAGGACCGCGGCATCGACGAAATCTACATCGACCTGACCGCGCTCGTCACGTCCACTGCCGAGGAGGGCGCACCGGACCCGTGGGCGCGCGCGCGGGCAGTTGCTATCGACATCCAGCGCGCGGTGCGCGATGCGACGGGGCTCTCGTGCTCGATCGGCGTGACGCCCAACAAGCTGCTCTCCAAGATCGCCTCCGATCTCGACAAGCCCGGCGGGTTGACGGTGCTCACCGAAGCCGACATCGCGGTCCGCATCTGGCCTCTTCCCGCGCGGAAGTTGAACGGCATCGGCCCCAAGGCGAGCGCGCGGCTGGAAAACCTTGGCATTCGCACCATCGGCGAATTGGCGCGGGCGGACCCGTTGCTGCTCATCGAGCACTTCGGCAGGAGTTACGGTGCGTGGATGCACGAGGCCGCGCATGGACGCGACGACCGGGCGGTCATCACCCACAGCGAGCCGAAGTCGGTGAGCCGCGAGACGACGTTCGAGAACGACCTGCACCCGGTGCGCGACCGCGAACGGCTCTCGCGCATCTTCACCGACCTGTGCGTGCGGGTGGCCGAGGATCTGCGCCGCAAGGGCTACGTCGGCAAGACGATCGGCTTGAAGCTGCGCTACGACAACTTCAAGACCATCACGCGCGACCGCACCCTCGAGGCCCCGACGCGCGACGCCGGCGCGATACGCCGCGCCGCGGGTGAATGTCTGAAGCGCGTGCCGCTCGATCGCCGCATTCGGCTCCTCGGCGTGCGCATGGGAGCGCTGAGCCGATCGGAACCCGAGACGGCGCGCGATGCGTTATCGCGCAGCGAGCACACGGCGACGTTGTTCGAGTGATGCGCGTGTGCGTTTAAGCGCTCACGCCGCCCTGGCGAAAGCATCCTGCACCTGCTTCTCGTAGGCGAGGACTTTTTTGACGCTCGGGCGCTCTCGCATGTGCTCGAAGTGCGCGACGCAATTTCTGAAACCCGAGACGTCGACTTTGAAGGAGATCGCGCGCCGGAAACACCAGAAAAAGTACGCATCGGGCGCGGTGAAGTGCTCGAAGAACCACTCGCGGCCGGCGAGGAGAGCGTCGGCGAGCGTGAAATCCTCGTTGAGCAGCTTGTTGGCGGCGCGCTTCACGCTCTCCTCCGAGCCGGGCAGATCGCAGTAATTCTGCGGCCGGGCGTTGGGCGTGAGGTGCGGATGAATGGCCGAGGCGCACCACGCCATGAGCGAGATCGCCTTGATCTCCGCCCCGGGTTCGGCGGGAAGGAGCCGCGCCGCGGGAAACCGGCGCGCGATCCAGATCTGGATGGCGACGTTCTCCGTCAGCGGCTCGCCGTCGATCAGCAGCACCGGCACTTTGTGCTTGGGATTCAACGCGAGGAACTCGGGCGTGCGGTTTCCGCCGCTGCGCGTGTTGACGTTCTGAACCTCGAACTCGGCGCCCGCCTCGGTCAACGTAACGTAGGGCACGAGCGCGCAGGTCATGGGGGCATAGTACAGCGTCAGCTTCATTCCGTGTTCTCCTCAAATATGAGAGGGGTTGTTTCCGTCAGCCCACGCGCTCGCGCAGCAGCGGATCCTTCGCCGTCGCATTCACGGTCGACGCTCTTCACGCTCGAAAGACAGCGGGCTAGTACAACGAGCCCTTCAGGCGCTCGTACAGACCGCGATCGTAACTCTCGGCATCGATCCGCGAGCGGCTGATATCGGAGACGATCGTGCCAAGGCTGGGCAGGCTGCCCCGGTCGATGTGCTGCGCCGGGTCCCACAGCCGCGAGCGGAAGATGGCGCGGGAGCACTGGAAGAAAACCGTGTCGACGTGCACCACGATGACCGAACGCGGAAGCCTGCCGCCCATGCTGAACCGCTCCAGCAGCTCAGGCGCCGTGGAGATCGTCGCCCGCCCGTTCACCCGGAGCGTCTCGCCCACTCCCGGAATCAGGAACAGCAGCGCAACGTGCGGATTGCCGACGATGTTGCGCAGGCTGTCGATGCGGTTGTTGCCGCGCCGGTCCGGAATCAGCACGGTCTTCTCGTCTTCGACGACGACGAAGCCCGCCGGATCGCCGCGCGGGGAGGTATCGAGCCCGTCCGGCCCGCTGGTGGCAAGCACGACGAAGGGTGAGGCGGCGATCAGCGTCCGGTAATGCGGGTGCAGGTAGTCGACCTCCTTCTCCACCGCAGCGCCCGAAGGCGCGCCATAGAGGCGTTCCAATGTCGCGATGTCGGCGATCCGATGCTCGTCGCTCACAGTTTCCATGACGTTCCCTCCCGTGCAGCAAACTATCATAACGGCCGCGTCAGAGGCTCGCCAGCACCTTGCCCCAGCGCGGATCGGGGCGGTGCAGCATGCGCTTGCCTGCGGCATGGAGCGCCGCCCAGGTAGTCGAAAGAATGTTGAGCAGCACCGGCTTGCCGTAGCGGGCTTCCAGCAGCGGCACGGCGTGAATGGCGAACCACAATCCCCCCGGCATCAGCAGCGCCTGCGCGTCCGGCGTCTCGCTGAGGACCTGCCCGCCCAGTTCGAGCGCGAGCAGATGATCGTCGGCCGCGCTGGAGTGCTTGTTGGCCTCGAGCGAGCGTGCGCGCGAGCGGCGGGCGATGACGTCAATGCCGGCCTCGGCCAGGTAGCGCGTGAGCGCTTCATTGACGGCATCGGGCCAACGGGTCGCGAGCGCGATGCGGGTCACGCCAAAGTGCTGCAACGTCGTGATATGCGCCTCGAGGTCCGTGTCGCAAGGCAGCCCGGTCCGCGCTTCGCCCTCGGCGAGGATTTCGCGCATCCTGGTGCGCCCGAGCACGGAGGCGACCGGCACGCCGGAGAGCGAGATTCGGTCCACTTTCTTCGAGGCAAGAAGCTCGAAGCGCTGCCACAGCGTGGGCAGCTCGCGCTCGACGGCCGCGAGCGCGTAATCGGTGAGGTTGAGACCGGTCGTCACCAGCATCGCGCCTTCAGGCGCGACGCGGTAGAACTGGTAGGCGTCGAGATCAGTGTAGAGGTGAGGAATGACGTAGCCGAGCTGGTACCACGGGCTGATGACGCTCATGTCCGGTTGCTCCCCGTCTCAAGGAAAGGGGAGTGTAACTTTTCTCCAGACGAAACGTCGCGCTATCTCCTGCCCAGATCCTCGATCGCGTCGATCACCATCCCGGTGCCGACGGCGATCAACAGGATGTCGGCCGCCACGCGCACGAAGCGATGGCCCGCGGGAGGCGGGCCGAACTCGACAATGAGCGTTGGCGGCAGATCGTAGTAGATGACGTCGCGCGGCAGCGGCCGGCCCACGTGCCACTTCTTCGCCTGGCCCGGCGGCATGCAGCCGTTGCGCTTCTTGGCGAGTCCGGGTGGGCAGAAACCGCGGCTATACTCCCTGCCGTAGTATTCGCGCACGACCACCTTCTGGCGATCGATGAAGTGTCCGCCGCCGCGCACGTCCCGCCGGTCGTAATCACGATCTCGCGACTTGCCCTTGCCTTTGCCCTTGCCTTTGTCGCCCTCCTCCCACTGCCCGCCTTTATTGCCGGCCCAGGCCGGTTTGTCCGCGAACGCGGGACCCGCAGCCAGCAACCCCGCAATTACCAGGGCCAGCGCATGATTCATCAACATGTCGAATCTCCTTTCCCAGGATGACATCCGTGTAAGACCCGCAGCTTCAGTGACAGGTTCCTGATGGCTATTGTAATCAGGGAAGCAAAGGCTAATTTGCGCACTATTTCACGCCCATGGCGTCAATTGCCTG
>MEQT01000202.1 GCA_001770325.1 Betaproteobacteria bacterium RIFCSPLOWO2_02_64_14
CCATCCCCTCGAGCTCCTGAATTGTTAAGGAGTTGCTGGTTACTCTTTGTACCACAAGCCCGCCTTGACTGACCTGAGTCTGATATGACGTGTCCGGATCAAAGCGGCCTGAACGTTCGTCGTCCACGCATGGAAACAGGGAGATTGGGAGTAACGCCAGATCAGTAATGCCAACTCTCGGATTGCCCAGATAGCTGTCGCGAGGAATGGTGCTCTTTGCGAGTGCGGATAACAAACCGCATTGGTGTTCGAATAAAGACGATGCTTTTATCGTGACATTGTCTCTCGCGTAGTAACCATCTTTGGTGGCAGCGTCGTAATCACGGCAACTTTTGACGACCATCTCTCGACCTTGATCATCGTATAAGGAGAGGCCGTCCTTGTAATCCCCAATCACAATTGGTCGGCTTTTCAATTCTTCAATTTCAGATTTCGACACAGCCCAAATTTCTTCCTTGTCAGAAAACTTCAGTCCCTCCAGAAGGGTAAAGATCTCTTGTGGTCTGCTCCCGCACTCGGCAAGGATCTTAGCAACATCCTCCGGTGCGAGTGACCCATTCTCGATCTGGCGCTGCAGCAAGAATAATGCTCGGCTACGATTTTTTGCCCTCTCCAACCTTTCGATGTTTTCCTCAATCTTGGTTTTCTTCTTGCCTGCCATTTCCAAGAAAAATCGGCCTGTTTCGGGGCTGAAAATATCCTCCGCCTTCCTAAGGTTAACGCCTCCTCTTGCCGGGAGAAGATTGGCGTATCCATTGACATCGAATTTTGGGGGTAGCCCGTAATCTGCAAGGACCCGCGAAAGTTCTTCTGGGTTGTCCGCCAACCGCTCAGGAATGATGTGGTCTATGTGAAGGCTGTCGAGGTCAACCTGCTACCCCGTATAGGCGCACTTTTCATTGTGCGCTCGCCATATGGCTTCCCGCACGACTGCAGGGAACTTTTGCTTAGGCATGGCAACGTAAGAGCAGCCGAGGTTCAGACATCAGAATTCATTATCGTCCACCAGATTACTGCGACCCTGATTACAATGTCAGTGGTACGGCAATTCCGGATTCCACCTGCGGCCGCATCCGGGCAACGTACTCTTCCAAACGCACTCAATCGTAACACCGCCAGTGGCATGCGCCGCTCCGGTGCATGCAAGTCCCAGCGAACTCGGACCACGCGGTCTCCGCGACGGGCGAGCTATCTGCCCCTCACTGCAATCCGTTTCTGAATCTGGGCAACTGCCGCTTCGATCTTCATGTCGAGTCCCTTCCTGCCGTAAGCGGCGCTCGCGCGGGCGGGATTGCCTGACACGCCGGTGATCTTGCGGTCTCCCCCGGGGGCCAGCTTGTCATGACGGATCCAGTTCGGATTGAGCGCCATGATCTGCGAGGTGTCCGAGATCCCGGCGTGCGTGCCGATGTCTCGCGGCGTTTCGCCCTGACGCCTCAGCCACGCGTCGAAGCTCGCCCCGCTGTAATAATCTGGGACATAGTGCACGCGCACCCCGCTCTTCGCCCACTCCTTGTTGAGCATGCCGGCGACAGCCTGCAAGCCTTTCTGGTTGCCCCCACTGTCGCCGATCAGGACGATATCCCTGAAGCCGCTCGCCTTGAAACTTCGCGCGGCGTATTCCGCCACTTTCATAAAGAACTCGTTGGGCAGCGTGATGGTGCCGGGGTACTGCATGTGACCGGTGGGAGGCTCGACGCTGCCCTCCGGCACGTACGCGAGCACCGGGGCCACCAGCGCGTTGCCGAGCCTGCGTGCGATTTTCTCGACGGCATGCTTCACGATGAAATTGTGCTTGCCCAGCACCATGTGCGGGCCATTCTGTTCCGTGCCGCCGGCCGGGAAGATGATCGTGGTTTTCCCGGCCTTGATCGCGTCCCGCACCTCCGTCCACGTCAGTTCCTCGATGAACACCGTGTCCGGCACGCCCGCTGAACTCGCCGGCGAAGGAAGACAGAGCCACAGACACGCAAGGATCATGAAACGCTTCATGTCGCTTTTCCCCTCGTTACGTTGGAGCGCGGCTGTGCCTAAGTGTGCTGTCCACACGAGATGATGTGCCGCATGGATTCCCGTCGGCACGGAAATGACAACCCGTGAACCAATCGGGCGCGGCAAAGCGAAATCAATCGCGCTTCCAACCCACTTCGACACCCTCCGCGTCGCCCAGCGCCTTCCGGAGAATGCTGAGGAGATCCGCGCTGGCGCCGTTGCTCTCCAGGAGATCGATGGTGTCGGCGCAAACGTAGTAGTCGGTGTCCGCGGAGTCTTCTTCTTCCAGCTGATCCACCAGCAACTGAAGATCGCCCTCGCTTACCGATCCGAGGAGCGCCCCGGTTTCCTTGTTCAAGAGCCTGATCATGAATGAGTCTCCGTCGTTTCTGACTACTTCCCTCATCCCAACCCTTCTCCCGGGGGGAGAAGGGCTTGTCCTTCCTTCGCGTTTCAGCTTTGCAACGCGAAGTCGAGCGTGCTCATGTCCTCGACCTTTTCCGCCTCCGCCAGTTGCGCGAACAGCCGTTCCGCCTTCGTGCGGTCGCCGGGCGCGGTGTGCTTGAGGAATTTGGCGAGGAGTTCGTCGCGGGAGAGCGGCCGGCTCGGCATGCCCGGAAACTCGCGCTGCTCGCGCGCGAACTCGCGGCCGTCCTTCAGACGCACCGCGACGCGGCTCACCAGGGCGTGATCGCCTGGGGCGCCCCGGCGCAGTTCGACCTTGACGTTGCGGGCGAGCGCGCGGATTGCCGGATCGTTGAGGTTCTCCTCCGAGAACGAGCGCGGATCGAGGGGGTCGCGATGCAGCGCGAGCGCGACGCAGAACGGGGTGCTGTACTGCGCCATGGCAAGGTCCTGCGGGTCCGGGATGTTGTGGTGGCTCACCATCTTCTCGCTGCCGGCGACCGTGACCGACGCGACATCGTTGCCAGAGAAGCGGTGCTCAGCTTTGAGTTCGAGCGCCGCAGTCACCGGAATATGCGCGCTGATGTGGCAGGCGTAGCGCTTGAGCATGGTCTTCAACACATGCCATTCCTCGCCCAGCGCGCGCGTCAGACGCGGCGGATCGGTGTCGCGGCAGAACGCGCTGAGAAAACCATACTTGCCCTCCAGCACGCTCTCGGGGCCGGTGAAGCCGTTGTGCGCCAGGTTGGCGGCCATGAAGCCGCCCTCCGCCGCCCGCCCCAGGTGCAGGCGCTTCACCATGCCGCCGCCCGATTTCGAGAACTCAAGCAGGCCCGAGCACAGCGACCCGCCGATGCCGAGTGCGTTCGCCATACCCTGCGCGTTCAGCTCGAAGAGCTTCCCAACGACGACCGCGCCACCGAACACCCCGGTGAGTCCCGGCGCGTGAAACCCGATCTTCTCGCTGGAACCGCGCGCCGCGTCGCCGATGCGGTACATCACTTCGTAGCCCGCGACGAACGCGGTGAGCAACTGCTTGCCGCTCCGCTTGCGGCCCTGCGACACCGCCAGCCCGGGCGCGGTGAGCGAAGCACCGGGATGCACGTTGACGCTGGGATGGCACAGGCTGTCCATCTCGAAGGCGTGAGCAAGGGCGCCATTGGCGAGCGATGCGAAGGGCGCACGCACCCTGAGCTTCGTGCCGAGGATCAGGGCATTGCCGGGCGCGCTGTTGCGCTCGGCGTAGCCGATCACGATCTTGCTCCACGGCAGCCCGGCGCCGAAGGTCGCAGCGGCGACGGTGTCGATGATGCAGGTCTTGGCGCGATCAAGGACTTCCGGTGGTATCTGCTCGAACGTGAGTCCGGTGGCGAATTCAGCGAGCGTTTGCGATGCGGTGGCCATTTTCAGATCTTTCTCCTTCGGTTATTTCGAGGACGGCAATTCCGCCACAGAGGACACAGAGAACACGGAGAGATTCAAGGAATTGAATCAGCAGCCTCCACACACCAGACTGGTGAGCCATGATGGTAAGCGCCGGCGTCCTCGATTTTCCTCTGTGAACTCTGTGTTCTGTGGCCAATTGCTTCTTCCAGCAGGAATAGCCACCTATAATGCCGCATTCGACTCGGCGCGTCACCGCGCGCTGCGTCAACCAGCCCGTCCGCGTACCCTCACCCCCGCCCCTCTCCCGAGGGGAGAGGGGAGATTCGTGCGCCGAGGGCGTCTGATCAACGGCGTCCACCCCTCCTTGCGCAAGGAGGAGAGAAGATATTCCCCTCCTCCGATGAGGAGGCGTGCCTCCGTCCGGAGGCGGGGTGGTGCGGGATGGCGCAACGAAACAGGGGGAAACCATGAACAAGGTCAAGCAGAAACTCGCCGCCGGCGAGGTGGTCACGATGTTCAACCCGGACTTCGCCTCGCCGCGGCTGGTCGAATATATCGCGGGGTTCGGGCTGGACGTGGCGTGGATCGACGCCGAGCGCATGAGCTACGATTTCGAGTGCATCGAGGAGATGGCGCGCGCGGCGCGCGCCGCCGGCATCGCCTCGGTCGCGCGCCCGTGGCTGAACGATGCGGGGCTGATCACGCGCTATTTCGACTGCGGCGTGGACGGCATCATGGTGCCGCACGTGGAGGACGCCGCGACCGCGCGCAGGATGGTGGACATCGTGCGTTACGCGCGGCCAAAGGACCACGCCGACAAGATCGTCATCATCATGGTCGAGACGCCAACCGCGATCGAGAACATCGACGCGATCGCCGCGGTGCCCGGGATCGATGTGATCAATATCGGCGTGAACGACGTGGCGCTGGCGCTGGGCTACCCCGGCCAGCCCGAGCACCCCGAGGTCACTGCGCTGCTGGAGAAAGCGATTGCGCGGGTCGTCAAAGGAGGTAAAACGGCCGCCCTTAACGTGCTCACCAACTGGGAGCAGCGCATGCCGTGGTTGCTCGCGAACGGCGTGCGCTGGCTCAATGTCCGCGTCGGGAACTTCATCGCGCGCGGCGCGCGGCAGTACACCGATCTTCTCAAGCAGTGCACCCGGTAATCCACCCTCCCGCCCCCGCCGGCGTCCCTTCCCTCGCTTGCGGGGTCATGTGGTGGGGGGGCCGGATGTGCGATCAGCGGTTCACGCGTAGATTTGCCTGCTTGATGACCCCCGCCCATTTGGCGATTTCCGATTTGATGAAAGCGGAAAATTCCTGTGGCGTCCCCCCGGCCGCCTCCGACCCGCCCGTCAGCAGGAATTTTCTTGTTTCCGGCAACTCGAGTATCCGGTTGATCTCCCGGTTGAGCTTCGCCACGCGCGCCTGTGGCACGCCGTGAGGGGCGATCATCCCGCTCCACTGAATCACTTCGTAATTTGCAATCCCGGCCTCCTGCATGGTTGGAATCGCGGGCATCCCTTGCGTGCGCTTCGCGGTGCTGACCGCCAGAGCACGCAATCGCCCTGCCCTGACATGGGACGCGGTCGCCAGCATGTTGCCGAAATTGACCTGAACCTCCCCGCCAATCAAGGCGTTGCGCGCCGGACCTCCGCCGCGATACGCGATGTGGACGATGTTGGTGCCGGTGACGACCTTGAATAACTCCCCCGCCAGGTGGCTGATGGTGCCCTCGCCGGACGAGGCGAAGTTTATCTTACCAGGCTGCGACTTCGCCAGGGCGATCAGTTCCTGGGCCGACTTCGCCGGTACCGAGGGATGCACCACGAGCAGCAGCGGGACGATGGCTGCCGATACCACCGCATCGAAATCCTTCACCGGGTCGAACGGAACCTTGTTGACCAGCGGATTGATCACGATCGTGCTGGCAGTCGCCATCAACAGCGTATAGCCGTCCGGCGCGGCACGCGCGGCGATTTCGGTTCCGATCGCGCCGCCGGCGCCGCCGCGGTTGTCCACCACAATCGTCTGGCCCAGGCGCTCGGACAGAAGCAGGCCGACAAAGCGCGCCATCGCGTCGGCCCCCCCGCCGGGCGGGAAGGGCTGGATCAGGCGTATCGGTCTGTCTGGATAGCTCTCGGGCGCTGATTGTGCCCGGGTCGGGGAAGTGGCGGCAACCAGCATCGCTGCTGCAATGATTGTTCCCGCGCATTGCATGTTTCGTTTCATTTGAATCCTCCTGCGCACTCGTTTTCGTTGCCAGCCGTCACTTCACGTTTCCCGCAAGGCCTTCATCAGCCCCCGCACACCCGGCGCAGCATGAAGCTGCTTGAGCAGCGACTCGACTTTCCTTGTCTTCTCGGGACCGAAGCGCGGTGTGACCAACCGGTCGAACTTGCGGTCCAGTTCGGGCCCGCTCATCGGCTGATGCCAGACTTCGTCCGTGTGGGTTCTGCCGGTGCGGTCGCGAATGGTAACAATCGCGTGGTGACCCGCCTCCATGTTCGTCCAGTCCTCGCGCCCGATGAGCTTCACCCGCTGCTGCATCTCGCGCGCCGCCCCGTCGAGGCCGCCCTCGGGATGGTGCAACCGGTAGAAGTCGAGCTCGCCGTGCGCGGCTGCAATCGCGCACACCGCCAGCGCCGAGATCGAAGCGTGACGCGTGGTCGGAATGCGGTGCAGGCCGCGCTTCGGGATTTGCACCTCGATCTCGTCGATGTCTGCGGCCTTGAGAGCGTGGCGCTCCATGAGTCCGAACAGCGCCTGCAGGTACGTCTGGTTGGGGCTCCCGGCAGGATACCGCTTGTGCATCACGTCGGTGATCGAGTAATACTCGCCGAGGCCCTCGAGCAGGCCGGCGCCGGCATCGGGCGCACCCAGATAGGCGTCGAACAGGCTGTGCGAGCCATCGAGGATGTCGAGTGGCGCGTGACAGCCATCGCGGGCGAGCAAGGCAGCGGTCACGCCATTGCGGTTCGCCGCGCCCACCTGGAAGGTCTTGCCCATGTGCGCCGGGTCCTTGGTCATGTTGTCGGGACCGGCGGCCTGGTATGCAGCGAGGCACATTGCAACCTGCATCTGGGTGCGCGTCAAATCGAGCAGGATGCCGGCGGTGACCGCTGAACTGATCGATCCGACAACGGCGGTCGGATAGAAGCGGCGCGCCACGTAATCGCGCTCGCGATAAAAAACGGTCATGATCCGGCCGCCCACTTCGTAACCGAGCGCCACCGCGCGCAGCACGTCGCTGCCACCGGCATTGATCCACTGCCCGACGGTCAGCGCCGCGGGAACCGGGCCCGACGCAACGTGCCCGCCCACGGATTTCAGGTGAACGGGGTCGACTTCGTCGCCGTGCGCCATGCCGCCGTTCGCCATTGCGGCGTTGACGAGACTGGTGAGACCGGCGTGACCGATCATGGTGCATTCCTCGACGCCACCCATGCGCCGCAGGAACTTCACGATCGCGACAACCTCAGGCAACTGCGAGCACGCGATCATCGCGCCGACGGAATCAAACACGACGTCGCCGGCTTTGCGCAATACCGCATCGGGAAGGGGCTGCGAGCGCTGGTTCACCAGCCAGTCGGCAAGCGACTCGGTAATCATGTCACCCTTCCAGATTCGGCCAGGATGGCCCGGTATTCCGCACGGCGCGCTTCCAGGCACTCACGCCGTAAGCTGGCGCACGACCTCGGCAGCATGCTGCTTCGTGATCGCGCTCAGTTCCTCGCGGCTCAGGTAATACACCGGGTGCGGCAGCTCGATGCACGGGTGGCCGGGCATGCCCTTGCCCCTGAACTGGACTTCGAGCGCATTCCTGAAGGCGGACGTGATCACCACGGCGGCGGGCCTTCCACGCTTTTCGAATTCGACGGCGTTGTGCACACTGCACACGGTGCACGAGCCTCACCCGCCGAGCGCGCAGATCACGATATCGCACTTGCGCGCCATCTCCTCCACGATTTCGAGCGGCGCGGGTTTCGAATAGTGTATGCCGCGGCGCGTGATCACCTCTCTCACGCCGTGGCTGCGCATGAGTTCCTCGCCGAGCGCTTCCAGCACGATGTCCGCCTGTTCCTTGGTGTTGTCGAAAAGCCCGACCGTTTTCCCGGCGAGGCTCTCCGGGCGCGGCGCCATGGCGACCGATTTGCTGGTGGTAACCGAGGGGTCGAGGAAACTGAGGCTCATACTGCATGCCCTCCTGAAAAGTTGAGCGTTGAGGGTCGAGAGTTCAGCGTCGGGCACTCATGCGTCGTAGGCAACCGAAACGCCGCGCGTGGTTTCGTTCCAGCCGTGCATGACGGCCGTGGTGGCGCCGGGTCTGCTGCCCGCCACGATCAGAAACAGGCGGCTCGGCTCCTGGATCGTCGGCACGAAACAATCATCGTCGTCGGGATCGACTTTCGTCACCCAGCGGTTGAGACGTTCCAGCCGCCACAGCCCGCCGCGCTTGAGATCACCCACGCGGCGCCCTGCCTTGTCGCACAACAGCTTGTGGACATCGGCTTTCGACATCCCGGCCTTGGCGAAGTTATCCGCGATGTCGGGCGCCAGCGCGACCACCATGTCGGTGGCGCGATAAGCGTTCATGCCACCGAGGTTCGCCATGCAGTCCGTGGTCGAAACATGGAGGCGCTCCGGTTCGTCGTTGGCGTCGTCGTGCACGAGGTGCGGATTCTCGCATTGCACTACGGTCACGACGTCTTGCCCGGCTCTGAAACCGCGTGTCACCGAGAGTGGCTCCCACGGGCTTTCCGCTTCGTTCTCGGCGATGCAGTAGGTATAGCGCGAGGGCTGGCCGAAGCAACTGAACGACGCCGACGGGTACCCACCGCCGACGTTGTAGAGGATCAGCCGTATCGTGCGGCCGATGGTGGTATTGGCGCGGAACCCCGGCCCGAAGCAGCCGCGCCCGCCATTGAGGCCGATCTTCCTCGCGTACGGCCCGTTGACGATCATCAGCGGCGCGACCCCATGTATGGTGGTCTGCACGCCGTGCATGTTGAGTTTCTCATCCAGAATCGCAGTCATGCCGCCCAGGATCACCGGCAGGTACCGCGGGAGCGCACCGGCCATTACCGCGTGTTCCGCCACCATGCGCACCGTGAGCGTCTCGAAATTTGGCGGCACGAGCCCCAGTTCTTCGTCCGGATTGCGCCGCGTGCCCTCGAGCATGGCCGCGACCAGCTCCCGGGTCGGGGGCACGATCGGGTAGCCGTCGGTCCAGGGCTTGCCGTAGAAAAATTCGATTGCGTCGAAAACGCTGGCGGTCGTCTGCTCTTCGGACATCACGTCCTCCCAGGATTTTGTCGCTGCTTGCTGCGACAAAATCCTAATCCACCCGCGCGCCGGAAGCTTTCACGACCCGCGCCCACTTCGCAATCTCGCTCTGGATATGGCGTCCGAATTCCTGTGGTGAGTTCGCGACGAGATCGGCGCCCTGGCTTTCCAGCCGTTCGCGCACGTCGGGCAATCCGAGCAGCCTCACGATCTCGGTGTTGAGCCTGGCAACGATGGCCGCAGGCGTCTTCGCCGGCACCACCAAGCCGTACCACGCCGATGACTCGTAGCCGGCCACACCCGCCTCCTGAGCGGTGGGCAGATCCGGTAACGCCTTCGAGCGCCGCGAGCCGGTCAGCGCGAGCGCCCGCACGCGCCCTGCTTTCACGTGGGGAAGCGCCGCCGGCACGCTCGCGAAGTAGATCGCGACCTGTCCCGCGATCACGTCCACCAGCGCCGGTCCGCCGCCCTTGTACGGCACATGCACGATGTTTATCCCCGTGGCCGTCCGGAACAATTCCGCCGCGAGGTGCGTCGAGCTGCCGTTGCCTCCCGAGGCGTAAGCGAGCCTGCCGGGCTGCGATTTGGCGAGCGCGATGAACTCGCCGAGCGAACGCGCCGGCAATCCCGTGTGCGCCACCACGATGAACGGCGCCGAGCCTATCAGCGTGATCGGCGCGAAGTCCCTGGCCGGGTCGTACCCCAGACGGCGATAGAGGCCCACGGCGATCGCGTTGGCAATGTTGTACTGGAACAGCGTATATCCGTCGGGCGCGGCGCGCGCCGCGATCGCTCCGGCGACGTTGCCGCCCGCGCCGGGACGATTGTCGACGACGACCTGTTGATTCCACGATTCGGAGAGCTTTTGGCCGACCACGCGTGCAATGATGTCGTTGCCGCCTCCCGGAGCGAACGGAACGATGAGGCGGATCGGCCGGCTGGGATACGCGTCGTCCGCAGCCCAGACATTGACCGAGGCCAACGCAAAGACGCAAAGCGCAAAAGAAAGGATGCAGAGCTTCTCGCTACCTTTCCTTTCCCTTTTCGTTGCCATTGCGCCCCTTGCGTTGAAGTTTGTTTTCAGAACTGTCACCCGTGGCGCTGCAGGCCATCATCCCTTGGATCGGATCAGCCGCGTGACCGGATTGTAGCTGAAGGACGTGGGCACGAACTGCGAGTGGATGCCCGCTCCGCCCGCGACCACGATGCTGATGTGCGACGGATGGTCGGCGACGCCGATGTGATCGGGGTCGCCCGCCTCGGCAAACCAACGCGAGCGGCGGTGCTTCAGCCCGCGCACGGTGCGTTCCCCGAATCGGCTGAGAGGGATGCGCGCGCGCCGGAACAGGTGCTGCCGGATGGCCTCCTTGTCGTAGCCGTCGCGCGCGAGCACGTGTGCATGTTCGGGACCGAATACGATGAGCGGACCTGTCGGAAAGATCACGTTGTTGTGGCCGAGCGCGGTCATCGCTCCCGTGAGATGCTCCATGATCTCCCTGCCGGTCTCGCAGCCGTAGGTAAAGACGTTGTGCCCGGGTGATGCACCGATCACCGTCACCGCGCTGTCTTCCCTGCTGAAACCGCGCTCGACATGGAACGGCGCCCATGGACTTTCACGCTCGTTCTCCGCGATGCAGAAGGTGAACTTGCCGGGTTGCCCCTGCGTCGCCATGTCGGTCTCGCCGGGAAGGTCGCCGCCGACGTTGCGCAGCACAAGTTGCAGCGCGCGCCCGATCGTCGCGTTGGCGCGGCAGCCCTGCCCGAGAACGTTGCCCGCGGCGTTCAAGCCGAGCCGCTCGATCACCGGGCCGTTGACGATGATCAGCGGGCTCGTATTGTTGGTCGCGGTCTGGATGCCATAGAGCCGGCAGTCGTTGTCCAACGCCGCCTCGATCGCGGCTAGCACCACCGGGAAATACTCCGGCCGGCAACCTGCCATCACCGCATTGACCGCAAGCTTTTCAATGCTCGCCATGCGCATGCGCGGCGGGATCGGCCCGATCACTTCCTGCGGATCGCGCCCGGCCGCCGCCAGCGTCGCGCGTACCGCCTCGTGAGTGGGAGGCGCCACGGGCAATCCGTCGCTCCACCCGTTCGCGAAGAAGAACTCCTGCAACGCATCCGGCGATTCGGGGGCTTCCACCTGTTCAGGAAGCGGCTGCACGGCTCCATCGCCCGCCACTTCAGGGCGCCGCGTGAGGGCGCCGACCAGTTCATCCACCGCTGCCTCCGCGCGCTGGCGCACCACTGCGCCGGGAGCGGTATGCATGGGGTGCGGAATCTCCACGATCGGCAGCCCGGCAAGCCCGCGCCCCGCCGCCTGCGAGCGCGCGGCGTTGTAGAACGCGCTGCTGCACACCGTCGCGGTGGGGATCCCGCGCTCCTCCAGGCGCACACCGTCGAATACGCTCATGGAGGTCGAGGTTCCGCAGTCGCCGAAACACTGGATCACCGCGTCGTGCTGCGCCAGTTGATCAAGGTCCGCCTCGGACAGTTCATCCTTGGGCGCGAGTTTGCGGACGGTCGTGCCGGATCGCGCCCCCAGTTCCTCCAGCAGGGGCCGGATCGAGCCCAGGAACAGGTCGGCATTCACCTTGCTGTTATCGACGAAGGCGATGCTCGCACCCTCGATGCCGCGCAACTGTGGCGCGAGGGCGCGCGACGCGGCTGCGTCGTAGGCTCGCGGATTGAAAACGATGACATTGCGCATGGGCGGTTCCCTCTTGGAATGCGATCCCGGGCTCGATTGTGCCATTGGCCCGATATGCCATCAATGACTATAATTGCACATTGCCATAACGTAGTTGTTATATATATCAATGCGGCTGGAGCAGTTGCGCGCGCTGCGCGAAATCGTGGAACAGGGCTGCAACGTCTCGCGCGCCGCGCAGGCGCTGAATGCCGCGCAACCGGCGCTCAGCCGCCAGTTGCGGTCACTCGAGCGGGAGCTCGGCGTGGCGATTTTCGCCCGCAACCGGAAACGCCTGCTGGGTCTCACGCCGCCCGGCGCCGCGATCGTCGAGATCGCGCGCCGCATGCTGGACGACGCCGCGAATCTGGGCAAGGTCGTGGCGGAGTTCGCCGCCGATTCGATGGGGAACCTCACGGTCGCGACCACTCACACCCAGGCGCGCTATGCGCTGCCGGCCGTAATACGGCGCTTCGCCCAGCGCTATCCCCAGGTTCGGCTCATGTTGCGCCAGGGGAACCCGGCGGAGATCATGGAGCTCGTCCGAACGGGCGAGGCCGACCTGTGCATCGGCTCGGATTCTGCCGCCGCATCGGGCGAGCTCGCGTTCTTTGCATGCCACGAGCTGCAGCGCGTGGTGCTGGTGCCGCGCGGGCACCCGCTGCCGGGGAAGCGGCGGCTGACGCTCGACGCACTCGTGCAATACCCGATCATCACTTACGACACCCCGTTCATCGGACGCTCGCGGTTGGTGCAGGCATTCCGCGCGCGCGGTCTTACGCCGAACATCGTGCTTAGCGCCGCCGACACCGACGTCATCAAGGCCTACGTCGAGTCCGGACTCGGCGTTGCCATCATCGCCGGCATGGCGTTCAACGCCCGCCGGGACCGGACGCTCCGCGCGATCGACGCGAGCCACCTGTTCGAACCCAACACGATCTATCTCGGGATTCGCCGCAATGACTTCGTGCGCGGCTACACGTTCGATTTCATCGAGCTGTTCGCACCTCACCTGAAGCGCGCCGACATCGAACGCGGACTCGCAATGCCTCACGGCGACCCGCACGCGTCCGCTGCATCCGCCAGCCGGAAGCGCCGCCCCGCCATGATAAAATAGGCGTTCGCGTACTATCATGGCCATGGCGCTCAGCCCCCTCACCGCCCTTTCCCCCCTTGATGGCCGCTATCACCGACACGTCGCCGCGCTGAGGGACATCTTCAGCGAACTGGCGCTGATGCGCCTGCGGGTGCTGGTCGAAATCGAGTGGCTCAAATTGCTCGCGTTCGAGCCCACGATCTCCGAGATTGCCCCATTTTCCGCCGCCGCCATCGCTGAACTCGATGCGCTCGCCGCGGGCTTCGCTGAAAGCGACGGGGCAGCGATCAAGGCGATCGAGGCAAAGACCAACCACGACGTGAAGGCGGTCGAGTATTTCCTGCGCGAGCGCCTCGCCGGCAACGCGGAGATCGCGAAGGCCGCCGAGTTCATCCATTTCGGCTGCACCTCCGAGGACATCAACAATCTGTGCCACGGGCTCATGCTCAGGCGGGCACGCGAGGAGGTCTTGCTGCCGGCTCTCGACGCCATCGTCGACCGCCTGCGGGCGCTGGCGCGGGACGAGGCCGCTACGCCGATGCTGGCGCACACGCACGGGCAGCCGGCGTCGCCCACGACCCTGGGCAAGGAGCTGGCGAACGTCGTGCACCGGCTCGCACGCGCCCGCGATCGAATAGCGGCCGTCACGCTGCTGGGCAAGATGAACGGTGCAGTGGGAAGCTACAACGCGCACGTGGCGGCTTATCCGGCAGTCGACTGGGAGCAGACTGCGCGCGGTTTCGTCGAGAAACTGGGGCTCGAATTCAATCCCTACACGATCCAGATCGAGCCGCACGACGCCATCGCCGAACTGTTCGACGCGGTGGCGCGCGCCAACACCATCCTCATCGACCTCGACCGCGACGTATGGGGCTACATCTCGATCGGCTACTTCAGACAGAAGACCCGCTCCGGTGAAATCGGATCTTCCACCATGCCGCACAAGGTGAACCCGATCGACTTCGAGAATTCGGAAGGCAATCTGGGGATCGCCAATGCGCTCCTGCGGCACATGAGCGAGAAACTTCCGGTCTCACGCTGGCAACGCGATCTCACCGATTCCACGGTACTGCGCAATATGGGCGTCGCGCTCGGCCACACGCTGCTTGCGTACGATTCGTGCCTCAAGGGGCTCAGCAAACTCGAGGCCAACCGTGAGCGCCTCGCCGAGGATCTCGATCAGAACTGGGAAGTACTGGCGGAGCCGATTCAAACCGTCATGCGGCGCTTTGGCGTCACCGGCGCGTACGAGCAGTTGAAGGACCTGACGCGTGGCAAGGGCGGCATCTCGCGCGCCACGCTGCACGCTTTCATCGAGAGCCTCGCGCTGCCGGAGGCCGAGAAGAGGCGCCTGCTTGCCCTCACCCCCGCGACCTATATCGGCAAGGCTGCCGAACTGGCCAAAAGGATCTAAACCGCCAATAGAGATTATTCCTGTCTGTGCATAGCATTGACGTTAACGCCTCCGACTTCGAACAGTTCGTCATCGAAGGGTCAAAGAAGGCGCCCGTGGTCGTGGACTTCTGGGCGCCGTGGTGCGGGCCGTGCCGCGCGCTCACGCCCGTGCTCGAAAAGCTCGCCGCCGAGTACGGAGGGCGCTTCACGCTCGCCAGGATCAACTCCGACGAAAACCAGGCGCTCGCGGCGCAGTTCGGCGTGCGCGGCATACCCAATGTCAAGGCTTTCGTCGATGGCGAACTGGTGGAGGAGTTCTCGGGGGCGCTGCCCGAACCGGCGGTGCGGGAATTCCTCGGGCGTGTCGTCCCCTCGCCCGCCGAGGAACTGCGACTCGAGGCGCACCAGCGCTACCACCAGAACCGCGATGCCGAAGGTGCGCTCGAGTTGCTGGCGCGGGCCGCCGAATGCGATCCGCGCAACGAGGCGGTGCAGATGGACCGGGCGGAACTCCTGCTTGAGCTCGGCAGACGCGCGGAAGCCGCCCGCCTTCTCGAAGCGCTTGCGCCGCTCACTCAAATGGGCGAACGCGCGGGCAATCTGAAGGCACGGCTCGCCTTTGACGCCAGCGCCGCCGCCTCACCGGATGCCGCCGAACTCGCGCGCCGCGTCGCTGAAAACGGGAATGATCTCGAGGCGCGCCTGCAGCTTGCGAATCTTCTCGTATCGGGGAAGCAGTACGCCCCCGCGCTCGATCATCTGCTGGAGATCGTGCGCCGCGACCGCGCGTTCAGAGACGACATCGCGCGCAAGACCATATTGCAGGTTTTCAGCCTGCTCGGCCCGCAACACGAGCTGACCGGAGAGTACCGCCGGCGCCTCTCGAGCGCCATGTACTGACCTCGGGCCTCTCATGGGGCGCGTCACGCTCATCGAGGAAGGGCATTACGCGCGGGTGCGGTTTCTGAGGTATTGCACCACGCCCGGCAGGATCGACAATATCACGATGCCGGCGATCACCAGTGTCAGGTTCTGCTTCACGAGCGGGACGTTGCCGAAGTAATAGCCGGAGTACGTAAGCGAACTGATCCACAGCACGCTGCCCGAAAAACTGAAGAACAGAAATCGCCCGTAGTTCATGCGCCCGACGCCGGCGACGAAGGGGACGAAGGTGCGCACGATCGGCATGAAGCGCGCGATGACGATGGTCTGGGCGCCGTACTTCTCGTAGAAGCGCCGGGTGCGTTCGAGGTGGAGCGGGTTGAGCGCCCATGAATCCTTGCGCGTAAAGACACGTGGGCCGGCAAAGCGCCCGATCCAGTAGTTGGTGTTGTCCCCCAGAAACGACGCAGTCGCCAGCACTGCGAACAGGCTGTGCACGTATATGCTGCCTGTCGCGGCGAGCGTGCCGGCCACGAACAGCAGGGAATCGCCGGGCAGGAACGGGGTGACGACCAGGCCGGTCTCGCAGAAGATGATGAGAAACAGGATCAGGTAGATCCACGCCCCGTAATTCTCCACCACCCATAGCAGGTGGCGGTCGAGGTGCAGCGTGAGGTTGGCGAGCGTCTCGAGGAACTCCACCGGTCACCGGTCTAGACTACCGCTCCCGCGGCCTTCTTGTCAGCGTCGGGTTTGATCAGATCCCCGCGCGAGACGCCGAGCCACATCACGATCGGGGCCGCCACCAGCACGGAAGAGTAGATGCCGAAGAGTATGCCGATCGTCAGTGCGAGCGAGAAATAGAACAGGGCCTCGCCACCGAAGATCAGCATAGCGCACACCATCATCTGGGTACACGCGTGGGTGATGATGGTGCGCGACATGGTCGAGGTGATCGCAGCGTCGATGATCTGCGGGACCGGCGTATGGCGGAAACGGCGGCTGCGGAAGTTCTCGCGCACCCGGTCGAACACCACCACCGATTCATTGACCGAGTAGCCGAGGATCGCCAGCACCGCGGCGAGCACCGGCAGCGAGAATTCCCACTGGAAGAGCGAGAAGAAGCCGACGATGATCACGGTATCGTGAAGATTGGCGATGATCGTCGCCACACCGAACTTCCATTCAAACCTGATAGCGAGGTAGGCGACGATGCCGAGCGACACGAAGAGCAGCGCCATGGCACCGTTCTCGAGCAGCTCGCGCCCTACCTGCGGGCCCACGAACTCGACGCGCTTCACCTCGACGGTCTTGTCTTCCTTCCTGAGCTCCTGCATCACCAGCTCCGAGAGCTTGGCACTGGTGAGTCCCTGCTTCACCGGCAGCCGGATCAGCACGTCGCGCGAGGTGCCGAAGTTTTGCACGCTCGCTTCGGTGAAACCCAGCTTCGCCATCGACTCGCGTATCTCGTCGAGATGGGCCGGTTGCGCGTAGGTGACCTCCATCACCGTGCCGCCGGTGAAGTCGACGCCGAGGTTGAGTCCGCGAATCGCAAGTGAGCCTACCGCGACCAGGAACGTGACGATCGATATCACGTTGAAGATCAACGCGTAGCGCATGAACGGGATATCGCGCTTGATTCTGAAGAATTCCATATAGAAACCTAAAGGCGTTTAGCCACAGAGATCACAGAGAGAGTCGCATGCAGTCCATTCCCAAACGCCTTCTCTGTGTTGTCTGCGGCAAATCAAAGTTATGCGGCTTGCGGGCCTTGTCCAGCGATCAATCTTTGTCCTTCCTGTCATTCTTTTTCTTGTCGTCATCCGGGCGCCAGATCTGCCCGATCGAAATGCGGTCGAGCCTGCGACGGCGGCCGTAATGCACATTCGCCAAGGACCGGGATACCACCACCGCACTGAATTGCGAGGTGAGTATCCCCAGGCACAGCACCACCGCGAAGCCCTTGACCGGTCCGGAACCCAGGATGAACAGGAAGACCCCGGCAATCAGGGTCGTCAGGTTCGAGTCGAGAATCGTATTCCATGCGCGATCGTAACCCGCGTGGATTGCCGCCTGCGGGGTATTGCCGACTCTCAGCTCCTCGCGTATGCGCTCGTTGATGAGCACGTTGGCGTCGATCGCCATGCCGATGGTGAGCGCGATGCCGGCCATGCCGGGCAGCGTGAGAGTCGCCTGAAGCATCGAGAGCAGCGCAACGAGGAACAGCACGTTCGCGGCGAGCGCGACGACCGAGAACACGCCGAACATCATGTAATAGGCGACCATGAAGACGGCGATCGCGGCAAATCCGTACCAGGTCGACTGGAAACCGATGCGGATGTTTTCGGCGCCGAGCGAAGGGCCGACCGTGCGCTCCTCGATGATCTCCATGGGTGCCGCGAGCGCGCCCGCGCGCAGCAGCAACGCCAGGTCCTTGGTCTCCTCGGTGCTGCGGAAGCCCGTGATCTGGAACCGCGCCCCCAGTTCCGACTGGATAACCGGGGCGGTCAGCACTTCCGGCTTGCCGCGGTCAATGAGCAGAATGGCCATGCGGCGCTTGACCGCCTCGCGCGTCACCTGCTGGAAAATGCGCGCCCCCTGGCCATCCAGCGTGACGCTGACGATGGGGCGATTGTCAGTCTGGTCGAACCCGGGGGAGGCGTCGGTCAGGCGCTCCCCGGTAATGACGATCTGCTTGCTGACCAGTATCGCTTCCTTGCCTCCCTCGCGCTGCAGGTAGTGCAGCTCGGTGCCGAACGGAACCTGCCCCGCGATCGCCTGCTCCATCTTCTGGGGATCGTAATTGCGCGAGCCTGCATCCCCGGCATGCGCCTCGACCATGCGGATCTCGAGCGTGGCGGTGCGGCCCAGAATATCCTTGGCCTTGGCGGTGTCCTGCACGCCGGGAAGCTGCACCACGACGCGGTCCGAGCCCTGCTGTTGAATGATCGGCTCGGCGACGCCCAGCTCGTTGACGCGGTTGCGCAGCGTCGTGATGTTCTGCTCCAGCGCGAACTTCTGGGTCGCGCTCCGCGCCTCGGGCTTGAGCGTCGCGGTCAGGCGAAACTCGCCCGCTTCATCCTGCGCCTGCAACTCCAGGTCCGGCATCGCCTTGGCGATTTCGGCCATCGCCTTTTCGCGCATCGCCGCCTCGCGGAAACGCACCGAGATGACGTCGCCGGCGCGCGTCACTCCGGCATGCTGGATGCGCTTGTCGCGCAGCGCGCCGCGGATATCGCCGGCGAATGACTCGATCTTCTTGGTGAGCGCCGCCTTCATGTCGACTTGCAACAGGAAGTGCACGCCGCCGCGCAGGTCCAGGCCGAGATACATGGGCAGCGCCCCGATCGCGGCCAGCCAGCGCGGACTGTTCGACAGAAGATTAAGCGCGACGACGTAGTCCTCGCCGAGCTTCGCCTGCAGCAGATCCTTGGCCTTCAACTGCTCGTCGGTGGTGCGAAAGCGCACCTTGACGCTGGTCTGGTCGAGCAACACGCCGCCGGGGGGAAGTTCGCCCTGCTTCAGGAACTCCTCGACCCGGTTCATGAGGCTCGCATCGGCACGGATCGTGGGCTTGAGCGGCGACACCTGTACCGCCGGCGCCTCGCCGAAAAGATTCGGCAGCGTGTAGAGCAGGCCGGACGCGAGCGCGAGCAGGATAACGACGTACTTCCAGAGAGGGTAACGGTTCATTGCGAGACTCGTGAACGGCGATCAGCGAACCGTGAACCGCAAGGACACGAGGCGAAGGCCCGCGGTTTTCCGTTCACCGTTCACTGTTCCCCGTTCACTCGATGTTCTTGATCGTGCCCTTGGGCAGCACGAGCTGCACCGAGGGCCGCTGCACCTGGATCTCGACGTTGGACGCCACCTCCAGCGTGACGTAGTTCTCGTTGATCCTGTTGATGCGGCCCAGGACGCCGCCCGTCGTCACCACTTCGTCGCCTTTCTGCAGGGCCTCGATCATGCCCTTGTGCTCCTTCGCCCGCTTCATCTGCGGACGGATCATCAAGAAGTAGAGCACCACGAACATCACCACGATGAGCAGCATGCTTTCCATGCCGCCGCCGGGAGCTGCGCCAGCGCCCTGCGCCCACGCCTGGTTGATCAACACGCCCTCGCCTCCTCGTCCTTGATTCCGCAACGAACCGCCGGTGCGTTCAGAAAGCGTTGCATTTTAACACGATGCATCGTATTTCCGCGCGAAATCCACGACCCACTGCTCAAGCCGCCGGAGTTCGATCGCGCGCCTCAGTTCACTCATCAGCTCCTGATAGTAATGCAGATTGTGCAGGGTGTTCAGGCGCGCGCCCAGTATCTCGTTCACCCGCTGCAGGTGATGGAGATAAGCACGCGTGAAGTTGCGGCAGGTGTAACAGGCGCAGCGCTCATCGAGCGGCCCAGTATCGTCCCGGTAACGGGCATTACGCAGCTTGATCACGCCGTCACGGGTGAATACCCAGCCGTTGCGGGCGTTGCGGGTGGGTAGCACACAGTCGAACATGTCCACGCCAGCGGCGACCGCCGTGATGATATCGTCCGGGGTGCCAACCCCCATCAGATACCGTGGCTGCGACGCGGGCAAGCGCGGCGCGGTATGACGGAGCACGCGCATCATGTCGCTTTTCGCTTCTCCCACCGAGAGCCCGCCGATGGCGTAGCCGTCAAATCCGATCTGCGTCAGTCCGGCAAGCGAGGCATCGCGCAGCGCTTCATGCATGCCGCCCTGGACAATGCCGAACAACGCATTTGTGCTGCCCTCGTGCGCCCGCCTCGAACGCTCCGCCCAGCGCAGCGAGAGCTCCATTGAGGCGCGCGCCTGCTCGTAGTCCGCGGGATACGGGGTGCACTCGTCGAACACCATGGCGATATCGGAGTTGAGCACGCGCTGGATGCGCATCGATTCCTCCGGCGTGAGAAACAGCGGGTCGCCATTGACCGGGGACTGGAACTTCACGCCTTCCTCGCTCACCTTGCGCAGCGGGCCGAGGCTGTAGACCTGGAAGCCGCCGGAATCGCTGAGGATAGGGCCGTTCCAGCCCATGAAGCGGTGCAGCCCGCCATGCGCGGCGATGACCTCGATGCCCGGCCGCAGCCAGAGGTGGAAGGCGTTTCCGAGCACGATCTGCGCACCGAGTTCACGCAGTTCGGCCGGGCTCATCGCCTTCACCGTGCCGTACGTCCCCACGGGCATGAACGCGGGCGTGTCCACGGCACCATGGGCGAGGGTCAGCACGCCGCGGCGCGCATTGCCATCCGTCCCGAGCAGCTTGAAATCCACGATGGGCGGCTGCCGGTGATGGTGAGGACCGTTCATGTCCGAAGCGCCTCCAGAACCGCGCGCATGTCCGCCGGCATCGGTACCGGCCGGCGGGTCTGGCGGTCGCAGGTCACGTGTATGAAGTGGCCCTGGGCGGCGGCCTGAGGTTCCTCGTTACGAAAAATACCGATCTCGAACCGGACGCTGCTCGTGCCGAGATGGGCGACCCTCAGCCCGCAGTAAACGGTGTCGGGAAACGCGAGGGGGGAGAAATACCGGCAGCCGGTCTCCACCACCAGGCATATGACCGGGCACGCCTCCAGATCGAGCACGCCCCGCCGCATCATGAATTCATTCACCGCCGTGTCGAAAAATGAGTAGTAGTGGACGTTGTTGACGTGCTGGTAGACGTCGTTGTCCATCCACCGCGTGGTGATCGACACGAAATGCGGATAGTGGTCGCGCGTGTCGGGCTCTTGTCTTGGCACTCTGTTCTACCTTCGCATCTTTTGCGTTAAAGCTTCTGCCTTTCAATCAGCATCGCGTCGCCGTAGCTGAAAAAGCGGTAGCCGCGTTCGATCGCATGGCGGTACGCGCGCTTGATGGTCTGCATGCCGGCAAACGCGCACACCAGCATCAGCAGGGTGGACTTCGGCAGGTGGAAGTTGGTGAGGAGCCGGTCGACGATCCGGAAGCGATACCCGGGAACGATGAAAAGCTTGGTTTCCCCGTATCCCGCCTGCAGCCTGCCGGCCGCGCCTGCCGTCTCCAGGGCGCGCAGGCTGGTGGTGCCGACCGCGATGACATTGCGTCCGCTTGCGCGAGCCTGCTCGATCGTCTCCACCGTGGACTGCGGGACGTCGAACCACTCGGCGTGCATCTCGTGCTCCGCCAGATCCTGCACCCGCACGGGCTGGAACGTGCCCGCACCCACGTGTAGCGTGATGCAGGCGACGCCGACGCCGCGCTCGCGCAGCGACGCCAGCAGCGGCTCGTCGAAGTGCAGGCCCGCCGTCGGCGCGGCCACGGCGCCTGGCGCCCGTGCATACACGGTCTGATATCGCGCCTCGTCCGAGGGCGACGCAGGGCGTTCGATATAAGGCGGCAGCGGCACGCTGCCATAGCGCTCGAGCAATGCGAAGAGGTCGGCGCAGTTCTCGAAGCGAAGCTTGAAGAACTCGCCGCGCCGCTCGAGGACAGTGGCTTCGATGGCCTCCGCGAAAACAAGCGCGCTGCCCTCGCGTGGCGGGTGGCTCGCACGCACCTGCGCGAATGCATGGTCGCCGGTGAGCACGCGTTCGATCAGCACCTCGATCTTCCCGCCGGTCTTCTTGCGCCCGGCAAGGCGCGCCTTGATGACGCGCGTGTCGTTGAACACCATGACGTCGCCCGGGGAAACGAGGTCTACAACGTCCCGGAACCGCCGGTCCGCGGGCGCGCCGCCTGCGCCATCGACGCACAGCAGCCTGCTGTGCGAACGTTCCGCGACGGGCGACTGGGCGATCAGCTCAGGCGGCAGCTCGAAGTCGAAATCATCCAGGCGCATCGCTGCCATTATATGGAAAGCGTGACTCATGATTCGTGAGCATGGCGCCCGGTGGCACGACGACCGCGGTTCTGCCGCCATTAAATTGTTGATACGTCAGGAATGCGGGATAATCCCGCATTCCTGCCGGGATGGCGGAATTGGTAGACGCACGGGACTCAAAATCCCGCGGTGGCAACACCATGAGAGTTCGATTCTCTCTCCCGGCACCAAAGCTTCTTCCGGCAAGATTTAAGAAATCCAGAATACCGCAGTTTTCCCTCTGTAAATCGCCAGAATGATGCATTAGGACCCAAACGGTGTAGACGAGCCCAGCGTCCTTTGCGGCGCTGACCCATGGCCACGGGCAAGACCAGCACGCTAACCTTTCGTATTGAGCCGGCGCTGAAGGAAGCGTTGCGCACAGCCGCCGACCGCGAGCATCGCTCCATCGCCAATATGGTGGGGGTGCTGATCCGGGACTATTGCAGCAGAAACGACATCACGATCCCAAAGCAGCGAGCGCCGCTCCTGGAGGACGCACCCAAACCGAAATTGCGCAAACGATAAGAAGCCCAATGCCCCTCAAGACATCCGACCTTTATTCCTCCCGCTGGCAATCCAGCGGCGCGGAGCCGCGGCTCGATGCGATCCTCGCCCGCTCCGATCTATGCGCCGCAAGCGTGACACGGATTGAGACACTGGGATTTCACCACCTGTCCGCGCCACACCCTCAGAAGTCCCACAAGACCCCGCGCACGCTTTCCCTTGAAAGGTGATCGCGGCTCAGCCCCGATAGTTGCCAATGAAACGATAGTTTGATATTGTTTCATATGAGCAAGGAGGATGACATGCCAACCGCACGCATTGCCGCGACTCCCGCCCATGGCCGCACGCTCGCGAAAGCAACGATCCGGGCAGCCGAATTGCTCGGACTCACGCAGGCGGAACTCGCGCCGATCCTGGGCGTAAGCCGCGCCACCGTGTCCCGCATCGCCTCCGGCGAGCACGTGCTTGCGCCGGAGCAGAAATCATGGGAGTTGGCGGCGCTCTTCGTGCGGCTTTTTCGCTCGCTCGATGCGCTCGTCGGCTCCAACGAGACCCAGTCGCGCACGTGGCTCGATAGCGAGAATCTCGCGCTCGGCGGCGTGCCGCGGAAACTCATCCCCCGCGCCGAGGGCCTGGTTCGTGTCGTTCAGTACCTGGACGCCGCGCGCGGTCGCAACTAACGCGGCCCGCGCCAGCGCGCGGTTGTGGCGCGCAGTGGAAGCGCAGCACATCGCGTCCACGCGCCGGCTGGTGGACGATCTGGAAGAACAACGGGCGCTCGAAGAAATACTCGAGGCCACCAAGCCCGCGGTGCCCCTGGCGGCGAAAAACCTCCACTTCCTGCTCTACACACCGTTTCGCTACCCGCCTGCGACCGGCACCCGCTTCCGGGCGCCTGACGATCCCGGCGTGTTCTACGGCAGCGAAACGGTGCGCACCGCGTGCGCGGAACTCGGATACTGGCGCTGGCGCTTCCTCATTGACAGCAAGGGTCTCGCGAGCCTGGGCCCAGCCCAGCAGACGCTGTTCGAGGTCGGCGTGCGAACGCTGACGATAGACCTCGAGAAGTCGCCCTTCGCGCGCGATGCCAGGCGCTGGCAGGATCCGGGGCATTACGTGGCCACGCAGGCCCTCGGAAAAGCAGCGCGGGCGGCCGGCGTCGGCCTCATCCGCTACCGCTCGGTGCGCGATCCGGAACCGGTGCGCTGCGGCGCGGTGCTGCGGCCGGATGCGTTCTCGTCGCCCAAACCGATCGGGCCGGCACAAACGTGGCTGCTCACCGTCACCAGGAGCTTCGCCACTTGGCAGCGCGACCGCGAAGCCTTCGAGTTCGACATGCGCCGGTGGGTTCAAGCCTGAAATCACTTTGACCGTGGCTGCTCCGCATCTGATCGAACTGCGCATCCGCGAGTTGACGCAACTCTTCAACTCGATGGATCCGACGCCGTTTCACCACAAGGATCTCGACCCCGACGCCGAGGAGTTCATCGTGAGCTGGGCG
>MEQT01000203.1 GCA_001770325.1 Betaproteobacteria bacterium RIFCSPLOWO2_02_64_14
TGAGGCGCTGCCTCCGCGGCGCGACCCGCGCCGCTGCCGAACCGTGGCGCGCACCCGGTTGTGCGGCGCGAGCACGAGTTCGGTGGCATGCGTGAGATCATTCTCGTACATGTCCTGCATCGCGCGGGCGAAATCATCGTTCTCCACGGCGACGTCAAGTTCGTAGTTGCCGATCCAGCTCGCAATGTTGAGGTTGGTCGAACCCACGCGCGCCCACCTGCCGTCCGCCACTGCGGTCTTGGCGTGCAGCATCGACCCGTTCCACTCGAAAACCCGCACCCCCGCCTCCAGCAGCGGGCGGTAGCCCGCGCGCGACAGGGTCGGAAGCAGCGGGATATCGCTCGCGCCCGGCACCAGCAGGCGCACGTCCACACCATCAAGCGCAGCCGCGCGCAGCGCCTGGACATAGATGGCGACGCCGACAAAGTAGGCGTCCGTGAGCCAAAGGGTCTTGCGCGCCATGGCCGCAATCAACTGATCGACGCGGTACAACGACGCGGTGTTCGGCACGGTCGCAAGCACGCGTACCATCATTTCACCCTGGTCCGCGATTGCCGCCGGGTCGGTGTACGCATCGGCGGCAAGTGCGGCGCCTTCCGCATCCCATGCATCGCCAAACGTGCGCTCGATCTCGGCCACCGCGGGGCCGTGCACTTCGATACCGGTGTCGCGCCATGCATCCCGCCCCCTCGCGTGATCTCCGGTCCACTGCCTCGAAACGCACAATCCCGCCACGAACGCGACTTCACCGTCGACGGCAATCATCTTGCGGTGGTCGCGCGTGAGCCACCCCAGCGGGCTGTCAAGCCGCGGCGGGTTGAAGCACCGCACGGCGCCGCCCGCGGCCGTGAGCGGCTCCCACAGCCCGCGCGAAGCGCGGCCCATTGCGCCCAGCCAGTCGTAGTGTGCGAAGACGCGCACGCCATTGCGCGCCTGCGCCGCAAGCGCCGCGACGAACTCCCGCCCGATGTCATCCTCCTCGACGATGTAGTTCTCGAAGAAGATCGAGCGTTGCGCTGCGCGGATTGCGGCGAGCCACGCGGGGTAGTTCCCGGCGGCATCCTTGAGCAGACGCACGCGGTTGCCGGAAATGAGCGGCGCCCCCGCCGCGCGCGACAAGACCTGCTCGGCAAACGCCCGCGCCTGGCGCGGGGTATGAACGCGCTCATCCCCCATACTGCGCGCCCCGCCATCGATGTGCTGTGTATCTCGTGCCATGGTCCCAATCCGAGCCGCCAACCGGGCCGGCGCGCGGCCTCCGGACGTATCGGCGGACATCTGTGCGTCATCTCGTCGGCCGCCAGCGCGCCTCCACGGTCGCATCCCGCAAGCGGGTCCCTGTTCCACGGTGCGCCGATCCCTGCTCCACGCTCCGGCGCGCGGCCTCCGGACGTATCGGCGGACATCTGTGCAGCATCTCGTCGACCGCCAGCGCGCCTCCACGGTCGCATCCCGCAAGCGGGTCCCTGCTCCACGCTCCGGCGCGCTACATCAGTATGATGTCGAATTGCTCCTGGTTGTAGAGCGTCTCGACCTGAAGCGACACCGGCTTGCCTATGAAGTCGGACAGCATCGCGAGGCTCTGCGATTCCTCGTCGAGAAACAGATCGATCACCGGCTGCGAAGCGAGGATCCGGAACTCCCGGGCGCTGAACTGGCGCGCCTCGCGCAGCAGCTCGCGCATGACCTGGTAGCACACGGTCTGCGCCGTCTTGAGCTCGCCCCGGCCCTGGCACACCGGGCACGGCTCGCACAGCACGTGCGCGAGGCTCTCGCGGGTGCGCTTGCGCGTCATCTCGACCAGGCCCAGCTGGGTGAACCCGTTCACGGTCATGCGCGTGCGATCGCGCGCGAGGGCCTTGCGGAACTCGTTGAGCACCGCGCTCCTGTGCTCGTCGGTCTCCATGTCGATGAAGTCGACGATGATGATGCCGCCGAGGTTTCTCAGCCGTAACTGGCGCGCGATGACCTGCGCCGCCTCGAGATTGGTCTTGAAGATGGTGTCGTCAAAGCTGCGCGCCCCGACGAATCCTCCGGTATTGACGTCGACGGTGGTGAGCGCCTCGGTCTGGTCGATGATGAGGTAGCCGCCGGACTTGAGATCCACCCGCCGCGCCAGCGCCTTTTCGATCTCGTTGTCCACTCCGCAGAGATCGAACAGCGGACGCTCCCCCTGGTAATGTTCGATGCGCTCGCTCACCGCCGGAGTGAATTCCCGCGCGAATTCGAGCATCTGGTCGCACGACGCGCGCGAATCGATGACGATGCGGCTCGTCTCCTCGTGCACGAAGTCGCGCAGCACCCGCAGGGCGAGGTTGAGGTCCTGGTAGAGCAGGGTCAGCGCCGGGGCGGCCTGCGCCTTCTCCTGTATGCCGCGCCACAGCTTGCGCAGATACTCCAGGTCCGAGTTGAGTTCACGGTCGGATGCGGCCTCCGCCATGGTGCGGATGATGAAGCCGCCCCGCTCATCGGCCGGCAGCAGCAGCTGCAGCTTTTCGCGCAGGTGCTGCCGTTCCTCCTCGTCGTCGATGCGCTGCGAAATGCCGATATGCGATTCCTGGGGAAGGTACACGAGCAGCCGCCCCGCAATCCCGATCTGGGTCGAAAGACGCGCCCCCTTGGTGCCGAGGGGATCCTTGATGACCTGCACCGTGAGGTTCTGTCCTTGCGCCAGCAGCCTCTCGATCGGCACGCCCGGCTCGCCGTTGTGGCGGTTGCCCCAGATGTCGGCCACGTGCAGGAACGCCGCGCGCTCGCCGCCGATGTCCACGAAGGCCGACTGTATTCCCGGCAGCACGCGCACCACACGGCCCACGTAGATGTTGCCGACCAGTCCCCGCGCGCTTGCGCGCTCGATATGCAGCTCCTGGGTGACGCCGTGCTCCATCACGGCCACGCGCGTCTCCTGCGGGGTGACGTTGATCAGAATTTCTTCGCTCATGCGCGCGGCGCACCCTGTTTACAGGACCTCGATCCCGCAGCGCTGCAGCAGCTCCGCCGCATCGGCGAGCGGGAGGCCCATGATCCCCGAATAACTGCCGCTGATGCGGGTCACGAACGCCGCGGCGCGCCCCTGGACCGCGTAGGCGCCGGCCTTGTCCAGCGGCTCGCCTGAAGCGACGTAGCGGCGTATTTCGTCTGCGGCCAGGGTCCGGAATTCGACGGCCGAATCCGACAGGCGCGCCGCGACTTCGTCACGGTGGGCAAGAGCGACCGCGGTCATGACCCGGTGCTCCCGCCCTGCCAGCCGCGCCAGGATGCGCGCCGCGTCCTCGGCGTCAGCCGGCTTGCCGATGATCACGCCATCGCACACCACGGTGGTGTCCGCGGCGAGCACGGGATGCAGGGGGAGCCCGCGCCTCGCGAGCTGCTGCACCGCCACCACCGCCTTGCTCCGGGCGATGCGCAGCGCGTACGCATCCGCCGCCTCATCCGGCAGTGGCGTCTCATCGACATCGGGCCCGCGTCTGGGGTCCTCGCGCAACAGCACGAGCTCAAAGCTCACGCCGATCTGCTTGAGCAGTTCGCGCCGGCGCGGACTGCGCGAGGCGAGATAGATGCGCTTGCTGGCCACTGTCGCTGTCAGGACTGAGGATCGAGGAATGAGGATTGAGGATTGAGGATGCAGGATTCAGGATTGAGCAAAAACGAACCGGGTTTTCCTCGATCCTCAATCCTCAATCCTGATTACTCCCTGTGATACGGATGGCCGGCAAGCAGCGACGCGGCGCGATAGAGCTGTTCCGCGACAACAATGCGCACGAGCTGGTGCGGCAGAGTGAGCGCCGAGAGCGACCACAGCAAATCCGCCTCCTTCTTCAGCGCCGCGGCCGTGCCGTCAGCGCCGCCGATGATCAAGGCCACGTCGCGTCCCTGCTGCCGCCACGTTCCCATGCGCCCGGCAAGTCCGCGTGTGGACAGGCTCTCGCCGCGCTCGTCCAGCACGACCCGGTAACAGCCCTTCGGCAAGGCCGCGACGATGCGCCTGCGTTCGGACTCCAGCGCACGCTCCACATCGCGCGCAGTGGCCCCCGCGCCGCGCGGTTCAGGCTTCAGCTCCACCAGCGTCGTCCGTGCCTCGCGCGGCATGCGCCGCGCGTACTCTTCGAATCCTGCCCTGCCCCACGCGGGCATCCGGTGGCCGACCGCGACGATCCGGAATTTCAAGGCGGGAGCATCAGGCCGCGGGACGGCCGCCGGGCCGGCGCCGCTTGGGCCGCGGCGGCGCCCACAACTCTTCGAGGTTGTAGTATCGCCTGACCACGGGTTGCATGATGTGCACCACGACCGCGCCCAGATCCACCAGTATCCACTCACCGCTCTGTTCGCCTTCCACCCCGCGCGGAGGCGCGCCCTGCGCCTTCAACTTGTCCTGCAGGTTGCGCGCGAGCGCCCTGCTCTGGCGCGTGGAATCCGCGCTGGCGATGATGATCTTGTCGAACATCGCGGTCAGGCGCTTCACGTCAAGCACCACGATGTCGCGCGCTTTTATGTCCTCCAGCGCCGCCACCGCGACCTTCACCAGCTTGTCGACTCTCATCAACCTCCAGCGTACAGTGCGTTGCGCTCAATATAATCGAGAACGGAATCGGGAAGCAAATAGCGGGGACTCGATCGCGAACGCAGGCACTCGCGAATCATGGTCGCGGAGATGTCGAGCGCCGCGATGGCGGTCACGACGACGCCGCCCGCGGGTGCGAGATGCACGGCGAGCGGCTGCTGCATGGCGCGTGCCGCGTACTCGCGCGCGAGCGGTTGCGGCATGCGTTCGTGCCACGTGTCGACCGGAAATCCCGGGCGGTGCGCGATGACGACGTGCGCCAGTGCGAAGAGTTCGTGCCAGCGGCTCCACGTGGCGAGATCGAGAAATGCGTCGGCGCCGACCAGCAGGCAGAGCGGGCGGTCAGGGCCGAGTTCCGCGCGTAATTCGGAGAGCGTGTCGACCGAGTAAGCAGGCCCTGCGCGCCGCGTCTCGCGCTCGTCGAGCGTGAACAGCGGATTGTCGCGGATCGCGAGCCGCACCATCGCGACGCGGTCGATTGCGGAGACCTGGGGGGCGCCGCGGTGCGGCGGCGTGCCGCTCGGTATGAAGCGCACTTCGTCGAGCTTGAGCCCCCGCCCGACCTCCTCGGCGAGCCGCAGATGGCCGTAGTGGATCGGATCGAACGTGCCGCCCAGGATGCCGATGGGAGCAGCCATTTAGTGCAGAGCGCAGAGTGCAGAATGCAGAGCGGAACCCCGAATCAACACATCCGGGACCGGAACCGTCGTCAAATCCTCGCCCTTTCTCACTCTGCACTCATCACTTCCTAAAGCACCAGTCTGCGGATATCCGACAGCACGCCCGCCAGATAGGAAATGAAGCGCGCGCCCTGGGCTCCGTCGATCACCCGGTGATCGTACGAAAGCGACAGCGGCAGCAGCAGGCGCGGCGCGAATTTCTCGCCGTCCCATACGCCTTTCACAACCGCCTTGCCGACGCCCAGGATCGCGACCTCGGGTGCGTTGATGATCGGCGTGAAGAGCGTGCCGCCGATGCCGCCGAGGCTCGAGATCGAAAAGCAGCCGCCCTGCAGGTCTGCCGGCGCGATCCTGCCGGCGCGCATGCGCTCGCTCACCGCGCCCAGTTCCTTCGCAATCTCCAGCAGCCCTTTCTTGTCGGCGTCGCGTATCACCGGCACCACCAGGCCGTTCGGGGTATCGACCGCGATGCCGATGTGATAGTACTGCTTGAGCACGAGGCTTTCGCCGTCGGCCGAAAGCGAGGCGTTGAACTCCGGGTACTGCTTGAGCGCCACCACCGCGGCCTTCATCAGGAAGCCCAGCATGGTGAACTTGATGCCGCTCTTCTTAGCCTCGTCGGCCTGCGACTTGCGAAACGCCTCCAGCTCCGTGATGTCCGCTTCATCGTGCTGGGTCACGTGCGGGATGCTGACCCAGTTGCGGTGCAGGTTGGCGCCCGAAAGCTTCCTGATGCGCGTGAGCGCCCTCGTCTCGATCGGGCCAAACCTGGCGAAATCCACCTGCGGCAACGGCGCCAGGTTGAACCCGACACCGGATCCCGCGGCGCGCGGCCGCGTGAGTTCGGCCTTCACGTAACTCTGCACGTCTTCCTTGAGGATGCGCGCCTTGGGACCGGTGCCTGACACGCGCGCGAGATCGACGCCGAA
>MEQT01000204.1 GCA_001770325.1 Betaproteobacteria bacterium RIFCSPLOWO2_02_64_14
GAGCCGAGCACGGCAGCGTAAGCACGCAGGCAGTCCGTGCCGATCCCGCATGCTACGGGTCCTTGCGCAGCGACTCGCAATTCAGGACGGACGTTGCGACCGGGGTCTTGCGCCTGGAATACGTCGGCGGCATGGCTCCTCGTCCTGCTACTCGCTGCTGGCGCGCCGGCGTTTGCGGCCGACGAAATCCGAATCACGGAAACCCGCAACCTCCCGCTCGGGGAGTTACCGGTTGTGAACGATGCGTCGCACGAACTGCGGCTTACCCTGTACACCTTCCACGGCACGCGCTGGTCTCACGAACAAATCTCCGCGGCCGTGCGTCATGCGGCGGGTTTACTCGGGCAATGCCGTGTCGCGTTAACGCGCGCCGAACTGCACGTGGTGGAAGCGCCGCGCCGGTTCCATTTCTACTCGACGCCTGTGTCGCGGGAGTTGCTGAAACGGATGCCCGTCGCGAAGCCCGCGCTGTTCTTTGTCGAAGATACGCTCAATCGCCCGGCGTACGACGCCGAGGCGATCGGACGTGGCAACTCGGCCAGCCGGCCGGAACTCGCCGACACCGTGTGGATCGCGTACGGCGCGCGCGACCTGCCGCAGGCATTGACCCACGAGCTGGTGCACGTCCTCGCCGACAGCGGCGATCACAGCGAGGAGCCGGAGAATCTGATGCGCGCCGAGACATCGCCGCGCAATACGCGCCTCACCGCCGCGCAGTGCAAGCGCATGCGGGAGCGCGGCGAAGCAAACGGCCTGCTGAGGCGTTGATTGCCTCGCGCTGCGACCGGTTTAGAGCGCCTGACAATATGACCGTCTGCTGACGAAATCTTGGCCCTCACCCTTGGTCCCTCTCCCGGAGGGAGAGGGGAAACAAGCCCTTCTCCGTTCGTCCATCGCGCATCAGCGCGACAGGATTCCCCTCTCCCTCCGGGAGAGGGGCTAGGGGTGAGGGAAGCAACGGCTTCACGTTGCTCTCACGTCCCCGCCAGGCCCAGCCTGCCGCTCTCGACCACGAAGCTCCTCCGCGTGGACATGCGGCCATCGGGCACGCTGACTTTGTCCAGCACCTGAAAATCGGCCTGCCAGCGTTCCGGTGTCACCACGTGGCGGACATAGCCGCGCTGGCCGTTGAAAAACTTGATATGCGGATCCTGCCGCATCAACGCCCGGAAGCGGTCATTGATGTCGAAGCCGTCTCCGAGCGAGGTGACCGACGTCGCCACGAACTCGACCCCCAGTGTCGCCGATCGTTCGTCCGCGAAGTCTTTCTTGAGCACCGCAGCCCAGTTGGAATGGCGGTCGCCGGTGACGACGATCAGGTTGGCGAGCTTCGCGTTTTCAACGGCGGCAAGCAGGCGATCGCGCGCGGCGACGGCGCCATCCCATTTGTCCATGTTTGGGGCAAAGATATCGGGATCGGGATTGCGGTCGTTGCGCATCATGGGCACCTGCTGCGCAAGCAGCGTCCAGCGCGCATGCGCGCTGCGGAAACCGTCGTAAAGCCAGCGTTCCTGCGCGTCGCCGAGCATCGTCCGCTGCGGCTCCAGCGCCTCAGTGCAGTTGGCGCGGGTGCCCCCGCCGCACGCCTGCGGGGAACGGTAGAGCCGCGTGTCGAGCACGTTCATGGCGAGAAGGTCCCCGACCACCATGCGCCGGTAAGCGAGGATGCCGGGGCCGTGCGGCATCTGCGCCCGGCGCAGCGGCATGTGCTCGTACCAGGCCTGGAAGGCAGCGGCGCGGCGCAGCAGAAACGCTTCGCGCGACGAGTTGCGCGGCGGTGAGTCGCCCGCCCAGTTGCCCACGACCTCGTGGTCGTCGTAGCTCATGACGAATGGGGCAGAGGCGTGCGCCGCCTGCAGGTCCGGATCGAGTTTGTAAAGGCTGTAGCGATGGCGATAATCGTCGAGCGTGTAGCATTCCTCCGGGTCGCCGGGCATCACGCGGATCACCGGACGAGCGCGGGAACCGGGGCGCATCACGGCGCGTTCATAGATGTAATCGCCGTAGTGAAACACGAAGTCGAAGCGTTCCTCCGCGAGCCGGCGATAAGCGGTGAAGTAGCCGTCCTCGTAGCGCTGGCAGCCCGCGACGCCGAAACGCAATTGCGCAACCGGCGCCCCCGCGGGCGGCAGCGTGCGTCCCCGCCCCACGGGACTTTGATCGCTGCCGATGGCGAACTGATAGTAGTAGTCGCGCGCAGGCTCGAGTCCCCCGATCTCGACGTGCACCGCATGGCCAAGCTCCGGATGTGCGATCGCTATTCCCTTCTGTACCACCCGACGCATGCGGTCGTCGGCAGCTACCATCCAATCGACCTCGACCGCCTGCCCGGGCATGCCGCCGCCGCGCTCCAGCGGCCGGGGTGCGACCTTGGTCCAGATCACGAAGCCGTCCGGCGCCGGGTCGCCTGAGGCCACGCCGAGCGCGAACGGATCCGCAGCAAAACGCGGACTTCCCCAGACGGAGCGTGAGAAAAAGCCTCCGGAAGTGGTGAGGAGAACCGACGCGCCGAGGCCGCGCAGGAACGCGCGCCGATTCACGCTCGTGAAATCGTCGACGTTCAAACGTGCGCGAAAGCGATGCAACATTCCTCCTCCGGGAGGCGCGCGCATTTCACACACCGTCATGCCTGCGAAGGAGGAATTGCCAGAACGAACCTCCTGTCGTTGCGAGAAGCGGCATTCCGCGACGAAGCAACCTCGCGGCGGGCGCGATTGCTTTGCCAGCAACGGGATTGCTTCGCTTCTCCCGCAATGAAAGGAAAGTCGGATGTCGGGGATCGCTGCGCGTGCTCCGGCCTACAGCCGGATGCCGGCGTCGCGGATAACCTTGCCCCACTTCTCGATCTGCGCCCGGAAGAAGGTGTCGAACTGTTCCGGCGGGGCTGCCACCACGTCGTTGCCGTCGCGCGCCAGCCGCCCGCGCGTGCCGGCGGCGTTCAGACCCTTGGCGATTTCCCGATTGAGCCTCGCGATCAGCTCCTTCGGAGTGCCCCCCGGCGCTGACACACCGGTCCACGGACTCGCCTCGAAGCCCGGCAGCGTGTCGGCCACCGGCGGCACGTCCGGCAATACGGACGAGCGTTGTGCGCTGCTCACGGCCAGTGCCCGCAACCGGCCGGCCTTCAGGTGCGGCGCGGTGGAGAGAATGGCCGAGAATTGCCACGCGACCTCGCCGCTCAGCACCGCGATGGTCGAGGGCGCCGCGCCCTTGTACGGCACGTGCACCATGCTGACCTTCGCCATGAGCCGCAGGATTTCGCCGCCCAGGTGCGTGGAGGTGCCGTTGCCGCCCGAGCCGAACGCGACCTGGTTGGGCCGCGCCCGCGCCAGCGCTATCAATTGTTGCACCGATCTCGCGGGCAACGACGGATGCACCGCGAGCACGTTCGGCGAAGACACGAGCTGGATGACAGGCGTGAGGTCACGCAGCGTGTCGTAGGGGAGCTTGGGCACCAGGGTGGGAGCGGTGACGGTGCTCGTCGATACCATGAGCAGCGTATAGCCGTCCGGCGGCGACTTGGCGACGATGTCCGTGCCGATGACGGTGCCGGCCCCCGGACGATTTTCCACGACCACCTGCTGGCCCCAGGCTTCGGTGAGCTTCTGTCCGATGAGGCGCGCCAGGATGTCGGTCGCACCGCCCGGCGCGAACGGCACGATGAGCCGGACCGGTTTCACCGGATAGGTCTGGGCGTTCGCGGCGCCGGCGCCCGCGAACACGGCGAAGACTGTCGCCGCCCCGAGCACAAGGCGCGTAGCGTGCATCAGTTTCTCGGAAATTCGAACAAGACTCGGGCAACCGCCGGGAGGCGGCTGCCCGCCATGCACGCGCTTACGCCGCGCGCCGCATCGCCCGCAACTGCTTGGCGATGAAAGCCTTGAGGATCTCGTGCGCGCGATCGGTCTGCGGGCCCGGTTCCTGGATCCACATGTGCTCGCAACCCTTGAAGATCTCCAGCTCGCACTCGCCGCCGGCCGCGCGATAGGCCTGGGCGAATTTCTCCTGGATCTGCCACGGCACGTTGGAGTCGAGCTCGCCCTGCATGATGAGCAGCGGCGGCAGCGTGACCTTTTCGCCACGCTCCAGTATCAGCGCCGGATTGCCCTCGAATATCGATTCCCATGGATCGAAGTACATCTTGCTCTTCTTCTCCATTTCCGGGCGATTCGTTTTGACCATGTGCTCGTAGCGTGCGTGGCAGTTGCTGATCGGCGAGCGCGTCGCGACGTAGGCGACCGTCGCGTCGAGGCCGGGCGCCTCAGGCAAGGCAATCGCGGTGTAGCGCGGGTCGCGCGGGCGCATCGCGAGCAGCTCGGCGACGTGGCCGCCGCTGGAACTCCCGAGCACTCCGAGATTTTCCGGATCGCCCTTCCATTCGCGCGCTTTCATCTTGAGCCAGCGCACGCCGTAGTTCGCGTCCTGCACCGAACCCGGGTACGGCGCTTCGGGCGAGTTCCGCATGTCGATTGCCACCACCAGGACGCCGCTCCGCGCCGCCGCCTGATCCATGGGCACGTTGGCGAACCGGTCCTTGTCGTGCCACGCCCCGCCATGCAGGTCCAGCAGGGTCGGGAACGGCCCCGCGCCCTGCGGTTGATAGATCCGGGCCATCAGTGTGCGCCCCGGCGTCTTCCGGAACTCCACGTCCCATTCCTTGATCTCGAACTGGGCGGTGGGATTGTAGGTCATCGTCATTCTGGCTTCTCCTTTCGGTTTATCGGTTCGTCGGGGTCAACCTCACCTCGCTCCGAGGCGCATACCTTACGCCGTACCGGAAGAGGAGGCAATTCCGGCGTCGTGTCCGCCCCGTCCGCCCCTGGCGCCGTTACGCCCGCAGCGGATTGGAGGCCACCGACTTCAGCTGCAGCGGTGTCGGGTCGAGCGGCAGGAGCCTGCCCTCGAACAGCGTGGTGCGGCCCACGTTCATGATCATGGCGAGCATCGAGTAGTAGCCGACGATGCCGAGGATGTCGATGATGCCGCCCTCGCCGAACTTGCCCGCGGCCTTGGCGTAGGTCGCGTCGCTCACGCCCTTGTTCGCGAGCAGTTCCGCGGTGAAGTCATAGAGGATCGCCTCGTCCTCCGCCATCGCGTCGGGCCGGCGGCCCTCGGCGATCGCCTGCGCGACTTCGGGCTTGAGACCTGCGCCGAGCGCCTGCAGGATATGGACGTCCCACTCGAACTGCTGAGTCCAAGAGCGCGACGCGATGAGCACCGTCATCTCGTTCAGACGCCTGTCGAGCGCGCACTCGTAGCGGAAATAGGCGCCGACCTTCTGCACGCAGCGCGCGAAGCCCGGGCTGCGCAGGATCGGCCAGTACGGGCCTTCCACCTTGCCGCGCGGGCCGGCGGCGATCTCGGCGGCGACCGCCTTCTGCTCGGCGGTCATCCTCTCGGTTGGAATCGGCGGCATGCGGTCAGGGAGCACGGCGTAGCGCATTTCGCGGGCGTGCGGGGATTTCTCATTCGTCATGGTTGGTCCTTTGTTTTCTCCCTCCCTTGCGCACGGGTGCGCGGGGGAGGGGCGGGGTGGGGGAAGGAAATCTGGGCGCTAGAACGGCGGCATGGCACCGTGCTCGGCTTCCCACGCCTGGGTGGTGGTGTGCTTGATGAGCGGCCACACGGTGACGTCCATGTACGGGTGGAGCGGCAGCGAAGTAAGCGTCGCGTGCAGCTCCTCGGGGCTTGCCACGTCCCAGATGCTGAAATTCGCGCGCTGGCCCACGATGCGGAATATGCGCTTCAGTTTCCCGTCCTTCACGAACTGCATGCTGCGCGCGGTCTCGTTCTTGTTGATCTCCGCGAGCTTCTCCCTGGGCCAGTCGCCCGGCAGGCGCACCACGATCTTCACCATGAACAGCATAGTTCCGTCTCCCTAGCAGCCTGCCGGACTTGAAGCTCCGACAGGCTGCTAAATGCAAAACCGCCCGCAGACTTGCAACATGGCGGCGTGTAAAAATCTCTTCTGCTCGTCAACAAGGACATGGGTGGGGCCAATTTCAGGTACATCGGCACCAATTGTAGCGCTTGTCTGCGGGCGGTTTTGCGTAAGGAGTGTGTGAGACAAGTTCCGACACACTCCTTGCGCTTGTGGTAACTTGAAAGAGCCCCGCATTGTAGTGCGCGGCCCGTCCCCTGACAAAGTGCCCACATGCTGGACGAGGAGTGACATGACCGGATTCATCCGACGCGTGGTCACCGGCCCTGGAGAAATCTCTCGGACCGGCCGTGCCGGATCCTCTTCGTGTTGATCGACGGCAAGTTCGATCCCGGGCTCGTTTCAGCGTAGGTTGGGGTGAGCCGCGCGAACCCCAACGCCCCGGGGCGAGGCAGGACGGCGTTGCAGGCAATGCAGGGATGAGGGACATCAGGGAGTGCGAATGGATTTTTCGCTGAATGAAGAGCAGCGCGGCTGGCAGATGGAGGCGCGCAGGTTCGCGGAGGATGAGATCCGTCCGCTGTCGTTGCAGCGCGACCGGATCGCCGATCCGCGCGGGACCTTCGACTGGGCGATCATCCGCAGGGGTTCGCGGCTCGGCCTCAGGACGCTCGCGGTGCCGAAGGAATGGGGCGGGGGCGGCGCCGACTTCGTGACGCAGGCGGTGGTGATCGCGGAACTCGCGCGCGGCGACAGCGCGATCGCGAAGACCTTCAGCCAGTCGTGGAAGTGGTGCCACCTGATCGCGGACCGCTGCACGCCGGAGCAGCGCGAGCGGTTCCTGAATCCGTTTCTTGCCGACGATACGTTCGTGCTGGGTGGGGGCATCACCGAGCCCAACGCCGGCTCCGACAATCGCTTGCCGCCCGCGGACGATCCGAAGTCCGGGCTGAGATTGCGGGCGGAGCGCCGCGGCGACGAGTGGATAGTGAACGGCGAGAAATGCTTCATTGCCCATGCCAACGTTGGCAAACTGTTCTTCGCCTACACGCGCACGGACCCCGGGGCCGCCGTGGGAGACGGCACCAGCATCTTCGCGGTGCCGATCGATACGCCGGGTGTGCGCGTGGGCAAGGTGTTCAACAAGAGCGGCTGGCGCTTCTACCAGAATGCCGAGCTCGTATTCGAGAATGCCCGCGTGCCGCACGCCAATCTGCTGGGTGAGGTGAACCGCGGCCTCAAGGCGCGCGGCGGGAAGAATGCGAAATTCTCGGAGCTCGAGTACGCGGCCAACGCCGTGGGCGTATGCGATGCGGCGGTCGAGATGGCGATGCAGTGCGCCCGCAGCGAGACGCGGGGCGGCCGGCCGCTCGCCGCCCAGCAGCTGGTGCAGCTCAAGCTCTCGGAAATGCACATGTACACCGAGGCGCTGCGCTCGTTCGTGATGCGGCTCGCCGCGGAGAGCGATGCCACCGATGGGCACCACTCCCGGCACGGGCACTTTCTCATGAACTTCGCCTCCGACGCCATCCAGCGGGTGTGTTACGCCAACATGGCGATCCACGGCCGCGCCGGCGGGATGATGAACGCCGGCGTGGACAAGCTCGTGCGCGACGCCATCATCTGGACCCACATCGCCGGCGACTCGGTGCAGCGGATGAAGTCACTGCAGGGATTGCTCAAGAACGCGTAACAAGTTGAATTGAGGGTGCGGGTGATGCAATGCGGGTTTGTATTTTGTGACGCCGTGACGAGAAACTCAAAATGGAAGGAACAATCATTACGAGCCTGACGGAAAAGACGGCGAATCTCATCTGCGATTTCGCGGAATTTCCCTTTCACCGAAAGAATCGCTCCTCGGATTCCGTGTCCTGCGTACGAGAATCGTGTTGGGATGATTGTTGGGATGCGCTGCGCTTATCCCAACCTACGGGCCACGTCCATTATCGAATCCATCGCCATGGTAGGTTGGGGTGAGCACCGCGAACCCCAACACCTGTTGCTCAAAACGGCGGCATCGCGCCGTGGGCGGCCTCGTACGCCTCGGTGGTGGTGTGCCGGATGATGGGGGTGACGCCCACGTCCATGTAAGGATGCATGCGGAGCGAAGTGAGCGTCGCGTGGAGTTCCTCGGGGCTCGCGGCTTCCCAGATGCTGAAATTCGCGCGCTGGCCGACCACCCGGAAGATGCGTTTCAGTTTTCCTTCCTTCATGCATTGCCTACTCGTACTTGATGCCGGCTGCTTTCACGAGCTTGCCGTACTTGGCGAGTTCCGACTGCAGGAATCTCCTGAACTGCTCCGGCGTGCCGCCGATGATGGTCGATCCCTCCACGCGCGCT
>MEQT01000205.1 GCA_001770325.1 Betaproteobacteria bacterium RIFCSPLOWO2_02_64_14
GGACGACTCTCCATGTGCTCGACGAATCTCCCCTCGCCCTCCGGGAGAGGGGTGGGGGTGAGGGCTGAGTATCGCCAGTCATTTCCGGCCGTGGCGACGCAGCAACGCGGTGAACTCGCCTGCATCCGCCCAATGCTCGCAGCGATCGACTGATTCCTCAATCCTGGCGACACCCTCCGGCGTGAGCACGCATCCGGCGAGCTCGTGGAATTTTCCGCGGATCTCGGATTCTTCGAAGGGCTGCTGGAAATCGCCGCGGTGGCTCTCGCAGGCATGAGTGCCTTGCCGCCCATCCTTCAGCGTCACGGTCACGCGCGCGGGCCGCAGCCGCGGCGCGACGGCGCTCATGGCCGGGTCTTCGGCGACGCGCACCCGATGGCGCAGCGCGGCGATGGCGGGATCGCGCAACGCGGAATCATCGATTGCCGCGTGGCCGGCGTCGCCTCTCACCGCCATCACAGCCGCGGCGTGGGGCAGGGAATACTTTGACGCGAAGTAATTGGGCGGGTCCGGGTTGCGCATCACGGAGGCGAAACGGTAAGTCGCGACGTCGATGCGCTCGATGTCATCGGGCCGCGGACGCAGCGCCGCGAGCACCGCCTTCAGGCAGTCCAGTGCAGGATGGATGGGATTGCAGCACGCGTACAAGCGGAAATAATTGCGCGTGATCTCCCAGCGCGTACCTAGCTCGTCAAGCAGGCCGTCGGCCCTGAATCCGTCGCCCACGAGGTTCCCCAGCGCTTCTTCGACCGCGTCATCCTGGGCCTCGAATCCGGCCAGGGCCAGCTCGGGGGCGAGCGCGCACGCGTACCCGCTCATGCCGCCTGCGACATTGAGCGTGGTCGCGCCGGCCACCGCGTTGGTGTAGCTCGGCGTCAGCACGAGTGTCGTCGCGATGCGCAGCGCGCGGCTCACACCGGCTGCGTCGAGTCCCCGTACGCGCGCGCCCGCGGCGGCTGCTGCCAGCAGGCCGACCTGGCCGTTCTGGTGCGCAAGCGGACGGGGCGTGAACGCGGTCGAGAGCCGCCCGGCGACGTCGTAGCCGACGACCAGAGCGGCCAGCAGCTCGCGGCCGCTCGCCTGCGCGCATTCGCCGACGGCGAGTATGCCGGGCAGCGTCTGCATCGCGGCCTGGCCGGTGACGAGCCGCAGCCCTTCGCAAAGCTCGATCGCCCGGCCCGCGACGCCGTTCAGGAGCGCGGCGGTGCGCGGGTCCTGGACGGGCCAGCCGCGCGCGAGGACCGTTGCGCCGCTGCCGGCGGTGGCCGCCAGGCGTTCCCGCAGTTGCCGCACCTCGGGTCGCTCGGAGCCGGCGAGGATCACGCCCAGCGTGTCGAGAAACACGAGTTTCGCATGCCGCTGCACGGGCGCCGGGATGTCCTCCCACTGCGTGTGCGCGACGAACCGCGCCAGGCCCTCGATCTGCCGGCCCATTTCCCGCCTCCCGCTTCAATCGAGCTTGATGCCGAGCTGCCGGATGATGCGGGTCCACCTGCCGATCTCGTCGCGCAGGAAGCTCTGGAATTGGGCCGGTGTGCTGCCGATCGGGGCGGCGCCCTGCTGCGTCGCGCGCTCGCTGATGGCCGGCGTCCTCATCGCCTTGGCGACTTCGGCGCTCAATTGCCCGACGATCGCGGGCGGCGTGCCGGCCGGCGCGAGCATCCCGAACCAGCCGGTTGCCTCGTAGTCCTTGAATCCCGCCTCGATCGCGGTCGGCACCTCCGGCAGCGCCGGCGCGCGCTCGCGCGTGGACACCGCGAGCGGCCGCAGCCGCTTGGCGCGCAGCAGCGGCAGCACGGTCTCCAGCGTATTGAACGCCGTCGTCGCCTCGCCGCCCATCACCGCGGCCGTCGTCGCGCCGCCGCCCTTGTAGGGCACGTGGACCAGTTTAGTTTGGGTGACCATGCCGAAGAGCGCGCCCGCCAGGTGCATCGCGCTGCCCGGGCCGGCAGATGCGTAGAGCACATCGCCGGGCCTCGCGCGCGCGAGCTTGACGAATTCCTGGAGGTTGCGCGCTGGAAACGTCGGAAGCACGACGATGACGTGCGGCACCCTTACCACGAGCGACACCGCGGCGAAATCCTTCACCGGGTCGAAGCGCAGTTTCTGGTAGAGGCCCGGGTTGTAGGAAAACGACGCCGAGGTCATCAGCAGCGTGTAGCCGTCGGCGGGCGCCTTCGCCACGAATTCGGTGCCGAGCGTGGATCCCGCGCCCGGGCGGTTGTCGACGAAGAACTGCTGGCCCAGCACCTCGGTGAGCCGCTGCGCGAGGATGCGCGCGAAGATGTCGGTGCCGCCGCCCGGCCCGAACGGGGTGACGATGCGCACCGTCTTCTCGGGCCACTTCTGCGCCGCGGCGTGCTCGACGCAGGCGACCGCGAGAACGGCAGTGCCGATCACCGCGCCTGCCAGCACGCGAACTGCCGCTGCACGAGGTTGCAGGAGTTTCATGGTGTATTCCTCCAGGTCGGTGCGTTGTTGCCCGGATCATAGCCCGGAGCGCCTGACAAGGTACCGTTCCCGATCTCCGCGACCTATTTCGGCGGGATGACGGGAAGCAGCACGTACGGCATCTTGCCGGGCGCGAAGTGCAGCGTGTTCCTGCCGCCGAAGATTTCCGCCGGCCGGTCCTTCGGGTCGGTGTGCGTGAACGGGCCCACACCCTTCATCGGGTAGGGCGCATGCGCGACGCGGGCGTCGGTGCCGTCGTACTCGTAATCTTTTCCCCGCACCGTGAGCCCGACGCGGTGGCCCTGCGGCGCCACGATCGAGGTCGGCCAGATCTCGATGTCGAGCTCCACCGCGACGCCGGGCGTGAGCGGCCATTCCTCGTCGTGCGTGTGCCACGGCCGGTACGGCAGGCTCTCCCTGGGATCGAGCTTGCGCTGCGAGGCGCGCAGCCAGCCGAGTCCCACCGGCGTGCGCGGATCGTTGGAGCCGACGAACACGACCTCCTTGCCGGCGGAATCGAACACCCGCAGCGCGAGAAACACATCGGCATCGGTGCTCCCCGATGACACCCACAGCCTGGCCGCCACCGGCCCGGTGATTTCGAGGTCGCGCGTCAGCGGCGGCGTGAGGAACGTCACGCCGTCGCCGGTGGTCTCGTAGGAGATCGTGGTTGCCGCATCCGGCGGCTCGGTGGCGAGACCGCGCGCCGCCGGCTGCAGGTAGTATTTCGTCCACTGCGTGCGCGTGAGCGGCCATTCGTTCTCGGCGCGCAATTCGAATTTTTCGCCCGGCCGGCGGATGTTGAGCGACACCCTGGGCTGCTGGTCCCAGCCCGTGTCTTCGCCTTTCAGGAAGTGGCCAAAGAACTTCTTCTGCAGTCCCGCGCCGTAATTGCTGTAGAAGTGCGTGAAGTGAGTATCGCCGTGCACCTCCAGCCACTTCTGCGCGGAGCCGGCACGCAGGTAGCCCTCGAAGTTGCCGCGCGGATGCAGCCCCTGGCCGCCCCAGTTCGCGGCGGACAGCAGGGGAACCGCGATCTTCGAGAAATCGGGCATGCGCGCACGGTAGTAATCATCGATCAACCGCCGTCGCGCGGCTTCGCCGTCGACGTCGGCGCGGCTCTTCCGGAGTTCGTCATCCGTGAGCGTCTCGGGTCCCGCGATCGTCTCGCCGGTGATCGGGTTGCGCGCGCCCCGGTCGCCCACGCCATGTTGCACGCTCACGACCTGCCGGTTGAACCAGTCGCCGAGAAAATCGCAGAGGATGCCGCCGTGGCGCGCGAGTTCCCGGTAATAGTCCGACGAGCCTTCCCAGATGCAGAGCGCCGCAAGATGCGGCGGCCGCAGCGCCGCGACCTGCCACTGATTCATCGCGTAGTAGGAAATGCCGTTGATGCCGACCTTGCCGTTGCTCCACGGTTGGGCGCCGGCCCACTCGATGCATTCGTAGAAGTCCCGGGTCTCCCGCGGCGACCAGCAGTCGATGACACCCGGCGAGCGGCCGGCGCCGCGCGAATCCACGCGCACGCAGGCGTAACCATCCGGCACCCACTTCTCCGGATCGACCAGTTCCCAGTTCTGGTACTGGTTGCTGGAGCCTTCGAGTGTTTCGGGCGCCGCCTTGATGAGCCGCGTCCACTGGCTCTTGTAGCCCTCCCTGAAATCCAGACCCTTGGCATAGGGCCCGTAGGTCAGGATCACCGGGTACTTGCCGTCTCCGGCGGGCCGGAACACGTCCGCGCGCAGGACGATCCCATCATCCATCGTAATCGGTACATCCCAATCGATCTGCATTGGCTTAATCAAAAATGTCCCTTCCCCCTTGACGGGGGAAGGCCAGGATGGGGGTGATACGCGATTGTATATTCTGTGTCCGTACCGTGGAGTACACGTAGGGTGCAATAAACCTGTCCTGAGCGGGTCGAAGGGCGAAGCGCATTGCACCGAACGCCTTCCCAACGGCACAACGCCCGCCGGTTATTGCGCCCTACGCGAGCTGGTTATTGCGCCCGACCCGAGCTGTATTCAGGATACGCCTGTCCTGTCATTGCGAGCGAAGTGAAGCAATCTCGTTGCGGGCAACGCAACCGCGGCCAGCCGCGAGATCGCCGCGTCGCTGCCCGCCACGCTTCGCTCGCGGCTGACGACGACTCGCGATGACAGTACACGTAGTACACGTAGGGTGCAATAAGCGAAGCGCATTGCACCGAACGCCTTCAGTACGGCGCAATGCCCGCCGGTTATTGCGCCCTACGCGAGCTTTCGTTGGTCAACGCTCCGGAAAAACCGAAAGGTCGGTGATAAGTGGGCGTTTCGCTGCGCGCGCGGCCTTGACGAGCGTCGCGTCAAGCGTCGCGAGCGGCAGCTTCCGGCGCCGCGCGAGCTCGAAGTAAACGGCGTCGTAAGGCGTCAAGTCGTGCGCGGATGCCAGGTCGCCCGTTTCGATGACAGTCAGCGTGTCGTGGTCGACCCGGAGCGGCAGGCCGGCGGCGTTCTCGAGCACTGCACGGCGTCGATCGGCGGTCATTCGCTTGCGGCGCTCGGCGTTAACCAACGCGCTGACCAGTTCGGGACGCCATAGTGACGGGACCCAGTTCTCAGCCCGGCCGAGCATCGCTGCCAATCGGGCGCAGAAATCGCTCGCCTCATCGTCGATATACCAGGGCAGGCACACCGAGCAGTCGATAACGAATGCATCAGGCAGGTAGGCCGCAACAGGCTCGCGCAGCCTGGATGTCCGGCGCGGCTTCAATACCTGCGGCCTTCGTCGATCAACTGCCTGATCGTGACGGTGCCGCCCAACGTAATTCCTTTCCGCAGCCGCTTCATCTCGGCGAGCCATTGCTCGCCGGTTTTTGCAGGTCGGGCCGGCGCGACGGGCGCGAGCACCGCCACCGGCCGCCCGTGACGGGTGATCGTGACAGTCTCACCCTTCTCGACACGGTCGAGAAGTTGCGACAACTGGGTCTTGGCCTGGAATGCGCCGACGGTTTTCATGCGGGCCTCGCGTAAACTGGTCAACCAGTTTTCAGTATAGCGCAAGTGTCACGCATCGCGCATGGCGCTTTCCGGGTCAACGTCATTGGCGTAAGCTTGGAAAAGGGGTCGGGAGTCTTTTTTAAATACGACTCCCGACCCCTTTTCGAAAAAGCGAGCGTGAGGTGGTAGACATCAAGGCATATCCCTATCTGTGCTTCGTCAGGTTCGATCTGGTGAACAAGGAATTCGACCGCGAGTTCAACCTCCACTTCGACGACCATATCCAGGAACTGGCGGATCGCCCGGGCTACTCCACGGCCTGGCGCACGCGGGAGCTGCGCGGCGGCCTGCATAACGATAGCGAGGGCGTGCTGGAACAGGAATACCAGCAGATCTACGCCATCAACGATCCGGGGCTGTTCAAGTCGTTCCCGCAGAATCCGCCGCCGCCCGTCATGGAAAACGAACCCTGGCGCCGCGATCTCACGAACTGGGGCCGGGTGTTCTACCGCGTGCTGTCCCTGGTCGAGAAAGATGCGCGTGCCGGCCGCTGCTGGGCGCGCTGCGAATGCAATTTCCGCGGCACGGCGGCGGAAGTCACCCGCTTCCAGTCCGAAAATGCGCAGCACCTGAAGCGCGTGCTGGAACTGCCCGGCATCCATCGCGCCTGGCAACTGCAGCATGCCCCTCACGCCTCACAGATCGGCCCGGACCCGGTCGGTGTGTACATGAATCTGTACGAACTCGACGCCCCCGAGAACCTGTTCGATCCCAGCCTCGGCGAGGACCGGCTGCCGCTCAAGGCCGGGCAGGAATTCGCCGGCCGGCACTTAGCGCGCCTGCTGCTGAAGGCGGAACCGCGGCGCTGAGCGTCTTTCGGGTCGGACCTCGCCAAGTCCCGATAGCTTCTGCGTTTTTGTGCCAATAGACGTAGGGTGCAATAAGCGAAGCGCATTGCACCGAACGCCATCCATACGGCGCAATGCCCGCTGGTTATTGCGCCCTACGCGAGCTGGCGGCGCTTGCGGGCATGGGCAGCGTCGATCACGGAACGTGTCCGGCGCCGCACTTGTTCATGCGGCACATACCCGCGCCGCATCGCATCGCGTTCCGCGGCTATGCTCTCGTTTACTTCCAGCTCGCACAAATCGAAGCCATCCCGAAGCACGAAGCGCAACATTGCTTGCAGTGTTCGGCCGGCATCGCGAGCGAGTTTTCAAGGCGGCGCTGCTGCGTCGGGGTAAGCGCCAAGGATCGCATGCGGCTTCCTTGTCAGAAAGTCAAGGTCGGCAATTGTAACTTCTGTGCGCGCATCGCGCACCACGCTTCCCGCGCCGACGTGACAGGCGTAGCATTTCGCGTTCCTAACCCACGGAGGAGAACATCATGAAACGCACGGCTTATCAACCCCCGAATACCTTCGCGCCCGCCGGCAAGACCTACTCCCACGGCATCATCGTCGAGACCGGGAGAACTCTTTACGTCGCGGGGCAGACCTCGCGCGATGCGCAGGGAAATATCGTCCACAAGGGCGACGCGGCGGGCCAGACCCGGCAGGTGCTCGAGAACATGAAAAAGGTGATCGAGGGCGCGGGCGGACGGATGGAGGACGTCGCCAAGACCACCGTCTATATCACGGACATCAAGCACCGCGAGGCGGTCGGTCGCGTGCGCCAGGAGTTCTTCAAGGGCGATCCGCCCGCGAATACCCTTTTGGTGATCTCAGGTCTCGCGGATCCCGCATTCCTGGTGGAAATCGAGGCGATCGTGCCGCTTCCATAGATTTATCGGCTCCCCCTTGCGCAAAGCCCCATAATAGCGGCCCCAAGACAGCAGGCCCCGCTCCGCGCGCATCACCATCATGAAAACCCCCGCAAGACTCGAGCCGCTGGTCGAAGATGGCCTGATCGATGCCGTCATCCGCCAGTTGATGAGCGGCAAGGAGGCGATGGTCTTCATCGTCCGCTGTGGAGAAGAGATCCGTTGCGCCAAGGTCTACAAGGAAGCCAACAAGCGCAGCTTTCGCCAGGCCGTTGACTACACCGAAAACCGCAAGACCCGGAGCGGCCGCCGCGCGCGCGCCATGGAAAAACGCACGCGCTACGGGCGCAAAGCCCAGGAAGAAGCCTGGCAGAGCGCCGAAGTCGATGCCTTGCACCGTCTCGCTGCCGCAGGGGTGCGCGTCCCCACGCCCTATAACTTCCACGAAGGCGTGTTGCTGATGGAGCTGGTGACCGACGCCAACGGCGAACCGGCGCCCCGGCTCAATGACGTGAACTTCACCGCCGAGGAAGCACGCGGCCACCACCGCACGCTGATGATGGAAGTGGTGCGCATGCTGTGCGCCGGGGTTGTCCACGCCGACCTTTCGGAATTCAACGTGCTGGTGGGCGGCGAAGGCCCGGTCATCATCGATCTGCCGCAGGCCGTGGATGCCGCGGGCAACAACCACGCGAAGAGCATGCTCGAACGGGACGTCCTCAACCTGACGGCTTATCTCGGCCGTTACGCCCCGGAACTTCTCCTCACCGAATACGGAAAAGAGATCTGGTCGCTCTACGAACGCGGCGCCCTGGCGCCGGACGTCAAGCTTACCGGGCGTTTCGAGCAGATCCTGAAACCCGTTGACCTCGGCAGCGTGGTGCGGGAAATCGACGATGCGCGTTCGGAGGAGGCTGCGCGGCGCCTGCGCCTGGCCAACGCCCGCGAGCCGGCCTGATTCAGGTGGCAAGTCGAGAAAGGTGCCGGCGTAACGCGCTAGCCGATTACGTGCCCGGTGTATGCAAGACTACATTCCCCTCCCGCTCGAGGAGGGGTGTCGCGAAGCGACAGGGTGGTGAACTCTCCTCCTGCCCAAATCTCAAACTGCCACAGGCGTGAGCGTGTAGACGCGTCCGTAGCGGGACGCTTTTTTGAGGTCGCCGCGACGAAGCGCTTCGCGAACTTCGTCCAGCTTGCCAGCCTCATCCAACGACAAGTACGGCGACCATCCGTCGTCCGTCACGATCAATTCGACGTCGACTTCCGCCACGTAATTGCCTTCGTGGACGAGTTTGCTCCGGTGTCTAGCCTTCATTGTCGTCTCTTTCTGTAGCCCGGCTCCCACTGTGCGGGGTCCGGTCTGTACGCAGTCACCAACACCGCCGGAGTAGTATAACCCTTTGGAATTCCCCAAACTACGTGAACCGGTGCTCCTGCGGCATCGTGTTGGAGCACGAGAACGCTTGGCCCTTTTGGGTAAGTTGGATAATCCTCTATCAATTCCGCATTCGCGATACCCGCGACGACTTCCCGGACTGTCAGACCGTCCGCGGAAAGCTCATCATATCCGTGCTCGGAGACTCTCGCCTCGCCCGCGGCGACGAGCTTCAGGATCTGCTCAAATGATGCGCTCAATGGCGCTCCTCAACCATTTTTCCTGCTATCGGGGTCCTCATGGGTGCGGGCCGCGCGACGCGATCCTATTTCCTGGATACCTCCACCGTCCCCAACTGATTCCGATCGCTCTCCCCGACATACGTGCTCGTGTACTCGGCGGTCTCGGTGTCCGAGAGATTCAACTGGGAATGGAATTCTCCCACCGGCGTGTAGATGTAATCCCCCGCCTCGGCATCGACCACCTGCTCGCCATTCGGCCCGAAGAAAAAGCGGATGCGGCCCTTGGCGACATAGGTGCCGCGGCAGACCTTGGTGTGGGAATGGGTGCTGCTCCGGTAGCCCGGGGGCATGATGTTATGCGCCAGCGTGAACCCCGGATTCAGGTTAGGAATCGTGGCCGAGCAGATGCCCAGCTCCAGTCCGGTCTTCGGATTCCGCTGTGCGTCCTTCCCTTTGAGTAGCATTGCCATGGCTCTGTCGTCCTTATGATCAATTCAGGTTCGGGAGCGTAACGTGTTTCAGGCCTGTGTGTGCGCATATGATCGCACCGTTTCCGCGGCAGGATAAAGGGGCTGACTCTTCTATGCTCTCCTACTCCAATGGTGTAGCATTCTCTTGCGCCAGACGGGACAGGGGTTGCACGATGCGCCGCGAATCACTTGATAGCTATTACTTCCTCGCAGATCTTCCTGCCAACGACAACACTGCCGACGCGCTCAAGCGTTATCGGGAGATCAATGTATTGCTCCGCACAGTACCCTGGCCCGCTCCATACGATACAACGACACATAAGGTTCACATTGGCGATGCCAGAGAACTATCGTGGGTCCCTGACGCTAGCGTCCATTTGATTGTCACCTCTCCACCATATTGGACGCTGAAGGAATATCGGCACCACGTTGGTCAACTAGGTCATTTAGAAGACTACGAGCAATTCCTCGACGAATTGGATAAAGCGTGGCGCGAATGCGCACGGGTGCTTGTGCCTGGGGGTCGGATTTGCTGTGTTGTTGGTGACGTGTGCCTACCACGGCGCACGGCGGGGCGGCATCAAGTCATCCCGCTCCACGCCGACATTCAAGTACGCGCACGCCGTATTGGTCTGGACTGCCTCTCACCAATCTATTGGAACAAGATAGCAAACGGTGTAACAGAAGCCGACGGCAACGGGGCGGGCTTTTATGGAAAGCCTTATCAGCCTGGCGCGATCGTCAAGAACGATGTCGAATACATACTGTTCCTTCGGAAGGGTGGCGAATACAGAAAACCTCAACTCGTCCAGAAAGCGCTCTCGATGCTGACCAAGGAAGAAATGCAGCGCTGGTGGCAGCCAATTTGGACGGATATCAAAGGGGCATCGACACGCAGCGGTCATCCCGCTCCGTATCCAGTGACTCTTGCGGAACGCTTGATCCGAATGTTTTCGTTCGCTGGTGACACCGTGCTCGATCCCTTTGCGGGGACGTGCGCTACCGCGGTGGCGGCATACAGGGCGGGGAGAAATTCGATCAGCAATGAGATCGATCCGACCTATGTCGAGATGGGTTTGACAAACTTGAAAGTGGCCACGAAAGACCGCCCGCTTTTTGGCTCAGCGCACTGTCGGATCATCGTGGATTCGATCGCTGCTAAAACGAAGAATACGGAATACGCTCGAGGGAGACGGAAGTGGCGTACAAGCTCCTAGAGGAATTCCGAGGGCTGTTCGAAGGCGCCAAATATAACCATCGCAACTCGACACTTGGGGACCGTGTAGCATCGTTCCTCTTCGAAGACCTCTACGATTTGGGGAGATCTCCCAAGTTTTTGGCTGTTGTTTCCTCCTGTGATCGGGTGCTCAACAGAAAGAACGTCGCTGTCGGCAAGCAAGCCAGGCGAGGTGATGGAACTTTTGGTGTACGGGTACCGCACATCGTTGCGATAACCATTCCAGACCATAACATTGCCCTAGGCGAGGTCGCGACTATAGAGATTGGCGCCGAGGTCAAGATTCTTGCCAAAGCAATGATCAAGCAAATCGATCGCGTTTGTACGGATATCCTGAATCAGGTCGCTGAATTCAAGAAGCACGGTGGCAGGCCAATTTGCGTTGGGATAGTCGGAATAAACAGCGCAAAAGCTTACACCAGCTACGAGGGGAGCAAACGTTGGCCTACCGACGGAAAGAAACATAAGCATCCAGCTCAGGAAGCTGACGAAGCCGAGAAACGGTTGATGTTCCGTGTTCAACCGCACTTTGACGAATTCGTAACCCTCCGCTTTCAAGCTTCCAATACTCGGCCCTATGACTTTGCATGGGTCAACAAGGCGCAGACCGAAAAAGAATACGCTGCCGCTTTGGTGCGGATCTCACGGGAATACGAGACCCGCTTTTGACAAACGGCAAACTTGAGCTCGGTTCCTCATTTCGTGCCAGAGCATAGATCCAAGATCGAGAACTGACCCCGTCCTGCGTTTTGATTATCTCGAGTGAAGAACCGTAAGCATCGATCCTGTCCAATCTGGTATGCCACTTAAGAAAATCGTCTATCTCTTTGGGGCCGGTGCGACTCATGCTGAGATTCTAGCCTTAGAAGGAGACTCTGCCAGTGGAATATTTCGAGATCGCAATGGCTTACTCATTTCTAATGTATCCCAAAGAGTAATCAAGGAAGCACAGAGGCATAGATGGTTCAAAAAGTATGAAGATGTATTCACATCCGCAAAGGGCTCTTTCAATATCGAGCTGTTAATAAGTCTCTTTGAGAATAATCGTGTTTCGGATTCACACATTACATATCTAAAGAACTTGGTAAAAGAAGACATCATAAAGAGGTTATCAACCAGCAGAAAGAAACAATTCTACTTGCACAAAGCTCTGTTCGAGCTTCATTCAAAGATCGAGGAAAGAGAAAATCTGTTAGGTATGATTTCGCTCAATTATGATGATGTTCTGGATGAGGCTTACGACAAAATCTTGGGACATCCTCCCAACTATTGCTTTACTTCTGAAACCAGTGAAAAGAAACCACTACTGAAGCTCCATGGCTCCTTCAACTGGAAAGGGATTGAGATTTATGGGCGCCGAAAAGATATTCCGATTGTTCCTATAGGCATAAACAAAAATTATTTAGCTCCACCCTACAATTTCATTTGGGGTCGTGCATTTGAACTCTTGGTGAGGTGCGATATTCTTCGAGTAGTTGGTTGCTCACTCAGCCAGAATGATACTGGACTAGTGGATCTCCTATTCAAAGCGCATTTGGAGAGGGGAAAGAGAATCGACATCGAACCGATAGATTTCCAACCTGTGAGTGGCCATCACGCAATCAGGAACAACTACGGTTTTTTCCCGGGGATCGTAGATCCGGGGGAAATCGAAGGCACTCTCATCTCGGACGAGCTAATTTCAAGGACTGACGTGGGTAATCCTTTCAAGATATGGCTAAAGGCAAAGGCGGAAAAGATGTTGGGTGATGATATTCTTCATACGGCGCACCTGAAGAAATGTTTGTGACCTTCTGAACAAGAAAGAACAAATGGCAGCCAAGTCAGCGAAACCGCGTTCTTTGCAGAACATCACGGTGAAGAAGTTCATCGATGATTATCTATACAGAATTGACTTGGATGCTGACTATCAAAGGGAAAAGATCTGGTCAATAAAGCAGCAAGAAGATCTCTTAGATTCCATAGTTAAGGATATTGATATTCCCAAAATCTATCTCGTGGAAGTGCAAGACAATAAGCAATTTGACTACGAGTGTATTGACGGCAAACAACGTATGGCCTCGTTGTCCAGATTCTTCAAGCCAGGAACCGATGAAGAATCACCATTAACGGTCCGGATCTTGGAGAGGCAATACACTTACAGACAACTGAAGAAGGAGCACCCATCTATTGCGCGGCAAATAGAAAGATACAAACTAAGTTTTTGCATCTATGAATCCATCGACGATGAATACATAAGGGAGATCTTCAGACGGTTACAGCTTGGTATTAGACTCAATTCCGGAGAATTGCTAAAAACTCGAACCGGCACACTTCGAGATTTCATATACAAGGATATTGGAAATAATGGCCCCTTCCTCAGACATACGAACTTATCTGAAAAGAGATTCTCGAGACCGTTTACTCTTGCGCAGATTTGCATAAACTCATTTGCCAGGGCTGAACCGGAAAACGATTTTGTCAGAGCAAGATTGCAGGATATTGAATTATTTTTTGAGGAGAACCATGACTTAGACAGGAAGGATAAGAACCTCACTCGTATTGAAAGAGTTCTCAAGCTAATGGATAAGGCATTTGGGAAAAATGCAGGCGTAATCTCGAGTAGAGCTATCGCTGTGTCTGGCTATTTGTTCGTTGAGGAATTGGTAAAAAACGAAAAAGCCGATCGGGTCCCTGAGTTTTCGCAATTCTATGTGAAATTGCTCGGCGAGATAAAACATAACACAGACCTTTTGAGTAAATATGAAAAACCTAGAAATCCAAGTCTAATGGAAGAATTCCAAAAGTATGTTCTTCAGGCCTCTGTTGAGGGTTACTCGATCAAGAGACGGCATGAATACCTCAAAATGGCTTTTGATTACTATCTTGATCCGAAGACAAACGGGAAAATCATTGGAGGCAAATGACTGTTCCGTTTCCGTCAAGCGAGTGGCGTCCGCCTAATTTCGGGTATTTCCACGATGTACACACCCCTGCCTGGCAGTGCATTCCAGCACGTTCCACGACCACAGGATAGTCACCCGAGTCCAGCGCGTGAACTCACCTCAGTTGCCGTCTGCCGTGCACATGAATTCAAAGCACCCCAAAGCGGGCCGTGGGGCTGCTAAAGTTACGCCTGCACCACCCCCACCTTAATCCTCCCCCATCAAGGGGGAGGAAAGGTTCTTTAGGAAGAGAATGGCAATGCCAGATCAGACCAGCGGGCACGAGAAGCCGTTTCGGGTCGAAGAAGCGACGATAGCTCAATTGCACCAGGCGATCCGCGACGGGCGGACGACCTGCGTCGAGGTCGTCAAACAGTACATCGAGCGTGTGCGAGAGTACAACGGGGTCGCGAGCATGCTCGTGACGAAGGACGGCGCCTCGGTTCCAGGAGTGACCGGCACGGTGCGGGGACAGGCGCCGCTGCGCTTTCCCACGCAGACGATCAAGGCTTCCACGCTGCTGCCCGATCTCGACCAATACCAAGGCCCGCCGCTCGAATTCGGCCGCATGGAGGCGACGGCCTCCGACCCGTCTGTCGAGCAGCAGTTCGGCATGATTCGCGGGATTCCCGATGCCGGGCAGGTAAATGCGCTGGCGACGCTCAACATCCGCGGCGAGCGCTCCGTCACCTGCCGCGGCGATTACGACCGGCATCCGTCCGAGGGGCCGCTGCCGCCTGGCGCGCCGGCGGTGTGCGAGGTTTTCCGGCAGCAGCCCGACGCGCTCGAGCAGGCCGCCGAACTCGACGCGAAGTACGGCCGTAATCCCGACCTCGAAATGATGCCGATGTACGGGGTCGTGTTTTCGTTCAAGGATCCGTTCGACACCAAGGACATGCGAACCACGGGCGGCGGCGACGCGCGCTACGACATCGATTTCCCCGCGCGCGATCACGTGCTGGTCGATCAGCTCCGGAAGAAAGGCGCGATCATCTTCGCGAAGGCGGTCAACACCGAATACAACGGGCGCGCCGGCAATCCGGGCGGCCGTCACGAGCCCGACAAGGTGCTGCCCTCTGTGCTCGGCTATCAGCGCAGCACGTGGGCGGGCAACCCCTCCAACCCCTACGACACGACGCGCGCCGCCTCGCTCGGCTCCAGTTCGGGCTCGGGCGTATCGGTCAGCACCAACCTGGTGATGGCGAGCTTGGGCGAGGAAACGCGTGCCTCGACCCGCGGCCCGGCCAACCACAACGCCGTGGCGCTGATCCTGCCGCACAAAGCGATGCTCGGATTCGACGGCGGTGCCATCGGGGCGGATATCTACTGCGACCGCAGCGGCATCCTGTGCCGCACCATCGCCGATTGCGCCAAGGTGCTGGACGCGCTGAAGGACCCGGTCGAGGGCTATTACGATGCGCGCGACCCGTACACCACCGTGCCGCGCTCGTCGGTGCTCACTACCCGTTACGCGGACCATGCGCAGGCGTCCGGCGCCCTGGGCGCGCTGAAGGGCGTGCGCATCGGGATCGTGCGCGAGTCGATGCTGAACCCGGGTACAAAGGCCGCGGAACCGATCACCACCGCGGTGGCGAGGGAGATCAAGACGATCCTCGGGGGCAAACTCGGCGCAACGCTGGTGGAATCGTCCGATCCGCTGTGGAAGCCCGATCCCGAGATCGAGCCGATGCGAACCGATTTCAGGCGCGCGCTGGCGAGGCTCGTGCCGGTGTTCATGCCGGACATCCTGTTCCGCCTCAAGCCCGACGGGCAGCCGATGTTCCCGGAATTCGCGGCGGCGATCGTGCCGACCGAGTTCGCGCCCGGCAAGATCTTCGGCACCGGCAAGGTGCAGCCGATCGACTATATGGTGGAGCTAGCGGACGGACGGATCGCGCCGCCCGCGAACCTCGACGTCTCGACGGTGCAGAACCAGATCCTCGCGAACTCGTTCCGCTACCACATCCGGCAATACCTTTCGCGCCGCGCCGCGGACTGGCAGGCGCGCGGGTTCACCGAGACGCTCACGGACTGGCCGGCGTTGAACGCCCGTTCCAAGTTCTGGGGCGACGACGGGCGCGCCGCCTACCGGAACTGGGAAGAGGTCACCGACCCGCGCAATCCGCTGGGCGGGCGCCAGGGCGTGGACGAGCGCATCATGCTGCGCGAACTGCTGCGCCGGGTGGACATGATGGTGATCATCGAGAACCGGCTCGACGCGCTGGTGCGCCTGCACACGCCGCTGCCGCCGGCGAAGATCGGCGGCCCCGACGAACCCGGGCTCATCGCGCGCCTGCGCAACGAGTCGCAGTACGGCCCGAACGCGGGGCTGACCGAAGTGCTGATCCCGGCGGGCTACGTGACGACGGCCTACGATGCGGTGTTCGCGTTGAGTCCCGATCGCAGGAAGTATGTCGGCGCGGCGTCCGACAAGCCCACCGCTATCCCGGCGCCCGGCTTGCCGTTTTCGCTGGTGTTCCGCGCCGAGCCGGGGAAGGAAGACATCGTGCTCAAGATCGCGTCCGCCTACGAGGCGGCGTCAAAGCGCCGCGTGCCGCCGCCGGCGTTCGGACCGCTGGCGGAGAAAGCCTTGAAGAAATCGTAGAACGCGTAACAAGAATTCCTTCGCACGATGACGCCATTGTCTCCCTCACCCCTAGCCCGCGGAGGGCGGAGCAGGTTCCATCGGCGCTGACCACTGGATGCGACCCCGTAGCGGGATGTAGCGCGCCGAATCCCCGCGTGCTTATGCGCGCCTGCACGGTCACATCCCGCAAGCGGGTCCCTGTTCCACGTTCCGGCGCGCCCTCTCCCGGGGGGAGAGGGGAACGTTGTGGCGCTGATGCGCGACGCAAGCATCGAGAGGGAAACGAGATGGCGCTGATGCGGAACGATTCGAACGAGAAGGTCAGATGAAGGACAGGCCGCCGTTCACCGGCACCGTCTGCCCGGTCAGGTAGGGATTCACCGCCACCATCACGACCGCCGCGGCGATTTCTTCGGTCGTGCCGAGACGCCCGAGCGGAACCCTGGCCGCGCTCTCGGCCCGTTGCGACGCCATCATTTCCGTGTCGATCAGCGAGGGCGCCACTGCGTTGACCGTGATCCCGTGCTTCACCAGGCGCGCCGCGTAGCCGCGCGTCAAGCCTTCCATCCCGGCCTTCGACGCGTTGTAGTGCACGCCGAAGCCACCGGCGCCGCGCGCCGCTCCCGAGGAAATATTGACGATGCGCCCCCAGCCGCGCGCACGCATGCCCGGCCACACGGCCTGGGTGCAGAGGAAGGCGGACTTGAGGTTGACGGCGATCGTGCGATCGAACTCGGCCTCCGTCATCTCTTCGAGGGAGCGCCGCAGCGCGATCCCCGCGTTGTTGACGAGTATGTCGATCGGGCCGAGCGCCTTCTCGATGTTCGTGACCATGGCCGCGACGGCCTGCGCGTCGGAAACGTCGGCGCCGAAGGCTGCGGACTTGCGCCCGAGCTGCTTGATGGCGGCGACCGTCGCTTCGGCTTGGTCCTTGCGCTGGCGGTAGTTGACGGCGACATCGGCGCCCGCTTCGGCCAGCGCGATTGCGATCGCTTTGCCGATGCCGCGCGAGGCGCCGGTCACGAGAGCGGTGCGGGAGGCGAGCGTCGGGGCGGGCATGACGCGCTGGACTCGATTCTTATCTGCGTTGCCGCTGCCGCACCGCGGCGATGATTTTCGCGAGCCGCGCGCGCGACGACTCGTCGGGGCTCGGCGTCGCGGCGGCGTCGAGCAGCCAGCGCTCGATGTCTTCCGGCGTGACCACGATCGGCCGGCGGGCTTCCATCGCGGCTTTCAGCGCGCGCAGTTTCAACTGCTGCCGGTCAGCGAGAAAATCAGGCGGGCTCTCGATATCGCAGGCGGCTTCGAGATTGAGCAGGATATCGGACAGGGTCTCGGCGGATCTGGCGCCGGACTTGGACCCGGTCGGGGAACCGGACCGGGGGCCGGACTGCGATCCGGCCGGAGAACCGGACTGGGCGCCGGACTGCGCGTTGCCCCCCCGGAAACGCGCTTCCAGCTTCGGCTTCCACGCATCCGGGAGATTCTCAACGGCGTTCCAACGGGCTTCGAGATCCGCTGCCGGCTCGCTCGAGATTTCGCGCTCGCGGCACAGCGCCATCGCCGCGATGAGCGCATCATAGCGCGCCTGTGCCGCGTACGCCGCGATCTCGCCCAGGTGCTTCGCGGCAGCATCGCGCGCGGCACGATAGCGTGCGTCGAGCCTGGCTGCCTGCGGCCTCGCGAGTTCGGCACAAGCGCGCCACGCGGTATCGGCTGCAGCCAGCGCACGTTTGACCTCCGGCGTGGAACTGCTCGACGAGAGCGCAACCAGGTGCTCGATGATCTCTTCGCGCGCTTTGATCTGCTCGCTGAATTGAGCTTCCTTCGCCGCGCGCGCTGCGTCGCGTTCAGTGAAGATTGCATCCGTGGCGGTCTTGAAAGCGCCCCAAAGTTTGCCTTCTTCACGCCGCGGCAGAGTCACAGCTTTCGCTTGGGCTTGCCACTGCGCTTGCAGCGCACGCACCTTGTCCACGGTATCGCGCGCTCCGGAACCGATGAGATTCTTCGCGGCGGCAATGAGTTCCTCGCGTTGGCGGGCCGCCTCGCGACAGGCTTCTTCAAGCGGCGCCGCCAGCGCTTGCGCCGCTGCCGCGTAACGGGTAGTGACTGCGTTCCCGCCCTGTTGCGCCTTGCGCGGCACGGTATGCTCCACCGGCCCCAATTTTCGCCAGGCGACTTGCGCTTCTTCGAGCGTGCGTGCGATTGCCCGCCAGTCGGGCCTGGCGTTTGCGACAGGGGTCACGCCCTCTTGCGCGACCGGGAAATATTGCGCCGCCGCCTGCACCAGACCATCGATAATATGATTGCGCGCCGCGAGATTCTCATTGCGCGCGAGCGTGAGTTTGTCCAGATGCGCCGCCACCGGCGCGTAGGCCGCCTTCAACGCGTCGTCAAAGGCGAGCCACAAGGTCTGGTTGGTCGCGCCGCCGAGCTTGTCCAGTTCCTTCCAGCGCTCGCGCAATTTTTCGATGGCTTCGGCGTGCGCCTTGATTGCGACTTTCCCGGCGGCGGCTCCGGCCAGGGCCTGCGCCTCGGCCACGAGTTGCTCCCGGCCCTGCCTGCCGCTCCAGCGCTGCCAGTCCCGCAGGCGCAATTGCTCGCGGTGCAAGGCTTCGATGCGCCGGGCAAGCGCCGCATTCACCGGCCCCGGCTTGAGCGTACGCTCGATCACGGTCATCAGGCGCGTCAGTTCCGCCACCTGTCCCGCGGCGTGCGCCGCCTCGGCCGCCTCGACTTCGCGCTCGATCGCGCTCAACCGCAGCCTTTTCTCTGCCGCCTTCTGTTCCTGCTCATGTGCGCGGCGCGCATCCTGCTCGCGCTGCCGCTCGTCGCGGCACGCGTTGCGCCAATCCGCAAATCGAAGCGCAAGAACGGACTGCAAGTGCGCCTCGGCAACCTCCGGAATCGCCCGCCACTGTTCGATCTTCGCCTTCTCGCTTGCCTCGTCGGCGACGCCCAGAGCCGGCAATGCATGCAGAAATTCGGCGCGCTGCGCCACGCTCGAAGCCAGCGCCAGCGCCCGGTTGGCGGCGTCGGTTTTTTCGATGCAGCGCGGATCACCCGCAACCGGCACGCGGGCGAGCAATTCCAGCAGGGCCGCACCCGGGGTTTCCGTCGCGGCCGGCGGCAGATCGCCTTGCGCGACACCCGCCAGACCCGCGCGCAACTGTCCAATCGCGTCATCCGCCGCCGCGAGCCAACGGGTTATCGCCTGCTCATCCTCGCCGCGCGCGCGCGTTCTGGCTCCAAGCTCGGCGCTCAGCGCGGCGAATTCAGCCTGCAATGCCGCGTCGAGCAATCCGGTATTCAACGCCGCCCACGCATGATCCAGTTCCACCGCGTGATTGACTGGAATCAACTCCTGCTCGAGCAGGGCGCGCGCGCTTGCGATCACGGCATTCGCTTTGATCGTCGTCTTGCGCCTGCCGCTTGCCTCCTGCCAGCGTGATCGGGCGGCCCGGTACAGGCGCTTGTCCTGATCGCCGAACTCACGCATCGCCCGTCTGAATGAGTCCTCCTGCGTCAGGGCCTCGATCGCGGCGAGCTTCAAGTCCACGCCGGGCGCCTGATGCGCCAGTCGCAACAGCGCCGCATCGTCGGATCCCGCCGCTAGTATCTTGTCTCGCCAGGCCCGCGACTCGCCGGGCGAAATATCCGACGCAGGCTGCGCATGGGCCTGCAGCGGCGCTTCACCCCGCGTCGCGGCGGGCGTTTTCTTCGGTGTTGACTTGGCAGCGGGAATTGGCGTTATGTCCTGCTTGAGCGGATTCTTGAACATGATGCAAGCGGCGTGGCAAATACCAACATAGGATACATTGTCGCAGGCCGCACAACCCCGCTGCAACGGATCATGGCGATTATCGCCGCGCCGCAGGGCGTTCGTCCATTCGCTTTCCGGGCCGGCGTGATGGGCGTAACATCAAGCCCCCTCAGGAGGAGACCCGATGAAAATCATTGACGCGATTTCAGCCATTTTAAAGCGGGAAGGGGTGGAGTTCCTCAGTACCTATCCCACGACACCTCTCATCGATGCGGCCGCGGCGGCCGGCATCCGGCCCATCCTGTGCCGGCAGGAACGCGTGGGCGTGGGCATCGCCGACGGATTTACGCGGATCAGCAACGGCAAGCGCATCGGCGTGTTTGCCATGCAATACGGCCCGGGCGCGGAAAACGCTTTCCCCGGTGTCGCCACGGCTTACTCCGATTCGGTGCCGATCCTCATTCTTCCTCTGGGCCACCAGCGCGAGCGCGCGCAGGTGTTCCCGCTGTTCAGTTCCGCCCGCACCTATGCCTCCGTCACCAAATCGGTGGAAACGCTCAACCAGGCGCACCAGGTCTCCGAGGTGATGCGGCGCGCCTTCAATCTGCTGAAAATGGGAAGACCGGGACCGGTCATGGTTGAAATCCCGGCCGATGTCGCGCTGGAGGACGTGGACCCAGCGATCGTGCAGTCCTACAAGGTCGTCAAGCCGACCTGCTCCGGGGGCAATGCGCGGGATATCGCTGCCGCCGCCGAGGTGCTGCTCGGGGCGCGCCGGCCGGTGATCCATGCCGGGCAGGGCGTGCTGTACGCCGAAGCCAGCGCCGAACTGATGGAACTCGCCGAGTTGCTCCAGATTCCGGTCATGACCACCCTGGAGGGCAAGAGCGCTTTCCCGGAAGACCATCGCCTAGCGCTCGGCACGGGCGCCGGCGGCATGCCCGGGCCGGTGTTTCACTTCCTGCCCAAGGCGGATGTGCTGTTCGCCATCGGCACGAGCTTGACCCGGCACGGCATGGCCACCAACATCCCCGCCGGGAAGACCATCATCCACGCCACCAATGACGAGCGCGATCTCAACAAGAACTACGCCGCGGACTACCCGATCCTGGGTGACGCGAAACTGGTGCTGCGCCAGTTCATCGACGCGGTGAAAGATTTGGGGCCGAAGCGGCGGGTCAATGGCGACGCCGCGGCCGAGGTGCGCGAGTCGAGGGAAACCTGGCTCAAGGAGTGGATGCCGAAGCTCACTTCGAACGAGGTGCCGATCACGCCGTACCGGGTGATCTGGGATTTCATGAACACCGTCAATCCCAGTGAGGCCATCGTCACGCACGACTCCGGCAGCCCGCGCGAACAGATCATTCCCTTCTACCGTGCCACCACGCCCCGCAGCTACATCGGCTGGGGGAAGTCGCACGCACTGGGCACGGGCCTGGGCCTCAACATCGGCGCGAAACTCGCGGCGCCCGACAAGTTCTGCGTGAATTTCATGGGCGACGCGGCGTTTGGCATGACCGGCCTCGATTTCGAGACCGCGGTGCGCTGCGGCATCCCGATCACCACGGTGGTCCTCAACAACTCCGCCATGGCGATCGAGCGCCACGCCCTGGTGATTTCCCATGAGCGCTACCGCGCGCGTGACATCGGCGGGCATTACGCCGATCTGGGGCGGGCGATGGGGGGCAACGCCGAGCGCGTCGAGCAGCCCTCCGAGATCGTCCCGGCCATTCAACGCGCGCGGAAAGCCAACGCGGAAGGCAAGGCCGTGCTGTTGGAGTTCATCACCAGCCAGGAAATCGCTTTCTCCCACCGGCGTGCGCTGTAGGCGGGCGACTCTAATATGCCGTTTCACAAATCTCTTTCACAAAGGACGGGTCAGTCCGGTGAACCGAACTGCGCAAGAATGCGCCTTTGGTGTCATTGCGAGGCACGAAGCAATCTCGTTGCAGGCAACGCAACCGCGGCCAGCCGCGAGATCGCCGCGTCGCTGCCCGCCACGCTTCGCTCGCGGCTGACGACGACTCGCGATGACAGCGGGGTCCGTGCCCGCCGCAGAATATTGAAAGTAACTTGCGGGACACGATACTGGTATCTTGTATCGTCGGTTGACCGGTCCGTGCTCAATGTGCACACTTGATCCGTACACATGGGAATGCGGTCATGGAAGACGTCAAAGTTACCGAACTCAGGCAGAACCTGCCCGAATACCTGGCGAAGGTCCAGCGCGGCGAGCGCGTGCGCGTCACTTCACGGGGGAAGGTCATCGCCGAGATTGCTCCTCCGTCCGCACCAAGCGATCGGGCGGAAGTGGCGCGTGCGCGCAAGCAATTGAAGAATAGCGTCCTGCGATACGACAATCCGCTCGAGCCCGGCTTCGACCCGCAGGAGTGGGACGTTAATCGGTGATCGTCCTCGACACGCACGTATTCGTGTGGTGGTTGATGCAATCGCCGAAACTCTCGGCACGAGCCAAGCGCGCGATCCGCCGCGCAACCCGGGTTCGGTCGATCGTGGTGTCTGTTGTGAGCATCTTCGAGATCGCCACGGTAGTGAGGCGTGGACGTCTGCAGCTTGGCACGACGATGGACCAATGGCTGGATACAGCGAGGTCCTTGCCGGAATTGCATGTCGAACCGGTAACGGACCAGATCGCC
>MEQT01000206.1:0-2592 GCA_001770325.1 Betaproteobacteria bacterium RIFCSPLOWO2_02_64_14
CCACTCCCGCATCGATGCGAGTTCGCGAACGGCGCCGGCATACGCGTCGGCCGCGGGCGGGAGCGAAACAGCATACGTCAGGAAGCGCGTCACGACCGGCGCAAAATACGCGTCCGCGATCCCGAAACTGCCGAACAGCATGGGGCCGGACGCGCCGAACCGCGCGCGGCACATTTGCCAGATTGCCACGATACGATCGATGTCGCGGCGCACCGCCGGGCTCATGCCCTTGCCCGGATGCCGGGCCCGGATGTTGACCGGCATGGCGCCGCGCAAATCGCGGAAGCCGGCATGCATTTCGGCGCAGATCGAGCGCGCGATGCGCCGCGCATGCGGATCGTCTGGCCATAGCGCCCTTCCGGGGTACAACTCCGCCACGGTTTCGCAGATAGCAAGCGTGTCCCACACGGGGGTGCCGTCAACCAGCAGCACCGGGACCAGGCCGGTCGGCGAGTAACGCTCCACGCCCTGGGCGCGCGCGCGGTCGTCGAACCAGAGCTGTATCTCTTCGAACGCGATGCCAGCCTCGCGCATCAGCACCCACGGCCGCATCGACCACGAGGAATAGTTTTTGTTGCCGATAACGAGCGCGAGTTGCGGCATGCGGGGATCGCGCTAGCGGCCGGCGCGATTGCGAAAGCGCCGGTAGCGCGCCCGCGGCGTATCGGCCGCAAGCCAGGCCGGCGCGAGGAGCTCGAGCGCGGCCGGACCCATACCGAACGGGAACGCGCAATTGCAGACGGAGTCGACCTGCATCGAGCGGTAATTGTCGCGCGTCATCAGCATGTCGAGCGCGCGCATGATCTGCCGCAACGGGAACAATTCCATCGCACACGCCTGCGCGTAGGAGAGCGTTGCATTGAGGCCGATGATCGGCCGCCGGCGGCCCGTCGCCGCGCCGACGTACTCGAGCAGTTCGCGCAGCGTGTAGACGCGAGGGCCGCACAGGTCGTACGCCTTGCCGGCACTGCCCAGGTCATCGAGGCTGCGCATGAACGCCGCCGCCACGTCCTCGACGTACACCGGCTGGAAGCGGGCGCGCGGGCAGGGCAGCACCATGATGGGCAGGAACTGCAGTGCCCGCGCAAACGGGTTCAGAAAACTGTCGTCGGGGCCGAAGATCACCGAGGGGCGCAGGATGGTCACATCCAGGCCGGATGAGCGCACGATGGCCTCCGCCTCGCCCTTGCTCCGCAGGTAGGCGCTGGGCGCGGCGGGATCCGCGTTGAGCGCGCTCATGTGCAACAGGCGCCGAATCCCGGCATCCCTGCAGGCCGCGACCACCTTGCGCGCAAGATCCACGTGCGCCCCCGCAAAGCCGCGCTCGCCCCGGGCGTCGTGCAGCACGCCGACGAGATTGATCACGGCGTCGCTGCCGGCGACCGCGTCGTTCAACGCACGAGGGTCGTGCACGTTCGCCACCACCACGTCCACCGTGGGCAGCAGGATCAACTGCTTTGCGCGCTCCCGGTCGCGCGTGGGCACCCGGACGCGGTACCCGCGCGCGGCGAGTTGATGGCAGACGTGGCGGCCGACAAAACCGGAACCGCCCAGGACGCAAACGCCGGTTATCTCCATGCCTTCGTGTCAGGAAGTGAACCGTGATCCGTGAATCGTGAGCCGACAAGGAACGCCACCAATGGTGCTCCCGCAGGATCGCGCCCTTTCCGGAAATGCGCTATCCCCGATCCTGAATCCTGCCTCCTCAAGGGGTGTCGGCAAGCAAGGGTTCCTGGTCGCGCTGGCGCGGTGCGATCGTGCCCAGGCGCTGTTTCAGCGTCTGGGCCTGCTGGCCGAGCACGTGGCTGTAGTAGCTTGCGTTTGCCATCACCTTCTGCACATAGTCGCGGGTCTCGTTGAAGGGAATGGTTTCGGCGTAGACTGCGCCCTCCATGGCTGCCGCCGGACGCCACGCGCGCGCGCGTCCGGGCCCGGCGTTATATGCCGCCGAAGCGAGAACCGGGTATCCGTCCAGCGCGTCGTATACGTGGCGCAAGTACCAGGTTCCGAGGCTCACATTGGTTTCGAGGTCGTTCACTTCCTTCCAGCGCCAGTCCTTCAGTCCCAGCTTCCTTGCCACCCACCGCGCCGTCCCCGGCATCAGTTGCATCAGGCCGCTCGCACCGGCACGCGACCTGACATCCGCGAGGAAGCGGCTCTCCTGCCGGATCAGGCCGTAAACCCACGCCTCGTCGAGATCCATCTGATTGACGTGCGTTCTGAGCACGTCCCGGAACGGCGCCAGGTAGCGCAGCGAGAAATCGTGCAGCTCCACCGTGCGATCGGCGGTGTTGATGGCCCGGTCGTAAAGGTGGCTGCGTGCCGCGAACTCGGCCGCGGTCAGCAATTGTCGGTCGTCGAAGTGGCGGATCGCCCACAGCCACTCGCGGTTGGCATCGACCCGGAGGTCGAGGCGATAGAGCACCAGCGCGCGCTGCAGTCCGGGGAGCTGTCCGATCGCGCGCAGGTCCTCCGCCCCCGGTTTGAACTTCGCCAGCGGCGGGGCGACTTCGCCCCCGAGGTCTTCGAGCGCCAGCTGGCCGTAGAAACTGAATTCCCCGGCAAGACCCTTGAGTATTTCGTCCGCCTCCG
>MEQT01000206.1:2602-10890 GCA_001770325.1 Betaproteobacteria bacterium RIFCSPLOWO2_02_64_14
CCTCGCGCAACGCGGCCCGCCCCTTCCACGCGAGCTGCAGATCGGAGAGGTCGCCGGCGCGCGAATACCATTCGAGCGCGCTCGCGCTGTGGCGCATGGCGCCCAGGTACCCGAGCATGCCCCACACGTAGGCACGCTCGTCGGCGCCAAAGCGAGTTTCCAACTGCGACCAATGCGAGGCCGCCTGCTGCGGGGAAGTGCGTGCGAGCCGATGCACCGCGAACATCGTGGTTTCGCGCCCGGCCCGGGTTGTCATGTCGAGGTTTTTCCTCTCGAGGTAGTTGCCCGGATTCGCGGCAATCGCCGTCAGCAACTTGGCGTCCGGCGCCTGCCCGGCCGGCAGGAGTTCGCCTATTCGCTGCGCAAGCCCTATCTGTCCGATTTCCAGGGTAAGTCGGATGCGGGTCCACAGATCGTCATCGGAAAGCTGCTTCGCGGCGATCAGTTCGCTGAAGAGCGGGTTACAGCTCTCAGGCAGAGCGCGCGCGACGAACCACAGCGGTCGGGCCTCGGTGCGCGCCGTCGACGCGTTGGTGCGCATCTTCGACTGAAGCGCATAGCAGGTCAGCTCGATGTCTTCCCGCACCATGCGTGGATATTCGGCATCGAAGGCCTCCCAGCGCTGCTTGCGGGCGAGCGATTTCAGCCAGTTGCTGCGCAGCAGGTCGGATAATGGCGTGTCGTTGTTGGCGTTGATATAGGCGCGGATATCCTCGGGATTCGCCGACTCGAGCCGCAGGCGCAGGCGCCAGTAGTTGACGTAGGGTTCGAGTACGTGCCCTTTCAGGCGCGCGGCATGGGTTTCAAGTTTCTTGAGGTTTGCTGCGCGAAACGCCTCACGCGCGGCGAGAAACTCGCTCTCGGGAGCCGCGCTGTGTGCCGACAGCGCGGCTAACAGAAGGAACATGAAACACAGCTCTCTCATATACGACGCGAGACCTTTCCCGGCGGGCTTCATTTTAGCCGTTTTCCTCAGCCGCGAGCACATTCCCCAACGCGCCGTGAGGGCCGGCGTTGACCCGACGCGCGCGGAAACGGGCGGGTGGATCAGCCGAGAAACAGCCGGTAGGCGGGATTCCGTGTTTCCTGCGTACAGGGATAACCGAGCCGCGCGAGGAAACGCCGGAATTCACCCATCTCCCGCGGCGGTACCTGGATGCCGACCAGCACGCGCCCGTAGTCCGCGCCCTGGTTGCGGTAATGAAACAGGCTGATATTCCAGTCGCCGCGCATGTTGGACAGAAATCGCATCAATGCGCCGGGGCGCTCCGGAAACTCGAATCGGTAGAGCAGTTCGTTCGCCCGGCGGGTGGCTCGCGCGTCACCGGACCACGGCGCGCGTCCCCCGACCATGTGCCTGACATGGAGCTTCGCCATTTCGTTGTCGGAAAGATCGAGGGTTTTCAGCCCGTGGCGCTCCAGGTTGCGCACGATGCGGCCGGTTTCGTCCCGGTTCGCGACCTCGATCCCGACGAAGATGTGCGCATCGCGGGAGTCGGCGATGCGATAGTTGAACTCGGTAATGTTGCGTGCGCCAAGCGTCGCGCAGAATTTCTTGAAGCTGCCGGGCCGCTCGGGGATGGTCACCGCCAGTATCGCCTCCCGGTGCTCCCCCAGCTCCGCCTGTTCGGCAATGAAGCGCAGGCGGTCGAAATTGGTATTCGCGCCGCAGGCGACGGCAACCAGTGTCTTGCCGCGCGCGCCGGTGCGCTCGACCCACGCCTTGGCGCCGGCGATCGCGAGCGCTCCCGCCGGTTCCAGCACGACACGGGTATCTTCGAATACGTCCTTGATCGCCGCGCAGATTTCATCGGTATCGACCAGCACCATCTCGTCCACCAGTTCGCGGCACAGTTCGAACGTTAGCTTCCCGACCTGCTTCACCGCGACGCCGTCGGCGAAAATGCCCACGTGATCGAGCCGCACCCGGCGTCCCGCCTTGAGCGAACGCGCCATGGCGTCGGCGTCGACCGGTTCCACGCCGATGATCCGAACCGCGGGGCGCAGGCGCTTCACGTAGGCCGCGATGCCCGAGATCAACCCGCCACCGCCCACCGCAACGAATATGGCGTCGATCGGCCGGGTATGCTGGCGCAAAATCTCCATGCCGACCGTGCCTTGGCCAGCGATCACCGCGGGGTCGTCATACGGATGCACGAAAACGAGACGCCTCTCGCGTCCAAGCCGGCGGGCGTAGACATACGCCTCGTCGTACGAATCCCCTCTTAGCACCACTGTCGCGCCGCGCGCCGCCACCGCGTCCACCTTGATCCGCGGGGTGGTGACCGGCATCACGATTACGGCCTTGCAACCAAGCCTTTGCGCCGCAAGCGCCACGCCCTGTGCGTGGTTCCCGGCGCTCGCCGCGATGACGCCCCGCCGCAAGCGCTGCCGCGGCAGCCCTGCCATCTTGTTGTAGGCCCCCCGCAGCTTGAACGAGAACACCGGCTGCAGGTCCTCGCGCTTGAGGAGCACGCTGTTGCCGGTGCGGCGCGAGAGCCCCGGCGCGAGTTCGAGCGGGGACTCGATCGCCACGTCGTAGACGCGCGCGTTGAGTATGCGCGTGAGGTAGTCGATTTTCTTCATGCCGTGCCTGGCGGCAACACAATGTTTAGGTTAGCAGGAATACCACGTTTGAGCCATTTACCGTTCACCGTTTACCGTTTACCATCGCCACCCATGACCCAGGACGAGATGAAGCAGGCCGCGGCGCGCGCGGCATTGGCCTACGTGACGGCGGAAGATGTGATCGGCGTGGGAAGCGGCTCGACCGCCAACTTCTTCATCGCCGAGCTCGGGCGCATCAAACACAAGTTCGAAGGCGCGGTGGCGAGTTCCGAGGCGACGGCCCAGCGGTTGAAGCAGCTTGGCATCCCGGTGCTGGACCTCAATGCCGTCGGGGACCTGCCCGTATATGTGGACGGCGCCGACGAGATCACCCGCCACTTCGCCATGGTGAAGGGCGGCGGCGGAGCGTTGACCCGCGAGAAGATCGTGGCGGCAGTCGCGCGCAAGTTCGTGTGCATCGCTGATGAGACCAAGCTCGTCGATGTGCTCGGCAAGTTTCCGTTGCCGGTCGAAGTCATCCCCATGGCGCGCTCGTACGTCGCGCGCGAACTGGTCAAGCTCGGCGGCCAGCCGGCGTGGCGCCAGGGCGTTGTCACCGACAACGGAAACGTCATACTCGACGTGCACAATCTCGATATCCTGAGGCCCGTGGAGCTGGAGACGGCGCTCAACCAGATCGACGGTGTCGTCACCAACGGGCTCTTCGCACGGCGCGGCGCCGACGTGCTGGTGCTCGGCACCGCGCGCGGCGTCGAGACGCTGACCCGCCGCGCGTAGGTTGGGGTGAGCGAGGCGAACCCCAACAATCGCACCGCAACGATTGCCACGTGTTGGGGTTCTCGCTGATCACCCCAACCTACGATTCACCCTGTGTTCTGGTGTCCGGCATCGGGATTGCTTATACTGCACAAGGTTCGAGGACGCGGCGAAAACCGACAACAGCAATGACCTACAAGGGCAAACGCGGGCGAGATGGCAGCGCACCCGCCTAGAAACACCGTCCCCGCCCCCGGGACATGGCCTTCCGCCCCGCTTGATACCGACGGGGCCGCGGCCCCGCCACCCCTCTCAATCCAGCCTTCAGGCATCTCCTGCGATGGCTGAGTATTCGACGCTCGCCGCGGTCGACCTGGGCTCGAATTCATTTCACTGCCAGATCGGGCGCGTGGTAGGCGACCAGATCTATCCGCTTGATTCGCTGCGCGAGCCGGTGCGGCTGGGTGCGGGCCTGGGTGAGGACAAGCTGCTCGACGACGCATCGCAGGAGCGCGCGCTCGTCTGCCTGCAGCGTTTCGGCGAGAGATTGCGCGGGTTCGATCCGCACACCGTGCGGGCGGTTGGCACCAACACGCTGCGGGTCGCAAAGAATGCAGTGGCGTTCCTGAAGAAGGCCCGGACAGCGCTCGGATTTCCGATCGAGGTGGTAGCGGGGCGCGAGGAGGCGCGGCTCATCTACGTCGGGGTCGCACACGGCCTGCCCGCGTCCCGGGACAGGCGGCTGGTGGTGGATATCGGCGGCGGATCGACCGAATTCATCATCGGCAGCGGCTACAAGCCGCAAAAGCTCGACAGCCTGTTCATGGGCTGCGTGAGCTACAGCCTGCGCTTTTTCCCCGACGGCAAGGTAACGAAGTCTGCGATGAAGGCGGCGGAACTCGCCGCGCGCGAGGAACTGCAACCGATGGCGCGGGGCTTCTCGCGCCGGAACTGGCAGGAGGCGATCGGGTCGTCCGGGACGGTGCGGGCCATCGCCGAGATCCTGCAACTCAACGGATTCGATGAAGGTTCCATCACCCCCGCCGGCGTGGAGGGTTTGCGCGGCTATTTGATCAAGTGCGGCGACGTGAACCGCGCCGAACTCGCCGGGTTGAAGCCCGACCGCATCCCGGTGCTACCCGGCGGCGTGGCGATCATGGGCGCGGTGCTCTCGGAACTCGACATCGAGTCGATGGTGGCGGCCACCGGCGCCATGCGGCAAGGCGTGCTCTACGATATGCTGGGCCGCATCCATCGCCGGGACATGCGCGACGTGACGGTCGCGCAGTTCATGCAGCGCTACCACGTCGATGCGCTGCAGGCCCGGCGGGTGGGAGCGCTGGCGCAGAGCCTTTACGAAAAACTCACCGCCGACGCAAAAGAGGTGGACGACAGCGCGCCGCTGCTCATCGCGTGGGCCGCCAAGCTGCACGAGATCGGCATTTCCGTCTCCTACAGCGGGTACCACAAGCATTCGGCCTATATCATCGGCAGCGCCGACATGCCGGGTTTTTCGCGCGACGAGCAGAACCGGCTCGCGCGCCTGGTGCTGGCGCACCGCCGCTCACTCAAAAAGATCTACGACAGTCTCGACGATGGCAACGATGTCGTGATTGCGCTCGCCCTGCGGCTCGCGGTGCTGTTCAGCCGCGGCCGCGCGGACGTCGGCGTGCCCTCCATCCAGGCGAGGATCCAGGGCCGGAAATTCCGCTTCGCGCTGGACGGGGAATGGCTGGCCAAGAACCCCCTTACCGTGCACGCACTCGGCGCCGAGGTCCGTGAATGGGAAAGGGTCGGAATCGAGATCAGGATCCCCGGCCTCGATGAACTGGAGTCCGCCAGCGAGCTCGCCCTCGCGAGCTAGAAGGTTCTAACCCTTCTTCGCTGCCTCCAGCGCGCCTTCGACCGCGTGCACCAGTGTCGTCAGGACCTTGACGCGCGCGTGATACTTGTTGTTGGCTTCGACCAGCGTCCACGGCGCAATTCCGGTCGAGGTGCGATCGACCATGTCGCACACCGCGAGTTCGTACTGTTCCCACTTCTTGCGGTTGCGCCAGTCCTCGGCGGTGATCTTGAAGCGCTTGAAGCTCACCTGTTCGCGCGCCTTGAATCGTTTGTATTGCTCCTCTTTGCTGGTGGCGAGCCAGAACTTGGCGACCACGATCCCGTTGCGCACCAGCTCCTGCTCGAAATCGTTGATCTCGGTATAGGCGCGCATCCAGTCGGCCTCGGTGCAGAAGCCTTCGACGCGTTCGACGAGCACCCGCCCGTACCACGAACGATCGAAGATCACGAAGCGGCCCCGCCGCGGAATATGGCGCCAGAAGCGCCACAGGTAGGGTTGCGCGCGCTCTTCCTCGGTCGGCGCGGCCACGGATATCGTCTTGTAGCGCCGCGCATCGAGCGCGCTGGTGACGCGCCGGATCGCCCCGCCCTTGCCGGCTGCGTCGTTGCCCTCGAACACGGCAACCACCGAGATTTCCTTGAACCGTGGCTGTCGCAACGCCAGCGCGAGCCGCCCCTGCCATTTCTCCAATTGCTTGGCGTAAACCTCTTTCGACATCTCCTGATCGAGTTCAAGCGCGCGCAGCACGTTGACCTTGTCGACTGAAGGTAGCAGCGGCAAATTCTTGTCAGGCAGGCCTTTCGCCTTTTTCTCATCCAGCCGCTCACGCAGCGCGGCGAGCAAGGTCTTGCCAACGGTGAGGCTGCGGTACTCGGGATCGAGGCCCGACACCACCAGCCACGGCGCTTCGCCTGTGCTGGTCTTGCGCAGAAACGGCTCGCACACGCGCCCGAACCTGTCATAGAGTTTGAACAGTTCCCAGTCGGTCTTGGATACGCGCCAGCGCGTCTTGGGATCCTTTTCCAACGCCTTGAGCCGTTTTTTCTGCTGCGCCTTCGACAGGTGCAACCAGAACTTGAGCAGCAGCACGCCCTCGTCGGTGAGCATTTTCTCGAAACGCAGGATGTCCGCGATGTGCTGGTCGAGCTTGCCGGTGCCGATCCGCCCCTGCACGCGATCGACGATCGGCTGGGTATGCCATGCGCCGAAAAAGATGCCGATCTTGCCCTTGGGGGGCAGCGCCCGCCAGTAACGCCACATGCGCGGACGCTCGTTCTCCTCGTCGGAGGGCTCGGCAAAGCCGCTCACCTCGATGTGCCGCGGGTCCATCCACTCGTTGAGCAGATTGACAGTCTCGCCCTTGCCGGCGCCCTCCACGCCCGCGATCAGAATCAGTACCGGAAAACGGCTGTTTTCCTTGAGGTCGTACTGCGCATTGAGCAGCGCCTCGCGCAGCTTCGCTTCTTCGCGACGATACGTCGCCTTGTTGACGCGATGACGCAGGTTTGCCGATTCGAACATTTGTTTCTCCTTACAGAAGATCCGGGGAGATGACCGCGCGTAAAACCGTAGTTTCATCGCGCGGCCGCCGCGCGACCCACCAGATCGCGCCCTTGCGCACACTCAACGCCAGCGCGCTGCCGGTGAGCAGGAGGGCGGCAATTTCTCCCAGCGTGGGCTGGTGACCGACGACGACGACGGTGCGCTCGCCGCGCGGCCATGCGACCGCCTTCAGCACCGATCGCGGCGGCCTCCCGGTATCCAGCTCACTGCGGATCTCGTACTTCGGCGTGAGCGCCTGTGCCGTCTCCTGTGCGCGCCGGGCCGGGCTCGCCAGTACCACGGTTTCCCTGGGCAGACGTTCCTTGAGCCATTTCGCCATCTGCTCCGCTTGCCGCACGCCCTTGCTGGTCAAGCGGCGCTCGGCATCCGGCGCGCCATCTTCCGCGTCGGCGTGACGCCACAGAATCAGCTCCATACCGGGTTCCGCCTCCTCGTTCAGGATCGCCAGCACCTGCCACAGTCGCGATAGGCGCGCCACGCTTCAAGCAATTCGGCTCGGAGCGCCGCCGCCCGCCCGCGACCCCATCCGATTAAGATACCATAAGCCTCGGCTGCGACTTTTTCCGGCTGCTCTCCCAACGCGTGCCGCGCGAGCTGCCCGGCGGTGGTCGCGTCGTTCATGGCGCCCAGTATGTCCTGCAGCCGTGCAAGGCGCGACAGGGTGCGGCGCACCTCCGCGTGGGGGAACAGCGCGCCGAAGAAGTCCGTCGCGTAGCGCAGCTTCTTGATCGCGATGCGCAGCCGGTGCAATTGCGCGGCAGACTGGCGCTCGAGCCGGCGACCGCGCTTTCTCACCACTGCGTAACGCTCCTCCAGAACGGTGACCGCGAAGTCGGTCACCGGGCCGTCCAGCCGTTCCAGCGCGGAAGGTTCGGCCGCCGCGCGCCATGCCTCCCTGGCAAACCAGCCGCCAAGCTGCAACAACATGCGGTGATATCGCACGGAGCCGACTGCCCGCCGGGCCCTGCGGGCGGTGTCGCGCTCCTGGCGCGCACAAGCGTCCGCAAAGTCCGCCAGCCCGGTATGCCCCGAAAACGCGTCCACGACCGGCGGCAGCGTCTCGCTCATGAACACATTCCAGTCGCGCGCCGGACCGAGCGCGCGCGCGAGCCACCGGAACTCGGACACCAGTGCGGACGTCGCCGTCTCTGCCAGAGCTGGCGCGAACACGCGAAACGCCGAGCGCAGCCGCCGCAGCGCAACGCGCATCTGATGCAGGTACTCGGGATCATGCCCCGCGAGCGTGCCCGGTTCGTTGGCCTGCAGATGAACGAGCGCGACCGACGCGATTGCCTTGAATGCTTCGCCCACCTTCATGGCGGGCACGATGGCGGGCACGCCTGACCTGGCCGGCGCGGTACGTTTCGGGCGCGCGAGCGCATAAGCGCGCTCCGCCTTGGAGCGGTTCTCCACGCGCAGCGGGGCGATCTTCAGCAGACGGAGCGCGTGTTCGTAGAGCCGCCAGGCATCGCCCGATTTCAGTTCCAGCTCGATCTCGCTCACCGGCTCGGAGCGCCTGCCGGCCCGGATCTCCCCGCGGTCGATGCTTGCCTCC
>MEQT01000207.1 GCA_001770325.1 Betaproteobacteria bacterium RIFCSPLOWO2_02_64_14
CCCGGCACAATCGGCCCAAGCAGCTTCGTGCACTCGGGGTGCTCCCATGCCCAGAACGCACACGCCAGCGCATCGACGAGACACCTGCGCGCCGCCGCATAGGCGTTCTGATCTTCGACCCTGTACTCGCAGACGTATTTCGCAATGTCGACGAGCTCCCGATCAACCGTTTCCGGCTTCTCTGCTCTTGTCATTTGCCGTGCTCGCTTATGTTCATGCTGACCCCTCCCCCATTGAGAAAACCGCGATCCAAGCTGACATCAGCGGCAAATTGCTTTCATGTGCGCGAAATTCTCGCGTCGGACCGCCGCAGTAATGCCGGTTGCGTCACGCCATCGATCCCCACCAGGGTCAGCACCGTGAGAAATGCATTCTGCGGCCCGAGATGGCCCAGGCGCGGGTCGTACCACTCGGTCAGGGAATGATTGCCGCCGCTTCTTCCGCCGCCGGGCAGCGCGACTGCCGGGATGCCCAGGCTGATCGGAATGTTGCAGTCGGTCGAGCTGGCGACATACTGAACTTCGCTGATGCCCAGGGAATTGAGGGATGCGACGGCGGCGCGCACGATCGGGAGATCCGTGGGCTGTGCTCCGGCCGGCCGGGCGCCGAGGTCTTCTGTTGCCACCGTGAGACGATCAGAGTTCCAGCGCGCGTTCTCTTCCCGCGCGGCCTCGCCGATCAGCGCGAGCGCGTGCGCTGCGATCTTTTCCAGTTCCTCGCCGGAGTTTGAACGCAGGTCGAGGTCCATCACGGCATCCTCCGCGATCGCGGTCGCGCCGGTTCCGCCACGCACCCGCCCCACGTTGAAGGTGGTCTTCGGGACCTGCGGCGTGCGCATCTCGGAAATCTTCGCGATCGCCCGGCCCAGGGCGTGCACCGCGCTCGGCAGTCCGAACGCGCCGAAACTGTGGCCACCCGGCCCCTTGTAGCTCACCCGAAAGCGCCGGCTTCCCGTGGCGCCCGTCACCACGCGCCCCATGTCGCCGCCATCGATCGAGATGAATCCGTCGATCGCCGCGTGGTCGCAAAACAGCGCCCGCACTCCGCGCAGGTTGCCCAGGCCCTCCTCGCCGACGGTGCCGACGAACCAGATGTCGCCTCCGGTCTTCAATCCCGTCTCGGCTAATGCGCGCGCAACCGACAGCACCGCCGCGAGCCCCCGGCTGTCATCCCGGATGCCCGGCGCAATAAGCAGGCCGGCTTTCTCGGTGATCGTGAGATCCGTGCCCTCCGGAAACACCGTGTCGATGTGCGCCGAGAGCACGAGCGTCGGCCCGCCTCTGCCACGGCGTATGCCGATCACGTTGCCCTCGGCATCGATGCGGACTTCGCGCAGACCGGCGCTTGCCAGTCGCGCCCGGAAGAACTCCGCGCGCGCCTGCTCCTTGAACGGTGGCGCCGGGATGACCGTCATCGCCTTCTGTTCTTCCAAGGTCCTGGGCGCGTCACTTTCCAGAAACGCAAGTCCGTTTCGCACCAGTTGGTGCCCGTTTACTGCCTCGAATTGCCACGCGATATCGTCGGACATGAGATCCTCACTTGCTGAACTTTACATCAATGCCTCCGGCAGGGCATCAGCTGGTGACAGATCCACGTCAACTTACGCCCACCCGAGCGCTATGCGTATCAGCGCGATCGGTCTACAGTCGCTGTGGCGCTGTGCGTTGACGACAAGCGGGACGGGTGATATCGCGGAAGAAACGCGGCAAGCGCCTGGCGCCGCCGCGTCGGTGTGGTCAGGGGGTGACCGAACTTATTGGTACTTGATGTTGGCCGACTTGATGATCTTACCGAAGCGGGCGATGTCCTGCTTGATCATTTCGCCTGTCCGCTCCGGGCCGTTGTAGTAAGGAACGAATCCTTGCGCATCGAGCATCTTCTGTGTCTCCGGCATGGCCACGAGCTTCTCGACTTCAGCGGCGATCTTGTCGACGATCGCCTTAGGCGTCCCCGCGGGGGCGCCAACGCCTTGCCAGGTTTTCAGACTCACCTCCGGGTACCCCAGTTCGGCCATGCTCGGCACGTCGGGGAAGGCGCTGATCCGCTTATCTCCGGTGACGGCGAGCGCGCGAAGCTTGCCGGCGCGCACGTGAGCGACGATATTGACCGGAACGGACATGAAGTACTGGACCTGGCCGCCGAGCACGTCGATCATGGCATTGCCGGCACCTTTGTACGGAACCTGCGTGGTCTCGATCTTGGCCACCATGTTGAACAACCGTGGCGCGAGATTGGTGGACCCGCCGTAGCTCGACGACGCGTACATGAGTTCGCCGGGGCGGCGCTTCGCCAGGGCGACGAACTCCTTCACCGTCTTGACGGGCAGGGCGGGGTGGACGACGAACAGATTCTCGTAACCGGACACGGTCGCGATGGGCGCAATGTCCTTGATGGTGTCATACGGCAGGTTTTTTACCAGCGTCACGTTCGAGCAGAGCGCGCTGCCGATGTAGATCAGGGTGTAGCCATCCGGCTTGGATCTCACCGCAGCCTCTGTCCCGATCACCGTGTTGGCGCCGGGCCGGTTGTCGATCAGCACTTGTTGACCCCAGACCTTGGTCAGGTGCTCGCCGACCAGGCGGGCCGTCCACGAAGTGCTCCCGCCGGGCGAGTACGGCACGATCCAGCGTATCAGCCGATTCGGATAATCGTCCTGGGCACGGGCTGTACCAGCGGCGCCGAGCGCCAAGGCCGAGCCCAGCAATATTCCTCGGATGATCTGATGTGTCATCTCCTCCACTCCTCCACGTTGTGCTTCCTGTCGGGGCGGTGTCGAGCGACGCGGCGCCGCAAATAAGGCATCAGATTATATCTTGGAATAACTGATAAGAGAATCAATCCGCCCGCGATTCCGCCGGGCCGAGTCTGTGCGCCGGGAGCCGGTGCGAAAGTGCTCGCCGGGTACGCATCATCAGTCTTATGTTCATGCTGGCCCCTCCCCAATTGAGAAAACCGCGATCCAAGCTGACAGCAGCGGTTAAAGAAACTCCACGCCGAGCTCACGCGCGCGATCGCCTCACCCGACATGCGCACCCGCCTCGCCAGCGCCGCGCTCGAGCCCGCGCCCACGACCCCCGAGCAGCTACGCAAGATCGTCGCGGCCGAGCTTCAGCGCTGGGTTCGAGTGATGAAGGACGCGGGCATCAGGCAGGAGTGACCCGACGCTGTGATCGGTCGTCTTTCACTCCACCTTCGCCCCCGACTCCTTGACTACCCGCGCCCACTTCGCGGTTTCCGCCTGCATCATCTTCGTGAGCGCCTGCGGCGTGCTCGACCGCGCCTCGAAGCCCTGCTTGGCGAGACTCGCTTTCGCGCGCGGATCGCTGGCGAGCTTCTGGATCTCCGCATTCAGCAGCGACACGATCGCCGCGGGCGTTTTGCGCGGCACGAAGATCGCGAACCACACCGGCACTTCGTAGCCCGGCACGCCGGCTTCGGCGATGGTCGGCACGTCCGGCAGTGCAGTCGCGCGCGTGAGGCTGGTGACGCCGAGCGCTCTCAGCTTGCCCGAACGCGCGTGCCCTACCGTCGTCAGCATGCTGCCGAAGATCACTTGCGCTTCGCCGCTGAAGACCCCGATCAGCGCCGGCCCGCCGCCTTTGTAAGGCACGTAAAGCAGATCGGTGCGCGTCATCGACTTGAAAAGCTCCGCGGCGAGGTGATTGCCGGCGCCGACGGTTCCCGCCGCGTAGCGCAACTGGCCGGGCTTCGCTTTCGCAAGTGAGATCAGCTCGCCGACCGATTTCGCCGGCACCGACGGGTGCACCGAGAGCACGTACGCCGACATTCCTGCGAGCCCCACCGGTGCGAGATCCTTGAGCGGATCGTACGGCAGCTTCTTGAAAAGCGCCGGCGCGACCGTGATGGTGACGGGCAAACCCATGACGAGCGTGTAACCGTCGGGCTCGGCCCGTACCCCCATCTGCGTGCCGACGATTCCGCCCGCGCTCGGACGGTTGTCGATCACCACCTGCTGGCCGAGGTCCTGCGCCACGCGCTCGGCGAATAGCCGCGCGACGACGTCGGTGCCGCCGCCCGGCGCGAACGGCAGAATGAAACGGATGGGGCGATTCGGATAATTCTGAGCGGCGGCGTAAGCGCCGGGAACGAACGAAAGCGCGCTCAGGATGAGACCCAGTGCATACGCAAGTTGCATGCTGCTCCTCCTCCGTTATCGTGAGCGTCGCAAGTCCCGCTCGTAGTGCGGGTTCATGCCACTGCCCAGTCAGCTCACCACCGCCGCATCGAAGGCCGGCTTCACGTTCGCCGCTCTGTCGATGTTCTGCCACAGCTCGAGCGCCGCAGTCGCACGGTTCTTGCCAAGCCTCGGCTCCGCGAGACGCAGGAATTTCGTGGCGAGCTCGGCCGCAGAAACAGGATTGTCTTCGTGCCCGAGCGGGTTCACCACGTACGCCTGATACGTTTTCCCTGCGTGGTCCTTCGCGGTCACCCGCATGTGTACGACGCGCGGAAAATCCTTTTCGAACGCGTCGTCGACGCGCACCGTGACGCAATTCATCAACGGCCGGATCGAAGGATCGAGATAGGCCTCGGGAACGAAAGCATGGTGGTCGATGAGCCCGTGGCGCAGCGTCCACGCGAGGATGTAAGGGAGGCTGTGGTCGGCGGTTTCACGCGTCGTCGGGTCCCATTTCGCCGGTTCGCTGCCGCTTTCGTGCCACGCCGACCAGTAGGTCTCGACGTCGATGCTCTCGATCTTTTCGACATCGACCTGTTTTCGCAGCTCGATCGCAGCCCACACCAGCGCCTGCATGTTGTACACCACCGGCCAGAACTTGATTTTCGCGCGCGGGATGAAGAAGTTCTCGGGTGCCGTGCCGAAAGGCGGCAGCTCGATCGGCCCGGAAATGAGATCCGTAAGCCCGTGTCGCCCCGAAAAAGGCGCCTCGGGTCCGGTCATGCCGCCAGCCGCGAGCTGCACGCCGAACACCGCGTTGCGCACCGCATAAGCCGTCGCCGCGCCTTTCCACATCGAGAGCTGGCCGGCGCGGCTCGCGCGCATCGGCATGTTCGCCACCGCGGTGATCGCGATCGCGTGCTGCGCGACATCGCGGCTCAGACCCATGAGATTGGCAAGACCGGCGGCGGCGCCAACACTGATGCCGAAACCCTGGTCCCACCCTTTCTCGCGGAGCTGCGCTTTCATCTGGAGGCGGATGAAGATCTCGTACGCGACGACGGTTGCAGCGATCAGCCGCTCGCCCGATGCGCCGATCTGCGGCGCGACGGCGAAGTGCGCGCCGAGACTGTCGCTCGGGTGGCCGCCCGGATAGGTATCGTTGAAGTCGAGGTCGCGGATCATGCACGAATTGACGAAAGCGGCGGCATCGGCCGCCGCGAGCTCCCTCGATCCAAGCAGGCGCCCGGCGAGCTCCGGCCGCGCCGCAGGCCCCGCGAGCGACCGGCCGAGCGTCGCCGTCTCGCAGTCGTATGCGCCGAGCGCGCACCCCAGCGCATCGAGCAGGCGCTCCTTCCCCGCTTTCACGGCGTTCGCCGGCAGGTCGCGATAGGATAGAGTGCTCGCAAACTCCGCGAAGCTGTTCAGAATCGGATCCAACTCTCTCCCTTTGATTACTTCTTTCCGGCCTTGAGGCCGATTTCTTTCGCCAGTTTCTCGATGCGGGCAATCTCGTCCACGAGGTGCCGCCGGAACTCCTCCGGCGTGCTGCCGACCGGCTCGGCGCCGTCGTTCAGAAACTTCTGCTCGATCTCCGGCGAGCTCACGATCTTCGAGACTGCGCCGCTCAGCTTTGCGACGATTTCCCGCGGGGTACGCGCCGGCGCGAGAATTCCGTACCACGTGAGAACCTGATAGCCAGCCACGCCCGCTTCGGCGATCGTCGGCAGCTCCGGCGCAGCCTTCGAGCGTTTGGCGCTGGTCACGCCATGCGCGCGCAGCCTGCCGGCTTTCCAATACTGAAGGCCGGCGACGATCGCCGAGAACGTCATGTGCACCTGCCCCGCGATCACCGCCTGCACCGACGGTGAGCCGCCGCGGAACGCCACGTGGTCGACCTGGATGCCGGCCATGCGCTTGAAGAGCTCGCCTGCAAGGTGTCCGGAGCCGCCGTATCCGCCGGAGGAAAAATGCATCGTGGAGGGCTTCGCTTTCGCGCGCGCGATCAGGTCTTTCACCGACTCGACGCGCAGCGACGGTGTCGTAACCAGCAGGAAAGGCGCTTGCGCGATGAGAGAGATCGGGGCGAAATCCTTGAGGGTGTCGAACGGCAGGTCGTGGAGGCTGGGATTGATGGCGAAGCTGCTGGACACGACGTGCAGCGTGTAGCCGTCCGGCGTCGCCTTCGCTACGATCGCGCCGGCGATCGATCCCGCCGCACCGGCGCGGTTATCGACGATCACCGTGTGGCCAAGCGCTTCTGTGAGCTTCTGTCCGATCAGCCTCGCCACGATGTCGGTCGCCCCGCCCGGCGCGAGGCCGACGACGAAACGCAGCGGCTTGGTCGGATAGCTCGCCGCGCTCTGCTGCGCGTGGGCCGCGATCGACTGGATCGACAGCGCCGTGAGCGCTGCGACCATGACTTTTTTAGACATACTCACAGTTCCTCTCCGTTCTTTGAGCTTGCCGAGAACCTTTGTTTTTCCCTCATCCCCACCCTTCTCCCGAGGAGAGGGCGACTCTTCCCTCTCCCTTCGGGAGCGGGATCGAGGGTGGGGGAAGCCTGCGCCGCCAGCTCGGCCAGGTAGCGGCGCCGCGTGAACGCCCCGAGCCCGCCGGCTGCGAAGATCGCCTCGATCGTCGGCGGATATTTGCGCAGCGCCCCCGTCGCGCCGGTCGTGACGTTGCGAAGCCGGGTGTTGCGGTAGTCGACTTCGAGCGTCTCGCCGTCCGCGACGAGCTCGCCGACTCCGGGCGCGATGAAGATCGGCATCGGCAAAGCGATGCTGTTGCGCAGAAACAGCCTCGACGCGGACTCGACGACGATCGCGGCGATCCCGATCTCCTTCAGCACCAGACCCGGGCGATGCGAGCCGCAGCCGAAGTTGCGCCCCGCGACGATGATGTCTCCCGGCTTCGCCTCGTGCGGAAACTCGGGCCGGTAGACCTCCATCGTGTGCTTCTTGAGCTCTTCCATCGACGGGTAGCGGTAATAGGGATTGATCGCGTCGGTCTCGATCGAGTCGCCGAATTTCCAGACCCGGCCCGTGATGACGCTGTTCAGATCAAAGCTCATGGAAAACCTCTTTCGGATTCACGATCTCGCCCGCGATCGCCGCGGCGGTCACGGTGAGCGGGCCGCCGAGATAGAGATCCGCATCGGGGCTGCCTTTGCGCCCCTTGAAGTTGCGCGTGGTCGCGGTGATGCAAACTTCCCCCGCCGACACGAAGCCGACTTTAGGCTGGCACACGCCGCAGCCCGGCGTCACCACCTGCGCGCCCGACTCGATGAGCTGCTCGACAAGGCCGGCTTTGAGGCATTGCAGATAGACCTGCTGCGAGGCGGGCGAGAGGACGAAGCGCACGCCTTTGGCGACCTTGCGCCCTTTCAGCATGCGCGCCGCGATCTCGATGTCCTCGTAACGCCCGTTCGCGCACGATCCGATGAGCGCCTGGTCGATGCGCACGCCTTTGACGTCGTCGACCGGCACGACGTTGCCGAACTGGTGCGGCTTCGCGACGACGAACGGCATCTCGTCGACGTTCACCACGATTTCCTTCTCGTATTCGGCGTCCGCGTCGGCCGCGAGCGATGTATAGGCCTGGTCGGTGCGGCCGCTCAGGAAATCGCGGGTCTTCTCGTCCGCGTCGAATATCGCGAACTTCGCCGCGACTTCCACGCCGTGCGTCGCGAGGCACGCGCGGCCGTCGATGCTGAGTTGCGGAACGAGCGATCCCGCGAACTCGATCGACATGTTCTGCGCGAAGTCGTCGCCGTACTTGCCGGCGAGGTAGAGCATGATGTCCTTGGCGATCGGATAGCCGGGCTGCCTGCCGTTCAGCACCACCTTTACCGTGGACGGCGCCTGGAACCAGAGCTCGCCGAAAATCATGGCGTACATGAGATCGTTGCGGCTGATGCCGGTCGCCCCCACGTTGAGCGCGCCGTAGCCGATCGTGTGCGAATCCATGCCGACGACGAGCTCACCCGGCCGCGCGAGACCGTAGTCGAGGATCATCTGGTGCGCGATGCCGGGCTCTTCGTAGTAGATCTTTACGCCCAGCCTTTCCGCCTGTTTACGAATCGCCGCGTTGTCGTCGGCGATCGACTGGCTCAACGCGGGCTGGTGGTGATCGACGAGAAAGAAAACCTTGTCGGGGTCCCAGATGCGCGGGATGCCTTCGGTGAAGCCCGCCTGCACAGCGAGCTTGTGGACGTCCATGAAGTGGTAATGACACATCGCGCCGTCGATGCGGGCGTCGACGATGTCGCCCGCTTTCACGGGCTCCTGCGTCAGGTTGTGCCGCGACAACAGCTTTTCCGCGATCGTTTGTCCCATCGCGCCTCCCGTCAATCGATCCTTGCACCCGAAGCTTTCACCACGGCGGCCCACTTCGCGGTCTCGCTCTGGAGAAACGCGCGCATCTCCTCCGGCGTGCCCGACATCTGGTCGGCGCCCCGCTTCTCGTAGAACTCGCGCACTTCCGGCAAAGCGAGGCTCTGCCTGATCGCCCCGTTCAGCTTGCGAACGATTTCGTCCGGCGTGCGCGCCCGCGCCACGAGGCCGAACCAGTTCACCGCTTCGTAACCCGCGTAGCCCGATTCGGCGATCGCCGGCACGTCCGGGAGCGTACGCACGCGCTTGCTCGAGGTGACCGCAATCGGCCGCAGCCTGCCCGAGCGGATGTGCGGCTGCAGCGGCGAGACGTTCGCGAAGAGCACCGGAACGACGCCGCTGATGACGTCGGGAATCGCGAAAGCGCTGCCCTTGTACGGAACGTGCACCATGTCGACGCCCGCGCGCGACTTGAAGAGCTCGGTCGCGAGATGATTGACCGCGCCATTGCCGGTCGAGCCATAGCTCACCTGCCCCGGCCGCGCCTTGAGAAACGCGACCAGCTCGCGGATCGTCTTCGGCGGCAGCGACGGATGCACGACCATGCACAGCGGCTCCGAGCCGAGCAGCGTGATCGGCGTGAAGTCGCGGGCGAGGTCGTAGCCGAGCTTGCGATATAGGCTCGGCGCGACGGCGTGCGGCGCCGACACCATGAAGAGCGTGTAGCCGTCCGGCGCGGCCTGCGCCGCCACTTCGGCGCCGATGTTGGCGCCGGCACCGGGGCGGTTGTCGATGATGATCTGCTGCCCGAGGATCTCGCCGAGCTTCCGCCCAAGGACCCGGATCAGGAGATCGCTCGCGCCGCCGGGCGCCTGCGCCACGATGATGCGCACGGGTTTGGTCGGGTAAGCCTGTCCGAACGCCGGCCACGCCCACGCGAGCGCCAGCATGAAAATGAGCCGTTTCATCGCCTCTCCTCCGAAACGCCGGATCGCTTCGCGTGCTCGCGCGCGTGCTTGCCGGCCTGCGTGCCGGCGATGCGGCCGAACACGGCGCCCGACACGAGCCCCGTACCGCTGGGATAGTTGAAATAGAAAAGGCCGCCGACCATTTCGCCCGCGGCATACAACCCCGGAATGTCGCGGCCGGCCACGCTCTGCACCGCAGCGCCCGGAGAAACGCGCACGCCGCCGAACGTGAACGTGATCCCGCAGGTCACCGCGTACGCATGGAACGGCGGCGTATCGAGGACGTTCGCCCAGTTCGACTTCGGCACCGCGAGACCCGCCGTTCCGCGGCCGTCGAGGACCACCGGGTTGAAAGGCACGTCCTGGCGCACCGCCTTGTTGTATTGCGCGATCGTCTCGAGGCAGCGCGCGGTGTTCACCCCTTCGAGTTTCTCGACCAGCCCTTCGAGCGTCGGCGCTTCGGCCTTGGTGATCTTCTTGATCTGGTACTCGTGCCGTAGCAGGTGATTCACCTTGGAATCGAAAATCTGCCACGCGAACATGCCAGGCTGCTTCAATACTTCGACGCCGTACTTCGCGTAGGTGAAATTCCTGAAGTCGGCGCCTTCGTCGACGAAACGCTCGCCGTTGGCGTTCACCATGATCCCGTACGGGTAGCTGTGCTTCTGGAAAAGATCGCCGATCTCGCGCTCGCCGAAAGGCGGCGCGTTCATGTCCCACCCCACGGCGTGCGCGCCGGACCAGTGGCCGAAAGGCATCGCGCCCGCGTCGAGCGCCATGCGTATGCCGTCGCCCATGTTGAAGCGAGTGCCGCGCACCTTGGCGAGATCCCAGTTGGGCCCCAGATAGCGCGCGCGCATCTCGGCATTCGACTCGAAACCGCCGCAGGCGAGCACCACCGCGCGCGCGCCGATCCGTATCGGCTCGCCGTTCGTTTCGGCGACGACGCCCCGCACTGCCCCGTCCTCACGGATGAGCCCGGTCGCGGCGGTCTCGTAGAGCACCGGGATGGCGTTTTTCTTCGCGATTTTGTGCAGGCTTTCGACGAGGCCCTGCCCCGCGCCCCACGTGGCGCAGATGAGGCCCGCGTAGAACCTGATGCGCCCGTCGATCTTCTGCGACTGGCGCGCCCACATCGGATCGAAGCGCACGCCTTTCGATTTCATCCACGCGAGCGTCGCGCGGCTCTCGCGCACGAAAATCTCGGTCAGGTCGGGATCGCAGCGGTATTGCGTGCAGCGCCCCATGTCCTCGAGGAACTCCTCTTCGGTGTAGGTCCCGAAGTCGGTGATCGCCACCTCGTCCTCGGTAAGATCGAGGACTTCGCGCACTTCGTCGACGTTCCTGAACGCGAAGCGCGTCGCGCCGCCGGTGAACGCGCTGTTGCCGCCGCATTCGGCCTCCGGCGCCCTTTCAAGCACGATGACGCTCGCGCCGGCATCCCGCGCCGCGAACGCGGCACACATCGCCGCATTCCCAGCGCCGACCACGACGACGTCCGCCTCCCTGATGACCGACAAGAGAATCAATCCGCCCGCGATTCCGCCGGGCCGAATCCGTGTGCCGGGAGCCCGTGCGAAAGTGCTCGCCGGGTGCGCATGATCAGTCTTATATTCATGCTGGCCCCTCCCCAATTGAGAAAACCGCGATCCAAGCTGACATCAGCGGCAAGTGGCTGGGCAATCTACGCCAAGCACCAGAGCAAGGCAAGCGCTCTCCCAGCCTCGGTCTGTCTCGAAAGGGTCTTTTCCATACGGCAGCATTCGAGTACCAACCCACGTAGCGCACCAGGTGCTCGTAGCGGTCGGGAATGTGTTTGCAAAGCAACGCCAACCACTCGGCGCCGGGCATGACCTGGAAGTTGCGCTTCAAGCCGGCGTGCGTCCAACATGTGGCCCTCATCTGCGTGTTGACGGGCTCGATCGTGACAACACATAAGTTGCTAAACTTTACCTCAACAGTTCCAGCAGGAGCGAAGGCCATGAAATATGCTTCCGTGAAAACGACATTGCTTGCAGGTGTATTGACAACACTTGCCGGCGGCGGCCTTGCGCAGCAGGATTATCCGAACCGGCCGATACGCTACATCGTCCCCTACTCCCCCGGCGGGAGCACGACGTTCACCTCGTGGCCATGCCGGAAACCTTGCAAAAGCTCGATGCCCAGGGGTTTGTGCCTTTCTACAACAACACCGAGCAAACGGCCGCGATGCTCAAGGCGGACATCGTCAAATACGCCAGGATCATCAAGGAGGCCAACATCAAGGCCGAGTAGTCGAATCGCGCATTTGACAATCATGCGGGAGCAGGTACGTCACGGGGAGACATGAACATGGGTGCAACGACAATTCTTTCCGAATTCGCCAGCGGGACTCGCGCCGCCGACATCAGCGCCGAGGCGATCGCGGCAACGAAGCGGCATATCCTCGATTGCGCCGGCGTTGGGCTCGCGGCGACGGCCGAACCGGCGGGGCGCATCGTCCTGGATATCACCCGCGAGCAGGGTGGCGCGCCCCAGGCACGCGTCTTCGGCTCAAGCCTTCGCACCAGCGCCATATCTGCGGCGTGGGCCAACGGTTCCCTCTCGCACCTGCTGGATTACGACGATACCGGGTTTTCACACCCGACCGCCTGCATCCTGCCGGCCGCGTTGGCGCTGGCCGAGGAAGCGGGTGCGACCGGCGCGGATCTCACGGCCGCGGTCTGCGTCGGCCTGGAGGTCTTCGAGCGCATGTCGCTCTCCGGCCGGCAGCACGAGCCGGAACTGCGGCGGCGCGGCTTCCACCCGACGTCGCTCTACGGGTGCTCGGCAGCGGCAGCGGCGGCAGGCAACATCGTGAGACTCAATCCCGGGCAGATGGCCGTTGCGATCGGGCTCGCGGCTGCCAACGCCGGCGGCCTCACCCAACACTTCGGCACGTGGGGCAAGGGCATTCACGCGGGAAACGCGGCGCGCGCCGGCGTAACCTCGGTGCTGCTCGCAAGGAAAGATTACTTCGCCGATCCCGACGGCATCGATGGCGAGTATGGCTTTTTCTCGGCGTTCCACGGGACGGGCAATTACAACCTCGGCAAGGTGGCGGACGGGCTGGGAACGCACTGGTCGATCGTCGATCCCGGACTGACCATCAAGCGCTATCCGTGCTGCGGCGGGAATCTCCGCGCGCTTGACGCCGCGCGCGGACTCCTCGAGGAGCACGGCATCAGGTTCGACGACGTCGCCAGGCTCGAGGTGGATGTGCATCCGGATCTGCTGTGTACGGTGCGTTTCCACAAGCCCACGCAGGGCTTCCGCGGCAAATTCTCGCTCGACTACGTGCTCGCCGCGATGCTGCTCGACGGCCGCGTCGATCTGGACTCCTTCTCCGACGAATACTGCAATTCCTCGCGTATGCGTGCGTCGCTCGACAAGGTGCAGATCAATACGCACCCCGAGTGGCCCGATGACGCGGTGTCGCGCCGCAAGTCGCCGGTCACGATCACGATGAAGGACGGCCGCAAGTTCACCAAGACGGTGGAAAAGGTACGCGGCAGCCCCGGAAACCCGATGACCCGCGACGAACTGCTGGGCAAGTATCGCGGCTGCGCATCGCGCGTACTCAAGGGCGAGCGCCTGGAGCGGTCTATCGTGGCGCTGGAGAATCTGGAAAAGCTTGCGACGGCGAAGGAATTGATCGACACCCTGACCATCTGACGGCCGTCAGATGATGTCGCGGAGATACTCGAACTCGCGGTTTGAAAAATAGCTTCTTCCCCCTTGGTGGGTGAAGGGTTGGCGGCGGCAAAGACGCTGCTCGCTGCCACGCGTCATCCCGAGGGCCTCACGCGGTTGTGGGAGGAGGGCCGCCTCGACATTTCGATGGGGGCTTTGGTCTTGCGGGACCCGTGGTCCGGACTGTTTACTGAAGAAGAACTCTCGGTCGCGCGCAAACGCCTGAAGGATCTTGGATACAAAGGTTCGTGAGTCGCCGAAGTATCTCATCGCCCGCCGTATTCCCGTGCCCTCGGCCGCTCCGCGTGTCGGGCCGATGGCGGGTAGAATCCTGCTATGGCCGCGCGCTCGGGGAGAGGAACCGTTTCCAGCAACCGCGAGGCATGCGCGACGCTCACTGGCATGCTCGCGAAAACAAGAGGAGGGGTAGCGCCCGCATCGAGCGTTACTCTCCGCGTCTCGTCTTGCATGACAGTGATTTTCCCGTGCAACTGACGCCTCACCAAGCGAAATACTTCGCGCACGATCTCACGCGTCGCGCCGCGAGCGGCATCGACCGACTTTCCATGTCCCTGTTCGATGCGGCGGTGGATCTCAACCCGCACCAGATCGAGGCCGCGCTGTTCGCACTCCAATCTCCGCTTTCCAGGGGTGTGATCCTCGCCGACGAAGTGGGGCTGGGCAAGACGATTGAAGCCGGCATCGTGCTGTGTCAGTTCTGGGCCGAGCGCAAGCGGCGGCTGCTCGTCATCTGCCCGGCGTCGATCCGCAAGCAGTGGGCGCTGGAGCTGCAGGAAAAATTCAGCCTGCCGGTCACCGTGCTCGATGCGAAGACGCACCGTGAAGCGCAGCGTGCAAGCCGCGACCCGCTGGCGCCCGGTGCGGTGCTCATCATGTCGTTCAACTTTGCGCACTCCTTGCGCGAGGGGCTAAAGGCCGTTGCCTGGGACCTGATCGTGATCGACGAGGCGCACAAGCTCCGCAACGCCTACCGTCCCAGCAACAAGGTAGGCCAGGGAATCCGCTGGGCGACCGAGGACTGCCGCAAGCTCCTCCTCACCGCAACACCGCTTCAAAACTCGCTGCTCGAGCTGTATGGCCTTTCGACCCTGATCGACGAGCGCCTGTTCGGCGACGTCAACTCTTTTCGCTCGCAGTACGCCAGCGCCGGCAGCAATCTGGATGCGCTCCGGCAGCGGCTCGCAGGATTCTGCAAGCGCACCCTGCGCAACCAGGTCACGGAATACATCCGCTACACCGAGCGGCGGCCGATCACACGGCCTTTCCGGCCGACCGACGGCGAGCACGCGCTGTACGAGGCGGTCTCCGGCTTCCTCCAGCGCGAGAACAGCTACGCACTGCCCCAGCGGCAGCGGCACCTGACTGCGCTGATCCTCCGCAAGCTGCTGGCTTCGTCATCGATCGCCATCGCCGCCACTCTCGACACCTTGCGATCCCGACTTGAAACGCTGCGTGACGAGCAGGCGCAGAGCGACCCCGAATTCGCCGAGCGGCTGATCGAGGCGGAGGAGATCGAGGACGACCTGCTCGATGAAATCCTGGGTGAAGACGAGCCGACTGCCGTGCCCGAGACGCCGCCGGCCCCCATCGACCGAAAGAGACTCGCGGAAGAAATCGACATCCTGCAGCGCCTCGCCACCTGGGCCCGCGCCATTGGCGTCGACACCAGGACGCGGACGCTGCTCCAGGCGCTCGAAATCGGCTTTGAGCAGATGGCGACGACAGGCGCGGCCCGCAAGGCGCTGATTTTCACCGAGTCGCGCCGGACGCAGGAGTACCTCAAGACCTTCCTCGAAGCTCACGGCTACCGCGGGCAGGTCGTGCTGTTCAACGGCACCAACGGCGGGCCTGAAGCGACCGCCATCTACGAGCGCTGGGTGGAGCGCAATCGCGACACCGGCCGCGCCGCGGGCTCGCGCGCGGTGGACGTGCGCACGGCGCTCATCGAGCATTTCCGCGACGAGGCGAGCA
>MEQT01000208.1 GCA_001770325.1 Betaproteobacteria bacterium RIFCSPLOWO2_02_64_14
GGGGAAACGTGAGCTTTGTTGTTCTGCTTCCCCCATCAAGGGGGAAGGGGAGCTCTGTTCTGCTTCCCCCATCAAGGGGGAAGGGGTGTACTTTTCATTCCCTCCCCCTTCCAGGGGGAGGGCTAGGGTGGGGGTTGAGGGGGAAGGCGCATCGGCGTCGGTGCGGCCGACCGCCTCGACTGACACCGACTCCACGACGAGTGCGCGCTCCGGCATGAGAAAGCTGTAGCGCTGGCGGTAGTGCGTTTCGAAATCGCGCAGCATGCCGGGCAGCGTGCCATAGTCGACGACGATGACGGTGTCGGTGCCTTCGTAGCGCAGGTGCGCGCGGCGGTGCTCGGCGGTGAATTCGTCTCGAACGCCTTGCTGCCGCACCTCCCCGCGAGCAGCGGTCGCGAGATCGTCGAGCGTTGCTTCGAGCGCAGGCACGACAGCGGGCTCGAGGCGCGCTTCGACGGCGCGTTCGCGCAGGGCGGTGATGTCCGCGAGTCCCATCCCGTACGCGGAGAGCACGCCGGCGAACGGGTGGATGAACACGCGCGGCATGGCGAGCGCGTCGGCGACGAGACAGGCGTGCTGACCCGCGGCGCCGCCGAAGCAGGCGAGCGTGTAGGCCGTCACATCGTGCCCGCGCTGCACCGAGATCTTCTTGATCGCGTTGGCCATGTTCTCTACGGCGATGCGCAGGTATCCCTCGGCGACCTCCTCGGGGGTGCGCGTGCTGCCCGTGCTCGCTCCGATCCCGTCCGCGAGCGCGCGGAATTTCTCGCGCACGATTTCCGCATCGAGCGGCTGCGCGCCGTCCGCACCGAACACGCCGGGGAAAAACGCCGGCTGGATCTTGCCGGCCATTACGTTGCAGTCGGTTACGGTCAACGGCCCGCCGCCGCGGTAACATGCCGGCCCGGGCTGGGCGCCGGCGGAATCCGGGCCGACACGGTAGCGCGCGCCGTCGAAATGCAGGATCGACCCTCCGCCCGCCGCCACGGTATGGATGCTCATCATGGGCGCGCGCATCCTCACCCCCGCGACCAGCGTCTCGAACGCGCGTTCGTATTCCCCTGCATAGTGCGAAACGTCGGTCGAAGTGCCACCCATGTCGAAACCGATGATGCGTTCGAACCCGGCCGCGAGGGAAGTGCGCACCGCGCCCACGACGCCGCCCGCGGGGCCCGACAGTATGCTGTCCTTGCCCTGGAAGCGCCGGGCATCGGTGAGCCCGCCATTCGATTGCATGAACATGAGCCGCACCTGCGGCAGTTGCCGCGTGATGCCCTCGACGTAGCGCCGCAGGATGGGAGACAGATAGGCGTCGACCACCGTGGTGTCGCCGCGCCCGACGAGTTTCATCAGCGGGCTGACGGCGTGCGAGACGGAAATCTGGGTGAAACCCGCGCGTTGCGCGAGCGCGGCGAGCCTTTTTTCATGATCGGCGTAACGGTATCCGTGCATGAGCACGATCGCGATCGAGCGGTACCCGCGCGCGTGCGCTTCGCGCAGGTCACGCGACGCCTGATCCTCGTCGAGGAGTTGCAGCATGTCGCCCTGCGCGGTTACGCGTTCAGCGACCTCGTACACCGCGCCGTACAACAACTCGGGCAGCACGATGTGGCGATCGAAGAGGCGCGGGCGGTTCTGATACGCGATGCGCAGCGCATCGCGGAAGCCGCGCGTGATGAAGAGCGCCGTCGCTTCACCTTTGCGTTCGAGCAGCGCATTGGTGGCGATGGTGGTGCCCATTTTCACCGCGCCGATCGAGTCGGCGGGAATGGCCTGATCGGGGGCAAGTCCCAGCAGGTGCCGGATGCCTGCGAGGGCGGCATCGTTATAGTGCGCAGGGTTATCCGAGAGGAGCTTGTGGGTGACGAGCGCGCCGTCCGGGCGGCGCGCGACGATGTCGGTGAAGGTGCCGCCGCGGTCGATCCAGAATTCCCAGCCCGACGACGATTGTGTATTGCGGGTCATATCGCCGGTATCTTATCAGCGGTAGGTTGAAGCACGAAGTCGTAGGTTGGGGTGAGCGGAGCGAACCCCAACAATCGCGCCCCAACGATTTGCGCGTGTTGGGGTTCCCGTTGGTCACCCCAACCTACGGAACGCGCGATACACGGTACGGTGCCGGTGATGCGTGGGGTCGAGATTCGTAGGTTGGGGTAAGCGCAGCGCGCCCCAACGATCAAACATCACAGCGAATGGCGCTCTCCGGTATCGATCAGTGAATCGCTGCCTCCCGCCCAATCGGCGGGCAATCGGCCATCTGCCACATATCGATGAATGCTCGAATGCGGCCAGTCGATGGGGCGTGCCGCATGACCGTGCTTCACCGGGTTGTAGTGGATGTAATCGACATGCTGGGCAAGATCTTCATCGTCCCGGATGAGATGTTCCCAATAGCGCCGTTGCCAGATTCCGCGCTCGCCTTTCGCGTTCCTGGCTGAGCTTATGTCCTCGGTCTTTTCGATCGCACGTGAAAACGCGGCCTTGATCAGCGTCCAGCGCGCGGGGAAATCGGCATCGCTCGGCGGCAGGGTCCAGATCGCGTGAATGTGATCGGGCAGCACGACGATGGCGTCAATCGTGAAGGGATGGCGGGCACGGACGCCCGCCACGGCGTTGCGCAGCGCATCGACGCGGTCCACGAGCAGACGCGAGCGCCGATCCGCCAGTGTCACAGTAAAGAAATAGGTGCCACCTGGAATGAAAGCACGCCGGTAGCGCATTCCGCATTTAACGCAGCAAGGTCAAAAAGGCGTACCGAAGGTGTTGGGGTTCCCGCTGGTCACCCCAACCTACGAATTGCGCGATATTCAGTGCGGTGCACGATGTTGCGTAGGTTGGGGTGAGCGGAGCGAACCCCAACACGTGGTTGCCGCGATCACCGCGCCGGACTGCCGATCTCGAACTCACCGACCGTGACTACTTCCTGGCGGTCGCGCAGGCGCAGGGTGATGAGCTGCTCCTGTTGTTGCGCGGTGCCGAATCCGGTGATGAATTTGACCTGGAGCGTGGTGGCGCCGGCGACGATCTGCTGCCGGTGGCCGTAGAAATTGACCTGAACCACATAGCGTCCCGGCTTGGCGTGGCGCAGGCTGAACTCCTCGGGCCCGTAGCCGCCGGTGTAGTCGGGCGACATGCGTCCGCCCTGGTACGTATAGCGGTGGCCGTAGAACGCCTTTTCGCCGTTCGGATCGGTGACCCACAGGTCGATGTCGGTGTTGTCGGCATCCCAGGTGGCGACCACTCGAATGTCAAGAGTCAGGTTCTGGCGCAGGCGCGGGTCCACGCGCGAAAGATCGACGGGCTTGCCGCTGCGTGCGGCCTCGGCGGCGATCGCATTAAGCTCCGCGAGCGCGATCAACTCGATCTCCGGGAAGCGGCCGTGCCAGGGGCGCTGCGCCACTTCGTACAAGGTGTCCACGGCCTTCTGGAACTGGTGATCCGCGGCGTGGGCGAGACCCAGGTCGCGGTAGGACTGCGGCTCCTCCGGACTCAGTTCCAGCACCCGCTCGAAGATCGGCAGTGCGAGGCGGGGTTGCCCCGCCTGCAGCAGGCGGTATCCCAGCACGCGCAGGATGTGGCGATTTTCCAGATCCATTTCCGCGAGATTGCTCAGCACGCGCAGGCCCAGTTCGGTCTGGCCCTTATCCAGCATCTGGTCCGCGGCATCGAGAACGAATGCCGTGCTTCCCGGGTAACCGCCGCGTTCCTCGAGGTAGATCGAATAGAGTTCGCCGGCTTCCGCGGCGGAAAAGCGTTTGATGTAGGGCGCATCCGGCGTCCACCGCCGCAACTGGATGGACGCCGGGGGTGCGGACGATGCCTCCCCCGATGCGCGTGCTTCGGCCATCCGTGCCGCGTCTTCGCGGCGTGGCACCGGTGCTGCTGCGGGGCGCGGTGCGCTCAATACGCCGGCGCGCCCTGCGGCGTCCAGCGACGGACGCTCGTCCCGGGCGCCGGGGCCAACCTGCTTCGATATCTGTGCCGGACGGTCGTCCTTGGGATAGGTGCGCTCCCACCACACCTGCTTGGCCGCGAAGAGCTTCGCCACGCGCTCGATCTGGTTGCGTTTGTCGGTCGAGATGCGCTGCTGCCTCGTGGCGAGCAGCCGCTCGTACTCCGGCACCAGCTCCTCGGGCGGCCTGATGTCGAAGCGCACATAGTCTTCAATGCGATCGAGCACGATGAGCGAAGTCTCGCGTGTAACCACGCCGAAAGTCTTTCCGATGCGGCGGATCGCATCGCGGTTGAGCCAATATTCGCCGTCGAGTTCCGCGACCTGCATGCTCGCCCACATGAACGCGGCGTACGGGCTTGACGGCGTTTGCGGCCCGACCGAGACGCGCAGCGGTGAATGGCGCGACCCGGTGCGTTCCACGGCGACGCTGATGGTCGCCGACGCGTCGTGCATCCTGCCGGCGACGAGAACCCGCCCGTGTTCGGGATGGGCAGAGGCAGTAACGAGATCCGAAGCCCCTTCGGCGGTGAGCGCGACAATCCGGGGCACGCGATCAAGCAGCAGCCGCGCGGCATCGGCGGGGCTGTGCGCGAGCAGATCGACATGGCGTCCGCCGCTCCTGCGGGCGAGATGCCTAAGCAATGCCGGATCGGTGCGCGTGCCCGAGGATACGGTATACACCGGCACGCCGGGGATCGGGGCGCGGCGATCGCCGAAGTTGCTGATACCGTCGCTGAAGAGCAGGCATTCCTCGACCTCCGGCCCAGGAGCGGACAGGCTTCCCAGGTTGGTCGCGCCGTCATAGACGACCTGCCGCAGCGCCGCGCGCAACTCGTGCCAGTTGCCATCGCGCACGCGGAACGAGGCGGCCCGCTCGGATTTCTCACGCAGCAGCACCAGGCGTACTTCAGCGTTGCGCGCGCGCCGGAAGTAGGCGTCCAGCAGCGCAAGCTCACGCTCGTGGTCGCGCCCGGCCCCGGAGCCGGAACTGTCCCAGACGAGGCCGATCACCTTGGGCAGGGGCCGCGGCATCGCGATCGTGGGAACCGGCAACTCGGCGTAGAAATAGGTTTCTCCGCTGATGGATTGCGTATAGACCTGCGGGCGCGCCGTCACCGGTACCGCGAGTTCCAACAGCCCGCGCGGGGCGAACTGCCGGCGGCTCACGCGCGCAGTGAAGAACGAACCGGTGTGATGGAAGGCGAGTTCGCCGAGACCCGCCGGGCTGCGCAGCGTCTTCGGCGACGCGTCGGAAACCTGCACCATGAGTTCGAGCGACGCCAGCGTCACCGCGTATTCCAGCGGCAGGCGGTAGAAGCGCTGCCCGCCGCTCGCGGAGAGGGTTTCGGCGTAGCGGATGACGACCCGTTTGTGGCCGCGCGCCGGGATCGGATACACGCGCATCTTGTAGTTGTTGCCCGCCGTCACCTGCAGCAGAGCAGGGTCGATCCGGGCGCGCGTCACCTCCTCGAATACCGCCTGCCCGCGCGACTTGTCCACCGGCACCGCTTCCCGCAGCTTGCCGTTGAGATCCATTGCCAGCCCGACCACGCGCTGGCCGTCGAGCAGCGGAAACTGCAGTTCGCCTTCCAGTATCCGGGGATTGGGGTTGTAGAACACCATGTCCACGGCGGTCATGGCGAGGCTGCCGCGTATGTCGGTCTGAACCGTGACCGATTCCAGTGCGACCGGGCTCTCCACCGGCGTGGAGACCGCGATCTGCGGGCGCAGGTGGGTCTGGGCCGAAGACACGCGGGCACCGGCGACGGCGAGCAGAATCAGGACCAGCCATGGCATCATGCGTTTCATTGCGTCATCCCCATGCAAACAGTTCGGATATGGATGCTATTAACGCGCCGGCTGTGGCCGTGGGGTTAATTCGGTGAGGTAAACCCCCGGCTCTGCCGGGGGACTCCGCAAGGTTTGACCTATACGGCGGTGGAGTCATGCCGGTGGATATAACC
>MEQT01000209.1:0-401 GCA_001770325.1 Betaproteobacteria bacterium RIFCSPLOWO2_02_64_14
TGGAATACCGAGCGGATGCCTGGAATACCGAGCGGATGCCGGGCACGCGCATGGTGACGAAACCGCGATCGTTACGCCCCACTTCCGCGCCGTGCGCCGGGGCTTCCTTCTCCAGCAGCGCCACGAAATCCGGCGCGTGCCAGTGCGCGTGGGTATCGACGACCGGCCCGCCGCTCGGGCGGCGCATCATGGTTTTTACTGCACTCGCTGGTGTTGCCATGTTTCCCTTTCAGAATAACGTAAGCTGCTGTTTGCGTCCCGGCACCGTGAAAATCGTGGTGTCGAGCTCCCGATTGCGCTTGCCGCTGTCGAATCCGAACCGCCGCGACGCCATAGCGAAGCGCCGTGCGAGCAGTTCAGCCAGCTCACCCGTGCCCCGCATGCGGCTGCCGAAATTGGGA
>MEQT01000209.1:410-5346 GCA_001770325.1 Betaproteobacteria bacterium RIFCSPLOWO2_02_64_14
CGCCCCCCGCGCATCGCCTGCACCCGGCTCATGACGTGCTGCACCTTGAGCGGGTAGTGGCGCTGGAGCCAGTCCCTGAACAACTCCTTCAACTCCCACGGCAGGCGCATGAGGACGTAACCCGCACTCCGCGCACCGTGCTCGTATGCCGCTTCCAGCACCGGCTCGATCTGGTGATCGGTCAGGAACGGGATCACCGGCGCGACCAGTACCCCTACCGGGATGCCAGCCTCGCTCAGGCGCTTCATCGCTTCCAGCCTGCGCCGCGGCGCCGGGCAGCGCGGTTCCAGCCGCCGCGCCAGCTCGTGGTCGAGATTGTTGCACGAGATGAAGACATTGACGAGGTTCTTCCGCGCCATCGGAGCGAGAATGTCGAGATCACGCTCGACCATCGCGCTCTTGGTGACGATGCCGACCGGCTGGTTGAACTCGGTGCATACGCCCAGGATGCCGCGCGTAATTTTGTAATCGCGCTCGATCGGCTGGTAGGGATCGGTATTGGCTCCGATCGAGATGACTTCGCATTTGTAGGACGGCCACGACAGCTCCTCGCGCAGCAGTTCGGCGGCGTTCACTTTGGCGAAGAGCCTCGTCTCGAAATCGATGCCCGGCGACAGGTTGTAGTACGCGTGGCTGGGACGGGCGTAGCAGTTGTGACTGACTACGCCGTTAGCGACGAAGTCTCCTGTTTCCGTCGTGATGTCGTAAAGCCGCATTGCCTTCCGGAGTGGTTCAATGCTGACGACCTTTAGACACGCTTCACTCTTCACTGCCTGACCTTCGATTTCGAGCTTGCGACTGATGGCGGGATCAACGCTGTGGAAAAAGCGCAGGTGCTCCCGCAACCCCCCGGACAGGCGCACAACTTTCACGGGATTTGGCTGCTCACCGCGATAATTTTCAAGAACAGGCCGGAAATTGAGCGTTCGCAGTGAACGGACGATCCATTCCAGGATCTCTTCATCGGTGTTGCTGATTCTCAAGATACCACCACTGTAACTACCCTCGGCATCAAAAATCCCGGCGAGGAACCCCGTGACCCACGCAGGTTCCGGGCTGGCAGGCCAGGCGATCAGCGCCCGGATTCTTTCCACGTCGGCGCGCGCGTGCGTCCGTATTGCATGCATAGTGCGGCGCCCAGCTACAGCCCTCTGAAACAAGAATTCCCGCGTGGCGATGTCGCGGTCGAGCAGATAGCTGCGCGCCCGCTCGAGTGCTTCTGTGTCGCACAGCGCAAGACGAAACTGATGCTGGTTGTTGTTCGCCCCGCTCGCGCGCTTGTAGGAGTATGACCCCAGCAAGCCGTCCCCTCGAATCATCCCGCAAAGGTAGCCAATCCGGTAATCGCGGTCCTTTACCGGCGCAGACGCAAACGTGCCCGTGCCCATCAGCTTGTTGTTGACCGTGAGATACGGCCTCTGAATGCTGCTTCGGCTCATTGTGCCTGTGACGAATTTCCAGCCACGCTCAGTGAGGAACCGATGGTCCGGTCCCGTAACCAACGACGTGCCATCCTCCAGGGTGACTCGATATGCCGGCTTGATCACGGACCAGTGCGCCAGCACGCGAGTCTTCACATAGCGCCGGTACCATCCACGACGCACGGTCCCGTAGATTGCGTCGCCGTTACGCACGTCTTCGAGCCGGCGCAATCCTCCATTAGCCATAAGAATCGGCGTGTCGCCACTCATGCAGTAAACACATCCATGCTCGCAGCCCTGGTACGGATTGATCGACTGCGTGAACGGGATGTCGGGCGAGCTGTTGCGGGTGATGATGCTCTTCGCGCGCTCTTCGGTGACCTGCGTCTTGAGCGGCGGCAGTTCCTCCTCCTTGGTCTCCCACCCATCGTCGAATGCTTCACGCGTGCTCTTCTCGAAGCGCCCCTCGGGATTGATACCGGCGCCGCGCCCCTTGCGCGGGTCGGCGTGTTTTCCGGTGAGGGTTTTCAGAGGCATGGCAAAAGAGGGAGATTGACTCCCGAACGATCGTTCGGTATCGTAGTCCGATGGCGGATGACGGTCAATATCTGGCGAAGCTTCAGGACTACTATGCGCGGCACCGGGTGCTGCCGTCGTATGCCTCGATCGCAGCGCTCGTCGGGCTGAGTTCCAAGGCATCGGTGGCCGAGATGGTCATGCGCCTCAAGGCCCATGGATTCGTGGAGAGTTCGCCCGACCGGCGGTTGAAACCCGGGAAGCGCTTCTTCGAGCGCCCGGTTGCCGAGAGCGTGCGTGCCGGCCTTCCCGCCCCGGCTTCGGACGCTGCGCCGGAAGCGGTGACCATCGACGAACACCTGGTCCCGCATCCGTCCCGTAGCGTGCTGGTTACGGTCAAAGGCGATTCGATGATCGATGCCGGCATACACGCCGGGGACGTTGTGGTCGTCGAGAAGAGAGTTGCCGCAAACGTGGGCGATATCGTCGTCGCGATCATCGACAATGAATTCACGCTGAAGCGCCTGGACCGCGAGAAAGGCCGCATCGTCCTGCGCCCGGAAAACAAGGCCTACCCCATCATCCGTCCCAAGGACGACACCGAGATTTTCGGAGTCGTGGTCGGGCTGTTCCGGAAATACCGATGACCAGAAGTGCCCCGGTTCCCGTCGAACGAATCGAGCGCACGATCGTGGTGCTGCGCGGGCAGAAGGTGATGCTCGATGCCGACCTCGCGGCGCTCTACGGCACGACCACCAAGCGGCTGAACGAGCAGGTACGCCGCAACCGCGAGCGCTTCCCCGAGGATTTCCTGTTCCAGCTCACGCGCGCCGAGGGCGAGGCACTGAACCGGTCGCAGATTGCGACCAGTTCCCAGAAGCACCGCGACCCGCGCTTTCGACCGTTCGCCTTCACCGAGCACGGCGCCATCCAGGGGCGTAGGGCGCAATAACCGGCGGGCATTGCGCCGAATATCATTCGACGTAATCCACCCCGCTCTCCGCCCCACCCGCCCAATCCACCGGATAAACGCCCTCCTCTACCAGGCGGGGGAACGTCGAGTACGGCCATTCGGACACTTTTTTGACGAGTCCATGTTTTACTGGATTGATGTGCACGTAATCCACGTGCGCCCGGAAATCGGCGTCGTCGCGAATCAGGTGTTCCCAATACCGCCGTTGCCAGATGCCGCGCTCGCCGCGCCGTGCGCGCACGTCTGACAGGTGTTCGGTGCGCGGCAATGCTTTGGAGAATTCCATCTTGATCAACCGCCAGCGGGTCGCGAAATCGGCGTCGCCGGCCGGCAGTTCGATGACGCAATGCAGATGATCAGGCAGCACCACCCAGCCGTGAATGGTGAACGGATGACGCTGCCTCACCGAGCGCACCGTATCACGCAACAACTCGAAATGCCGGGTCAGAAGATTGTTGCCATGCCGTTGCAGGAGGTTGACGGTGAAGAAATAGGCGCCACCCGGGTGCCACGCGCGGCGGTAGTTGGGCGTGAAGAAAGTCTCGCCGCAATTTTCATTCGGCGCAATGCCCGTTGGTTATTCATTCGGCGCAATGCCCGCTGGTTATTCATTCGGCGCAATGCCCGCTGGTTATTCATTCGGCGCAATGCCCGCTGGTTATTGCGCCCTACGACTATGACGTCAAGACCCGGGTACTCGTGCACGCGGTCAAACGGGACCTCGAACGGTTCCCGAAGGTCTTTATGTTTCATATCACTACTGTCCGGTTAACTCACGTTGAGACGTTTGCAACGCACTGATTCTTTGATGCAATGAGGCATTTTTTGGGTGTCTCCGATTTGAACGGCGAAATGCGCGAATCTGTCGTCTTTTCAGTACTCGTAGGGCGCAATAACCAACGGGCATTGCGCCGCGTATTCAACATAATCCAAAACCGACTCGTCCCCGCCCGCCCAATTCACCCTATTCGCGGCCGGCTCTACCGGTACCACCCTGATGTCAAGTGCGAGGGCGGTTAGCATTAAGCAAGTTTCGTCTCAATATTCATTCGGCGCAATGCCCGCTGGTTATTGCGCCCTACGACGACTGCGAAATTCCTTCGGCGCAATGCCCGCTGGTTATTGCGCCCTACAACTATTATCGGCGTTCATCGGCGGTTCCATCAGATTTTGATATAACGCGTTCGATCTCGCCCGGCGCCATGCCCAGCCACGCGCGCAGCACCTCGCTCGTGTGCTGGCCAAGATTGGCGGGCGGCGCCATCGGGGCGGTCGACTCAGACATGATCCACGGCGGTCCGACGACGCGGATCGGCCCGGATGTCGGGTGCCGCAACTCACGCACCAAGCCGCGATGCGCGACCTGCGGATCGGCGAGCGCCTGCCGGTAATCGTTCACCACCCCGTACGGGATGCGCTCGGCTTCCAGGCGCCGTGCCCAGTACTCCGCGCGATGCTCCTTGAAGCGTGCGGCCACCAGCTTGTTGATCTGCGTGCGGTGCTGCACGCGCAGCGCCATCGTCCTGAAGCGCGGATCGTCGATCCACGCGGTGCGCCCCATGGCGCGGCAGAACGGCGGCCAGTTGTGCTCGCCCAGCACCATGAACTCGAGCCAGGCGCCATCCGCGGTGCGAAAGGTGCCTGCGGGAACGCGCAGCGGATTCTCGTTACCCAGCCGCTGCGGCGAGACCCCCGCCTGCAGCGGCTCGCCCATGCGCGTGCCGAGCACGGCGAGCATCCCGTCCTGCAACGAGAGATCGATGTACTGGCCACGACCGTCCCGCTTCACCACGTGCAGTGCCGAAACGACGCTGTAGGCGGCGAACATTCCCGCAATGATGTCCGCCACCGGCACCCCGAGCTTCATCGGCTCGCCCTCCGGCTCCCCGGTGACGCTCATGCTGCCCGATATCGCCTGGATGACGGGGTCGAGCGCGACCCGGTTGCGATAGGGGCCGGTCTGGCCGAATCCCGAAATGGAGCAGTAAACCAGGCGCGGGTTGCGCCTCGCCACGTCGTCCCAGCC
>MEQT01000210.1:0-2002 GCA_001770325.1 Betaproteobacteria bacterium RIFCSPLOWO2_02_64_14
GACCGGCTGCGCGACCGGCGGATTGAGGCGCCTTTGTTCCGCGGCGCGAACCACGCCGCTTTCCTCGTTCGCAATCTTGCGCGTGCCTGAAAGCTGGATGCCGTGCAGGTCGGCGATCAGCTTTTTCATCCCGTCGGACAGCGCGTCGTAGGCGGCGTACATATTCGCGAACAGGGTGTCGCCGCCGACCTCGGGCACCGCATAGCAGCGCAGCAACGAGCCGAGCGAGGGCACGGTGGTGAACGACATGTCCGAATGCCATTGCCGACCGGTGTAGCGCGTATCGGACGGACTGCCGTCGGGATTGGGTTCGTTGGTGACCATCAGCAGTTCCGGGTGGTCCGCGCGGCGGTCACGCGGCAGCGAGTCATGCCGGTCCAGCTCGCCGAAGCGCCGACTGAAATTGATATGCTCCTCGCGCGTGATGTTCTGGTTGCGGAAGAGCAGAATGCCGTGCTGCAGGAACGCGTGGTAGATCTCGCCGAATTGCGCTTCGCCCATCGGTTTCGAGACGTCGATGTCGCACACTTCCGCGCCGAGCGCGTAGGAAAGCCTGCGAAGCTTGAGTGCCATGATTCCTCCTCCCCGGAACGTCCCGACGCGGCATTATAAGGCGTTGCGGCCAGCCCTCGCATCGCGGACTGGCCGGCGCTGCACTGGCGGTTGGCGCCACCTACGCGTGGGCAGCGGACACCTAACCTGTCAAGCCGATAAGACCGATATTGGGATTCCCACCGGCGGGCGCCAACGACCTCGCGGCGCGCATCGTGGGAGCACGGAGCACGAGCGCGCGCCAGCCATGTGGTCGGGACAGGCGCACACCCGGGTCTCCTGGAGACTACTTCGGCGCCGGCGCGTACTTGCCGGTGAGCTGCGGGGTGGTCGGCACTTCCATCTTCTTCTCCTGGCGCTGGAGGCGCGTCTCCCGCGCCCAGGTGCGCTTCAAGTCGTCGCGCACGTTGAAGCGCAGGCGCCCGAGACCCTCGACCTCGAGTTCGACCTTGTCGCCGTCCATGAAGGGATTCAGCCCCCGATGGTTGGTGCCGGTGGCGAGGATGTCGCCCGCTTCGAGTGCGTGGATCGAGGTTATCCACTCGATGCAGCGCGGAATCTTGTGCGCCATATCGCTGGTGTTGAAGTTCTGCATGAGCGTGCCGTTCACCGACAGCCTGATCTGGAGCTTGTCCGGATCGGCGATCTCGTCCTTGGTGACGATCCACGGCCCGATCGGGGCGAACGTGTCGCGTGACTTCATCTGGTAGAACACATTGCCGGGCGGCAGCACGCCGCGCGCCGAGCCATCGATGAAGTTCATGTAGCCGAAGACGTAATCCATGGCGTTGGCCGCCTTGACGTGCGAGGCACGCTTGCTGATGATGACCGCCATTTCGGCCTCGCCCTCGAAGATCGTGGCGGGAATGTCGGGCAGCACCATGGTATCGCCGGGGCCGATGATCGAGCTGGGCGACTTGTGGAACGCGTTGATCGGCGCCGGTTCCTTGCGCGTGCCGTCCTCCATGTAGTTCACCGCCATGCAGTCGATGTTGACCGGCTTCGGAAGCGGCGGGCGGATCCTCACCTGCGCGAGCGGCACGCCGCTGCCCTTGGCCGCTGCGTCTTCCAGCCGCTTGCGGTAATCGCCGAAGCGCTCGATCAGCCCGTTGATGAGATTGTGCGGTCCGGTGTGGGGAATGTCGCGCACTACCTGCGACACATCGACCACGGCGTCGCCCTTCAGGATGCCCAGCTTGAAATCGTCAAAAAACAGAATCTTCATCGCAATCTCCCTTATTGGTGAGCTTCCATTACACCCCCACCCTGGCCCTCCCCCATCAAGGGGGAGGGAGGTTCAGCGGGGCTTGAGTTTCAGAAGTTTAGCCGCATTGACGCCGATGATCGCGTCCTTCTGCGCGATCGTGCGCGGGTCGCCGTAACGCGCCATCTGGTCCACGCCCGGAGCCGTCGCCTGCTTTGCGAGTTCATCGGCGGCGGGCGTGTGGAT
>MEQT01000210.1:2012-17055 GCA_001770325.1 Betaproteobacteria bacterium RIFCSPLOWO2_02_64_14
TTTGCGAGTTCATCGGCGGCGGGCGTGTGGATGTGGCAGTGGAGGTCCACGGCGAGGCTTTTCCGGCCACGCTTGACGACCTTGCGGCTCGCGGGCCGCACCGCTGCCGCCGAGTGCGGCTTACAGGTAAACAGCATGCTTTCTTCCTGTGGGAAGGGGCGATGTTATTGCAAACAGCGCGTTTGCTCAAACCCGCCCAGTCCCCGATAAACCAGCAGCCGTTTGCCGTCTTACCAAAGGGATTTAAGCCTGCCACCGTCGAGATTGAGCGAGACGCCGGTGATGTAGCTCGCGCGCTCCGAGCACAGGAACACGATCGCGTTTGCCAGTTCCTCGGGCCGGCCGAAGCGGTTGAGGGAGTTCTTCCGCGCCGCGCGGCGCCGCGCCTCCTCCTCGGACTCCGCGCCGAGTTCCGCGGCAAGCCCCAGCGCGTTGCGGCGCCACAGGTTGGTGTCGACCCAGCCGGGGCAGACCGCGTTTACCAGAACGTTGTCCTCGCCGAACTCGGTGGAGAGCGACTTCGTGATGTTGAGCAGCCCGCTGTTGGCGATGCCGCTGCCGAACATGTAGGGGTCCGGTTCCTTCCCCGCGCCGCCGATCAGGTTGACGATGCGGCCCCAGCGCTGCGCCTTCATCATGGGATAGACCAGCCGGATCGCCCGCATGAAGCCGAAGATCTTGGTCTCGAACTGCTCCTTCAGTCCCGCATCCGTCATCACGGCGAAGCGGCCGGAATACATCTGGCCGGCGTTGTTCACGAGGATGTCCACCTTGCCGAAGCGCTGCTTCGCGCCCTCGACGAGGCGCGCGATATCGGCCTCCTTCATCGTATCCGCCACCACCGCGTGGATGTCGCCGCCGGTCGCCTGCGCGAGTTCCGCGCGCGCGCGCTCGAGCGTCTCCGCGTTGCGCCCGCAGATCGTGACCCGCACGCCCTCTTCCAGGAACTGCCGCGCCGTCTCGCGGCCGATCCCGCGGCTGCCGCCGGTCACGATTGCCGATCTGCCCCTTATTCCGAGGTCCATTTTTCGTTCCTTACAGGTGAATGCGTAAAGGGTGAATGCGTGAAGGGTAGACGCGATTGTAATGCATGCGAACCGGATGCCGGAGATTGCGCTATCCTCCCCTGCGAAAGTACCGCGATAATGTCAGACGAGGATGTGCCGCACGCCGGCAGGAGGAGACATGGCACTGGGACAGCACCGGATCGAATACGAAGTCATCGAAGGCTGGGAACAGATGCCCGAGGGCTGGGCGTTTGTCGAGGTCGCAGGCGTGGCGTGCGATTCGCAGGATCGCGTCTACGTGTTCAACCGTGGGACGCACCCCATGATCGTCTTCGACAAGGAGGGGAAATTTCTCAACGCCTGGGCCGAACCGGGGCGCGGGCCGGGGCGGTAAAGCGCATGGCGCCATTGAGACCGGCGGCATTCCAGAAATTCCGCCGCCGCGCGGGGTGAGAAAAGCAAGGATGAAGGCGGAAGGATGAAGGCGCGGCGCGCTGACATTCTTCGAGGAACATAGGCTATGGCGGCTCAAGAAAAGAATGCAGCGGGAGTAGAAATCAAGCTGTTCTCGTCCGGGAGCACCGCGGGCGCATTGCGCGAACTCATCCCGCAGTTCGAGCGCGCGACGGGCCACCGGGTGACGGTCAGCAACGAACCCGGCAAAATCATGCTGGAACGCATCACGCGTGGAGACACCGGCGATGTGCTGCTCACGGGTTCCACGGTGATCGACGAGCTGACCCAACAGGGTCATGTCGTGGCGGGCAGCAAGCGCGAACTGGCGCGCTGTGGGGCCGGCGTCGCGGTGCGTGCCGGAGTACCCAAGCCCGATATCAGCAGCGTGGAGGCGTTCAAGCGTGCGTTGCTCGATGCGAAATCGGTCGCCCACACCACCAGCGGCGCGAGCGGGATGCATCTCATGCGCGTGGTCGAGCGCCTGGGCATTGCACAGCAGGTGAAAGACAAGGCCAGGACGCAACCGGGCGGCCTCGTCGGAGAAATACTCGCGCGGGGAGAGGCGGACCTCGCCGTGCAGCAGATTCCCGAACTGCTTGCCGTTCCCGGCCTCGACTACGTGGGTCCGCTGCCGCCCGAACTGCAGATTACCTCGATCGTTTCGGCGGCCATCTTCTCCCGCGCCGCGCAACCGGAGGCGGCCCGCGCGCTGCTCCAGTTTCTCGCGACGCCCGCCGCCGCGCGCGTGCTCAAGGCGAGCGGGCTCGATCCGCTCTGACGGCGCCGTAAAAGCTTTTCGCAGGAGCACCGCGTACCTGCTGGCGAGCGAATTACGGGGGCGCCGCGCCCCGTGGTGGAACGCATCGACGTTGAGATCAACCGCTGACCAGACGCCCGGAGTTGAGCGAGGCGTTTTCCGACCCAAGTCCGACAGGCCGCTTATTTCCCGCCTTATGCGCGCTGGCGAACAGACGGCATCAAGGCAAGGCGGCAACATGCGTGCATCGATGGACGCCCCCGAGGTGAATGCGTGCGCGTCGCGTCGGTTGATTGTCAGCGTTCTTACAAGGAGTCGGCGATGCGGAAATTGATGAGTGCGATGGTTGCGACGGCGGCTGCGGCGACGGTACTGGGTTGCACCCAGGCACCGCAGGGAGCCGCTTTGGTGATCGAGGACAAAGTCTACACGGTGACGCCGCCTTCGGTGACCGTGACGGCCGGGATCGTGACGGGTGAGGTCTCGGAGCTGAAAGTGGCCGAGCGGGTGGAAAAGGGGTCAGGCCGGGTTGACTCGCCCGCGAAGCTCACCGGGAAACTCAAGCTGACGAACAGTTCAACGGACCAGACCGTCCGCCTCATCGGCGGCAAGATTCTTTACATAGACGACCAGGGGCAGATCATCAAGATCGGCGAGGCGCGGACCGAACCGACCCTGAAGTTCTCCTCCTCGTACGACACCACCGACCGACTCGATCCCGGCCAGGACATGACCCAGTCCGTGGAAGTGGACTTCCCCGCCGCAGCCCTGCAGGCGAAGAAACTGAAGGAAATCCGCATCGAGCTCGCCTACATTCCGTCAGCGTACAAGCTGCAGACGGCCAGCTTCGGCGTGTCGATCGGCGGCCAGTAACCCAGCCATCTTGATTTGGCGATCACCACAGGAGTAATGGAAATGACCGCAGCCGAAGAGCAGCAGATGCTCACGAGCCTTTCCGCGATTGCGCGGGACGTCAATTTGCTGGTGACGCTCGTCAAGGAACTCACCCTGCAGCAGGAAAAAGCGGATCAACAATCCCATCGGACGCTGTCCCAGATCGCGCACAAGCGGTGACGGTCACTCCATTTGGGCCGCCGTCGCGCTCCGGGGCAGGTTTGCTCGCAGCAAAACGGCCCCGGAGGGCCGTTTTGTTCGATCCGCTGCGCCACCCGCTATGCCCGCGGCTCGCCCTGTTCGTTGACGGTAACCGTGGATCCGGGCGGAGCGGTCATCTGCACGCGATGCTCCTGGCCCCGGAAGTTGTAGGTTACATCCCAGTAGTCCGGCCGCGCCGACCCGGGCACGTTCTCGCAACGCTGGACGTCCTGGGTCTGCGCCTGCTGCCCACCGCGACCGACATTGGCGCCTACCGCGGCCCCGGCAACAGCGCCGCCGGCGGTGGCGATATCCTGGCCGCTTCCGCTGCCGACTTGGTGACCGAGGATGCCGCCGATGATGGCGCCCGCGATCGCCCCGGGAACGTTGAGCTTGCTTCGTTCCTGAGGGACTTGTTCCTGCGCGATCCAGCACCGCTGCTGGGGCGTTCCGACCACCGCGCGGACTGAAGTGACGTTCGCCTCGTACACCCGCTCGTTGCTGCGGCGACGAAAGTCCCGGCCGTCCCGGCCCGCGACCGGAGCCGGCGCGTAGCGATTGTCATCGAAGCGCGCGGTCGCGCTCACGGCCCGCACCGATGAGACGCGGTCGTTCAAGCCCATCGAGGCGAGCGAGGCATATCTGCCCGGCCGCAAGATGACGCATCGTCCGCCGAACCGGACGTCCTCGCAGGCTTCCCAGCGGTCGCCGAGAACATCCACTGACGAGGCGCGATCATTGAAGCCAAAGCGGGCAAAGTTGCCGACCTGCTTGCCGGTCGTGAACGACCGGCCCTGAAAGCCTTCACGCTCGTAGAAGGTGACCCGTGCCGCCGCCGGAGCGGGCGCATAGCGGTTGTCATCGATGCGCGCGTTCGCACTCACGGCCCGTACCGACGAAACACGATCGTTCAAACCCATAGCGGCCAGCGACGGATACCGGCCCGGACGCAACACGACGCATCGTCCGCCGAACCTGACGTCCTCGCAAACCTCCCAGCGGTCGCGCACCACCACGACCGACGAGGCGCGGTCATTGAAGCCAAAGCGCTCGAAGTTGGCGATCCGTTTCTGCGTGGTGAAAGACCGGCCTTCAAAGCCTTGACGTTCGTAAAAAGTGACCTCAGCGGCCGCGTGCGCGGCAATGGCCACTCCGGCCACCGCCAACACGGTTCTCAATATCGCATTCATTGATGTCTCCTGTAAGAAAGCAATTGTGTGCACCGAAGCCAAACCCCGCCCAACCCTGCCGGCGTCCGGTCGAGCCACCCAACAAGGCAGTGACTATGGCGAACCGTCGAACCGGTGTCTGTGCGGAGTCGTACATAACGAGACCATGACTCACGGTCCCGGGAACGGCGTTACCAGTTGGCGATCTCGGAGATGAACTTCATCAATTCCTTTTCCACGAACTCGCGGTCGACCCGCGACAGCTTGTATTCGCCACGCGAACCGGAACCGGCTTCTGAATTCGGCCTCGAATTGCGGCCGTGCAGCCCGATGGTTTTTGTATATGGAGCGCCGTAAAAGGAAAGGGTGGGAAACCAGTCGTAAGGGTGGATGGACTTGCTGACGCCCGCAGGCACGATATGAATCGAGATTTTCCCGCCCTGCTCTTCAGAGATGTTGAATTCGTGCCCGCGTTCTTCGAGCATGTTGCCGATGGCCGCGAACACCGGCCTGATAACCGACAGTTTCAGGTTTGCAAAGTCCCTGTGAAAGGTGTCTTCGGGGGATTCGCCCAGCCGGTCCCGGTCCGTGCCGGTGGGATGCTTCTGGGTGAACCTATCCAGCGCTGTTCCAAGTTCATTGTTCAGATTGTCGGCCATGACTGACACTCCATTTCCTGATCCGTTTGAACTTTTCGCGCCGCCGTGGTGATCGGGCGGGTTTTTCGAGTCGAATTCCACCCTGCGTGGTGCTGGACGTCCTTGACGATCTGGTAACACTTGCAGGAAGCTGCTTCGAGACCCTTCTCGTCGAGAATCGTGATATTGCCGCGGCTGTAACGGAGCAGTTTCCGCTGCTGCAGGGCGCTGGCGGCCTTGGTCACGCCGACCCGCCGCACACCGAGCATGTGCGCGAGAAATTCCTGTGTCAGATAAAACTGGTTTGCGCGTACACGGTCGCGGGTCATCAGCAGCCAACGGGCGAGGCGCGCCTCCACCACATGGAAGCGGTTGCACGCGGCGGTTTGCGTGACCTGGGCCATCAATGCATGGATGTAGCGGTACAACGCCCGTTGCAATGGCGGGCAGCGACGGAATTCCTTATGAAAGCGCGCTGCTGTCATGCGCATGGCGGTCCCGCTTCCCTGAACCAGGGCGCGGACGGCCGAAACGTTGATTCCCAGGGACATGGGCGTACCGACCATGCCTTCATAGCCGACCATCCCGACCTCAAGAGCCAGGTGCCCGTCCGCCAGCGTCAGCAAAGACACGAGGGAGTCGTTGGGAAAGTAGACGTGCCGAATCGGGTCCCCGGGCTCATAGAGCACTTTCCCGTACGTGAGCCTGACCGGCTCGAGGCCGGCAAGCAGGCGCTGATAATCCTTGCGGGGCAAAGCGGCAAGCAGGCTGTTTGCGGCGGGCTCTCGGTTTACGGCGAGCATCGGACTCTCCTGGTTTGTTCGCGTGCTACTGGGAAACCCAGCAGACGGCATGAGGAGAGGGGTAAGCACAGACCCGATGTCGAAAGCTGACTGCTGATTGTTCGGGAGCGCGATTACACGATGCTTTTCAAGGCAGGATAACGGCGCTGCGGCATGACGCGAAGGTTACGGCAAGTACCCTGCATCGTCTGTTCGCTGGCGCACAGACCCGCCCGGGGTGAGGCGGATAATTCAAGTCACCCGCGCGCCAGCAGACCTGATTCGCATGAAATGACTCCGAACGAGTGAACCCCGCAAGAAAATTGGCTCACAGGCTGCTGGAGGAATGGCCGCTGTCGATGAACCTGGCCACCACGCTGGTGTTCCTCGTCTTCGGCCAGAGTCTGCTAGCCGACCTTTCTCACCCGGTATGGTTCACGCTCATACTGACGTGGCTGTTGCTCATCATCCTGTTGTCGGTCTTCGCAGTTGTGAGGCATGCGGAAACCCTGGCGGGGAAACTCGGCGAACCGCTGGGCACATTGGTGTTGACGTTGTCCGTCACCGGTATCGAGGTGATGATCATCGTCGCCACGATGTCCACCGGCCAGGGCAGCCCGACGCTCGCCCGCGATGCGATGTTCGCGGTGATCATGATCGTTCTGAACGGCATGGTCGGGTTGACGTTGCTGATCGGCGCCCTGAGGTACCACGAGCAGGACTACAACCTCCAGGGCGCCAATGCCTTCCTGGCCGTCATCCTGCCGCTCGCCGTGATCGGCCTTGTGGTGCCCAACTATACGCACTCGTCGCCTGACCAGACATTCTCTCCCGTCCAAGCAGCCTTCCTGACGCTGGTTTCCGTAGCCCTGTATGGCGTCTTTCTCTCGATCCAGATCGGACGCCATCGTGCGTATTTCCGGACCTCACGTCCGACAACGGAAGCGAGGAATGCGAAACGCCGGCGGCTGATCGTCCACGAGGTCTACTCGGTTCCGTATCACGTGGTGGTGCTGCTGGCATACATGGGGCCGCTGGTGATCCTCTCCCAGCAGCTCGCCGTGCCGATTGATTTTACGATTCGCGTGCTGGGCGCGCCGGTCGCGCTGGCAGGTTTGCTGGTCGCCATGCTGGTGCTCGCCCCCGAGTCGCTCGCGGCCGTGCGCGCCGCATTGGTCAACGACCTGCAACGATCAGTGAACATCCTGCTGGGGTCGGCGCTCGCCACGATCGGGCTGACGATTCCCGCGGTTCTCACGTTCGGGCTGTTGGCCCGCAAACCCATCATCCTCGGTCTGGACGGCGTCGATATTACGTTGCTGGCGTTGACCCTGGTGTTGAGCAACATGACATTTTCGAGCAGCCGCACCAACGTTCTTCTCGGCGCCGTCCACTTATTGGTGTTTTTCGCCTATCTGCTGCTCATCTTCCAGAGATGACTGAAAAAACAGGCCCCCCCATGCCTTCCGCGTCGTTATGTACGCCAGCGCACGGTGCGCTGTCGCGGAGCGGAGGAGAATTGCCGTGGATGGCTTTCTGAAGAAAGCCGCCATCGCGCGCAACGAAGCAGCGTAACGCTCTTGAGTTGGCGCGACTGTCTGCACTGAACACCTGACCAGGAGATGCACCATGTTTAAGAGAATTCTTGCGACACTGATGCTGTTGGGCATGCTGGGCACGATCGCGGGCTGCAACACCATGCAAGGCCTTGGAGCGGACATCGAGCGGGGCGGCGAAAAGATTCAGGACAAGGCTGCACGTTAAGAGAAAGCGTCGTGAGCGACAGCCAGCATCGTGGCTGAACGCGCCGCGAAGTGTCGTGACACGGGTAACTGGTTGTGAAATCGATGTTTTTTTCAGGCGTATTCGACCTTCCCTGGTGGGGCTGCGTTGTCGTCGCCCTGGTTCTGACGCACATCACCATCGTCGCGGTGACGGTGTTCCTGCACCGCCACCAGGCGCACCATGCGCTCGACCTGCACCCGGTCGTGAGTCATTTCTTCCGGTTGTGGCTGTGGCTGACGACCGGCATGGTGACGAGGGAGTGGGCCGCGATCCACCGCAAGCACCACGCCAAGGTTGAGACCGCGGAAGACCCGCACAGTCCGCAGGTGCTGGGCATCAGCCGCGTGCTGTGGGGCGGCGTGCTCCTGTACGTCAAGGAGAGCCGCAACCGCGAAACCATCGAGCGCTACGGTCACGGCACCCCCGACGACTGGCTCGAACACAATGTTTACTCCCGGTTCGTAAAACTTGGCCTGACGCTGATGGGGCTGGCTGACGTCATTCTGTTCGGCATCGTGCCCGGCGCGATGATTTTCCTCACGCAGATCGTCTGGATCCCGTTCTGGGCGGCCGGCGTGATCAACGGCATCGGCCACTACTGGGGCTACCGCAACTGGTCCACCCGGGACGCCAGCACCAACATCGTGCCATGGGGCATCCTGATCGGCGGCGAGGAACTGCACAACAACCACCATGCCTATGTCACGTCGGCGAAGCTGTCGAACAAATGGTACGAGTTCGATATCGGCTGGATGTACATCAGAATGCTCGAAATGCTGGGGTTGGCGAAGGTCACCCGCGTCGCGCCGGTGCCGCGGTTCGGCTCGCCCCGGCCGACCCCGGACCTGCAGACGCTACAGGCGGTGATTACGCACCGGTATGCCGTCATGGCGCAGTACGCCAAGTCGCTGAAGCGTACCTACGCCGCGGAGCACGAGGTGCTGCGGCGCACCGCGCCGCAGGACGCGCGCGCGCTGCAAGATGCCGAAAGCTGGCTGCAACACGACGACGTGAGGCTGCGCCAGGCCGATCAAATGAAGCTCGCCGCGGTGCTGGGGAAGTCGCACGCGCTGCAGACCGTGTACTCCATGCGCCGCGAACTCATGGCGCTGTGGGAACGCTCCGCCATCTCGCGGGAGCAGTTGGTGCGCCAATTGCAGGACTGGTGCCAGCGCGCCGAGGCGAGCGGCATTCGCCCCCTGGTGGAGTTCTCGCAGCGGCTTCGCTGTTACTCGTGAGGTCTCCAGGAGCCGCAGGCCCCCGCTGTCGAGCAATATTCAATCGGTGCCGACTTCAATGTGCAGAATACTCATTACGCTTCTTGCTGCCTGCATCGGACTGGCAGGGCCGGCAACACTGGCGGGTGCAGAGCTGCTTTCCGCGACGCGCATGGTCATTGCGATACTGGCGGATGACCTGTTCGTGGGTGAGGCCGAAGGCCATCTCAGCGGGGCGGGAACGCTCGCCATTCGTTCGCAAAAGAGCCCGGATCTCACATGCCTCGGACAGTTCACTTCCAGCGCTGCGCTGGGTGGTTTGGGGCAGATGCATTGCACTGACGGCACCACCGGGACATTTCATTTTCAGCGTTTGAGCGTGTTCCGCGGCCACGGTGCCGGCAGCTCGAGCCGGGGCGCGATGAGTTTCGTGTACGGGCTAAGCGCTGAAGAAGCCGAACCGTACCTGAAGCTGCCCAAGGGCAAGAAGCTCAGGCACAATGGAATAGAGTTGGCGCTGTTCGACTTATAGGAAGGACGAAGAGGCGGTTGATGGCATTCATTACCCGGGGACACAACGTGCCAGCGTTCATTCTCAAGGCCGTGCTGGTGCTGATATGTTCGGTAACGCACGGAGCGTCGCGGAGGAGAGGTATCTAATACTTACAAACATCGAATTTGTCGTTCGAAGGAACCAAAATGATGGATATCGGGTACCACGGCCTCTGGGGCCTGCTGATTCTCGCGGGTGATATCTGGGCGATTATCAACATCCTTCAAAGCTCCGCTTCCAATGACAAGAAATTGCTTTGGGTAATCGTGGTGGTGCTGCTGCCGCTGCTGGGCTTGATCCTGTGGTATTTCCTCGGGCCCCGGGGCGGCAAGGCATAGGGCCGGCAATCTACGCCCGGTGGCGACGCGAGTGAAGTGTGAAGAATTGAGGCCGTTGTCACTGTCCGTTGACGACACTCCCATCTTGGAAATCGAACTGGAGAACAGAAAATGCGCTACGCACTCATCGTGTTGTTGATGCTGTTTGGGTCGTTGACTTCGGCCATTGCCCAGGTGAGCATCGGTATCGGGCTTCCCGGCGTGAGCATCGGGATCAACCTGGTGTCGTACCCCGAATTCGTCCGCGTGCCGGGCTACCCGGTCTACTACGCGCCGCGGCTGGATTCGAACTTTTTCTTTTACGATGGCATGTACTGGGTATACCAGAGCGATAACTGGTACGCGAGTTCCTGGTACAACGGGCCCTGGGGGCGGGTGGGCCCGGAGGTTGTGCCCCTGTATGTCCTGCGTATTCCCGTGCGCTACTACCGGCAACCTCCTCCGTACTTTCGCGGGTGGCGCGCGGATGCGCCGCCACGCTGGGGCCAGCACTGGGGCAATGAATGGGAGCAGCGTCGACGCGGATGGGACAGGTGGGACCGCAGTTCGGCGCCAGCGCCCGCCCCGCTGCCTGCCTACCAGCGGCAGTATTCCGGCGATCGGTATCCCCGGGTGGAGCAGCAGCCGGCGCTTCATGGCCAGAATTACCGCTACCAGCCGCGTGACGCCGTAGTGCGCCAGCACTATCAGGAGCACGCAGTGCAAAGAGCGCCCGCGCCTTCTCCACGGGGCCAGCAGGGAGCACCTCAGGAGAAAAGTCCCAGGCAGCAGGATGTCCAGCGCTCCAAGGCGCCACCGGTCCAGCAGGGCGCTCCGGCCGAGCCACGCTCACAGCCGCCGCAAAGGCGAGGCGAAGACGTCAAGAGGTCAGCCCCAACCCAGGCACCTGCTCAACCGAGAGGCCCGGCGGTCCAAGAGCGGAGGCAGGAACCACAGAAAGGGGCGGCCCAGCGTGACCAGCAGAGCCCAAAATCAAGCCAGGAAAAGATTCCGCAAAGTAAGGGAGCGTCGCAGGATAAGGGAGCCTCGCAGGAGCCAAGGCGGGGGCAAGGGCAGGACAAAGACCGCGAGAAAGGTGAGGAACGAGGTCAGGAACGCAATAAGTAAACGGGCCAGCCATGCCTCTTGCGCTTCACAGCACGCAGGCGTTTGAGATGTTCGCGGCGGCGCCCGGCTAGGCGCCATGCGCGCACCCGCCAATCCCCCGAAACATTTCTCGATGATTCGGGGGTTTCACCTCGCCGACTTCTTCACGCTGGCCAACGCAGCGTGCGGTGTGGCGGCGGTTTTTTTCGCCATGATCTACGTAGGCGGTCCGTCGTCCGCCCATTTCTTCGCCGCCGCCGCCATGGCGCCGGCAGCGCTGATATTCGACGTGCTCGATGGACGGGTCGCGCGATGGCGGCGCCAGCACTCTGCGCTTGGACGCGAACTCGATTCGCTGGCGGACGTCATCTCATTTGGCGTCGCCCCCGCGGCGCTCGGCTTCGCCGCCGGCATGCGCGGAGGTTGGGATTGGATCGCGCTGATCTATTTCGTATGTTGCGGAGTCAGCCGGCTGGCTCGCTTCAACGTGACCGCCGAGAGCCTCTCGGAGGGCGGGGACAAGGTTGAATTCTTCGAGGGCACACCCATCCCCACCAGCGTACTGCTTACGGGCGTGCTGGCACTGGCCGCGTGGCGGGATCGGGTAGGCGAGAACCTGTACTGGGGCGTGTGGACGGTTGGGCCCTGGGATCTGCACCCACTGGCCCTGCTGTTCGTCTTGTCCGGAACCTTGATGATCAGCAAGACATTGCGCATCCCGAAAATGTAGCCTGAGCGGGCCGCCCGCCGTCGTTACGAGCCGCGCCTCAGCATCGACAGGAGATTCAGGCAGATCAGATGCGCAATCCGCTGCTTGTCCCGGGGCGCCCGTGTGCGCCGGAGTTGACGGCAGAGCGCGCGGGCCGCGATCATCTCGGGGGGCAGGTTCCCCTTGACCACCGGAGTGCCCCGGTGGATCGGCATCCTCCCGAATAAATCGCCGGCTTCCTCGGTAGTGCTGATGAAATTTTCCATATCGCACCTCGCACAGGCGTAACGGGCTGTTTTCGGGATGTGCGCCATGCGCACGGTACCCGTCACCCCGATCAGTATCGTCGCGCCCATTTTCTACCTCGCAACGCAGGCGCTCTGTGCGATGACGTACATAGAGGCGAAGATTCTTGCTCCAGCTCTACTGATCACTTACACACATACGGCCGGCCAGCATTCGGTGGAGTCCGCGAGGGCCGTTTTCCGGCGGCAAAACGGGGGGCTCGGGGGGGGCAAACGATCACACTCCCGTTTGAGAACCGCATAGCACTCGCAGACGCGCGCCTCCAGCCCGGACCGATCGAGCACGGTGATGTGGCCGCGACCGCAGCGCACCAGTCCCGCCTCTTGCAGCTTTCCGGCAGCCGCGGTGACGCCCTCGCGGCGCACCCCCAGCATATGGGCTCGTGCCCATTGAGGCAAAGCTTCGCGTTATACGGAAAGTAGCTGCAGAACCTCAGAAAGAAGGGACCGAAGTCCCGATCCACGGCATATGGAGCAAGTGGCTGTCGCTCGCTACGTTCCTGCATGTATAGCTCTCCAGCCCATGGAACTGGGCGAGACAGGCCGTCACTCCAGCATCAAATGGAACACCGATGAATCGATCCGGACAAGCTCGCGCAGCTTTGCATCGACGTGGATGAAGATCCTGTCGCCGTACGGGGCCAGACGTCGCAGCAGACGGTTCAGATGAAAAATCTCCGCCTCCGGTGCGAGTTCGATGCGAAGCGTCACGGTTGAAGGGGTACGCCTGAGCAGCTTCTCAAGGTGGCTGGCCGCGCGCGAGAAGAAGGCCTTGTCGAGCCATCCCTTGAGGGAGACAAACAGGTTCAGCCCGGCTGCGGGGCTGCCCTTCAACGCCACGATGACCTTGCCGCTCCGCAGGTAAACCGCCAGCGCAGCCTGCAAGGATTCGACCAGCCTCACCGCGGCGACTTGCCGGGTTTTTATCGCGACACCGAACCGTCGCTCGACATATTCCCGCATGGCGAGCCCCATGATCCAGTCGGTGATGGCTTGCGGCAGCAAGCGCGGTGAGGCCAAGGGCAGGCTGCGCAGAAAATGAAACAATCGGGACAAACCGCCCGCGAGTATTCCCCGCGCCATCAACCGACCAAGGATGCCCAGTCCCTCGATCAGGCCGTATTGGCTCTGGCGGACGGGATCGCGCAAGTAGCGCGCTTTGTTCCGGACCCGATCGGCGATCTGCCGGTCTTCGAGCAGACGCTGGTAGAGGGCCTTGTACGATGCAACCATGGCTCCGTATTCCATACGCTTAGGCACGATATTGGTGCCAAGGCGCGTATTGTTCGTGCTCTCGGCCTGCGCAATGAGGCGTCCCTCTTTCTCCAGCCGCTGGTAGAGGGGAGTGCGCGGCAGTGCCGTGAGCAGGCCGATCATCGCCGCCTGAATGCCGGAGTCAATGATGAAGCGGTATTGCCGGTCGAACGTCTCCAGCGTGTCGTTATCAAAGCCGATGATGAAACCGGCCAGGACGTCGATCCCGCGCCCATAGATCTTGCGCACCGAGTCCAGTATGTCGTTTTGCAGGTTCTGGGATTTTTTCGTCTCCTTCAGGCTATCGACGTCCGGAGACTCGATGCCGATGAAGACCCAGGCGAAGTTCGCCTCGCGGAACAACCGCAACAGTTCGTCGTCCTGTGCCACGTTCAGCGACACCTCCGTTCCGAAGATGAAGCGGTAACCGTGGCGCTCCTGATAGTCCTTGAGATATTTCAGCAGCGTTTTCGCCGCCTTGCGATTGCCGATGAAATTGTCGTCCACGAAGAAGGCGTCGCGTATGTTCCGCTTCCTCAATTCGTCGAGTTCGAGGCCGATCTGTTCGGGGCTCTTCCAGCGCGGCTTCCTTCCGAACATGACGATGATGTCGCAAAATTCGCAAAGGTACGGGCACCCGCGCGAAAACTGCAGCGTCACAACGCTGTACTTTTTCAGCTTGAGCAGATCGAAACGAGGCGTGGGCGAATCAGCCATCGATACCGTGCCCGTTTCTGCATACAGCTTGCGCGCCGCACCCCGTTCGAAATCACTGCAGAATCGCCTCCAGATGTATTCGGCCTCGCCGCAGATCACCGTATCGGCGATGCCGTCATAGAACTCCGGGCACAGCGACGCGTAACTGCCCCCGGCCACCACGTAATACCCCTTGGACCGGTAGAAGCGCAGCAGGTCCTTCTGTCGCGGGGCCTGGACGCCCATGCCGCAGATGCCGATGATCTCGGCCTGCGGCGCGAGGGGCAGGGATTCGATGTTTTCGTCCACAATCTCGACTTGCCAGTCGGGCGGGCACAGCGCGGCCAACGTGGCCAGACCGAGCGGCGGATTCATCGCCCGCTTGCCGGACAACATCTTGTCCAGCGCCCATTTGAAGCTCCAGAAGCTCTCGTTGAATCTCGGGTTGATGAGGAGCAGGCGCATAAGTGCTATGGCGGGCTAGATCCGGCTCGAAGCAATCATTGCGCAAGTGAAGGGCTGGACATTACGGGTCTCCACCGAGCCGTCTCAAGTTGATAAACGTAGTTGCGTGAGACTTGCGTCATTGACCAGGATCTTGACCGCCGGCTCGTTCCTTTCAAGACGATAGCTACGTTCTCCCATACGGATTCGGTCAAACGTAAATCCACAACCGGATGACAGGTTAGCGCGAAGATCACGCGCCGTATGTACGTTATCGCACAGAACAGGTGTTTCATGAGGGAGACAATTTCCAGGAGCGGTACGGAATCGCGAACGAGGAAAGTAGGCCTCAACTCAGGGATTTCCTGGATCGACACCGCAATTGGGAGCTCTCGAATAGGTAATCACCGAACTGTCCCGGGCACTGGACGCCGCCAGACCATATTTCGCCGGAAGACAAACCATGGAACGGATTGCCTTGAAAACCAATCGCGCGTCAGCTTGCGCGTCTCCGGATACGGCCGAGACGAATGTCGTCCCAACATTGGGGCCTCCCCAAAATAAGGAATGGGCTATCGGATTGGCCTGCAATTCGAATGTACCCAGAGCATTCGTCACGTCTATTGACTTGGATCAAACCCTTATGTTCGGTAGCGTACGGAAAATCCCGGGGGAGGTACCTAATATTCACAAGTGTCGATACCGGCAGGGCGCGGCAGATTGCTGTCGCCGGCCGGTATCGATACGGGAAC
>MEQT01000211.1:0-240 GCA_001770325.1 Betaproteobacteria bacterium RIFCSPLOWO2_02_64_14
CCCGGATCTCGCCGCTTTCGGTCTTCCACTGGATCACTCCCCGCCCGCTGAGTATGAAATAGATCTCCTCGAAATCGCCGGGGTATTCGACTTCGTAACCCTCCGCCCTGTATTTGGTATGCGTATGCCAATGATGAGGGCTGAAGCCCGGGCTGACTTCATCCACGTTGAAAAAGAACTTTTCCGTGGCAATGATTCTTCTTATCTGCCCCGCTTCTTTACCCAAGCCGCGTATATTCT
>MEQT01000211.1:247-5102 GCA_001770325.1 Betaproteobacteria bacterium RIFCSPLOWO2_02_64_14
GACCTCATCGGACCTGACAATTCTCAGCTGCGCCATCAGATTCTCCTTGGCCAAACAATCAAACTCTGCGAGCGGCGCCATCAGATTCTCCTTGGCCAAACAATCAAACTCTGCGAGCGGCGCCAGTACACCTGCCCCCTCCCCAACCCTCCCCCGCGCACCTTGTGCGCAAAGGAGGGAGCGAACACATGTCAGCTCAGACCATCGGCCCGGGTTTCGGAATGTAGATCTCCTTGATGCCGTCTGCGGCCCAGCACGCCAGCATGCCGATGGTTCCGGTCGGCCCTTGCGCGGGATTCTGCGGGAATGCACTGCCGCCGACGACGAACAGATTCGGAACATCCCAGGACTGCAGGTACTTGTTCACGACGCTGGTTGCGGGATCCGTGCCCATCACGGCGCCACCGATGTTGTGAGTGCTCTGGTACGGAACGATGCTGTACTTGGCCGGAATGGCGTGCGCATGGTACTTGGCCGGCTTCATGGCCTTCGCGATCTCGACGCAGCGCTCGTACATCCACGCCGCCATCTTCTGCTCGTTCTTGTGCCAGTCGAACGTCATGCGCAGCAGCGGCAGGCCGTTGGCGTCGCGGTAAGTCGGATCGAGGTCGAGGTAGTTCTGGCGATAGCTCATGCAGGAGCCGTGTATGTGGACGCCGAGCGTGCGCCGGTAGTTGTGCGCGACCGCCTTCTTCCACTCCGCGCCCCAGCGCGGCGTTCCGTGCGGCAGCGGCTTCGACTTGATCGGCGAGGCCCCGGCGCTTGGACAATTGATATACGCGCCGCCGACGAATCCGAGCTTCGAGCGATCGATCACATCCCCGTTCAGTTCGTCGATGGACGTGTTGACCTGCCCGCCGCCGATGAATGGATTGAACTCCCGATCATCGAAGAACAGGTGCACCCTGCCGCCGACCTGGTAAGAATAGTTGCGGCCCACGACGCCGCGGCCGGTCTGCGGATCATACGGCTTGCCGATGCCGGACAGCAGGAGCAAGCGGGTATTGTTGAAGCAGTACGTCGCCAGCACCACGATGCTGGCCGGCTGTTCGACCTCCCGGCCGCGTGCATCGATGTAGGTCACGCCGGTGGCCTGCTTGCCGGTGGAATCGGTATTGACCTTGATGACGTTGCACAACGGACGGAGCTCGAAATTTTCCTTCTTGTAGAGCGCGGGAAGCACCGCGGTCAGGGGATTGGCCTTTGCTCCCTGCGCACACACGTGGCTGCTGCAGAATCCCCCGTGCTGGCATTCGAGCAGCATCACCTTGTAAAGATTGTTGTAGTCCTGGGTCATGGCCGCAGCCGGCCCCTGGAACGGCGCGTAGCCAAGCTCGGCCACCGCCTTGGCAAATAATTGCCCCTGCGGCGTCGGGCGTGTCGGGGGATTCGGAAACTCGCGCGAGCGCGGGCCTTCGTGCGGATTCCCCCCTTCCCGGATCTCGCCGTTCAGGTTGCCCGCCTTGCCGCTGACGCCGTAGATGTGCTCGAACTGATCGTAGTACGGCTCGATTTCGTCGAATGTCACTCCCCAGTCCTGGGCGGTGCAGTCTTCGGGGAAGAAATTCTTGCCGTAACGTTCCGTCACCTTGGAGCGAATCTCGAAATCGTGCGGGAGAAAGCGTCGCGCATTGCCGCCCCAGTGCGCCGCGGTGCCGCCAACCATCTCGCCCGGCTTGAACGAACCCAGCTCGCGCATCGGCAGGGCGGTCTGGCTCGCGTGGTTGCGGAAGGTGATCGTTTCGCGCGACAGGTTCTGGAAAATGTCGCTGTGGCGGTCGTACTTGAGTTCGTCGTGCACGTACGGCATGACGAAATCCGTCTGCGGGTCGATCATCCGGCCGCGCTCGAGGCAGAGCACCTTCAAGCCGGCGTTCGCCAGCTCCATGGACATGATCGAGCCCACGACGCCGCTGCCCACTACCACCGCATCGACCGGTTTCAGCCTGGTCGTCGCCATGTTATTTCCCCCCTTCCTGTTTCAACATGATGTGCTTCGCGAAGCCCTGCCCATCGACCTGCGCCTGTTTCATCTGGATGTCGAGGATGCTCACCGGCTCGGCGCGGTACGGCTCGGGATTGTCGAGGTGCGCGTTGTAGGCGCTGGAGGCCACACCGGGAAATCCCAGAAGCTTCCACCCCACCTTGCCTCGATTGCCGCCGTACATCGGGTCGGCGAAGTAACCTTCCTCGGTATTGCGCCAGAGGAGGTCGAAAAAGAGCTTGGAGGACAACGAGGGCAGCTCGACCTTGTTCTGCTCGAGCGCCTTCAGGAACTCGTCCTGCCTGGCCGCAGGCAACTGGTCGAAGGGCTTGTCGTGCTGGGCGCGGCAGTACTCGTTGATCTCCTGGATGCCGATCCGATAGATCTCCTGCGGCGTGAGCCGGGACTGGAATCCCTGCTCAGGCGCGCCTTCGAGCCACGGGCCCGAGCGGTAATTGCGGCCGTGCGTGCCCCATGCGCTGCATAAGTGACGATCGATGTAGCAGGTGACGCCGGCGTCTCTGGCGCCCGGCCCGAGCTCATCGGTCGGTATCAGTCGCTCTACCGCCGCATCGAGAAAGCGAACCTCCGGCTGTGTCAGATAGCCGTATGCGTGTAGAACTGCGGATTCCGCCATCCTTGCCCCCCCTGGATCACGAAAAGAGGGGATTGTAGTGCCCAACGCCGCTTCACGTCCCATAGTCCACCAGTCGGAACCGGCGCGCATGAAGGACGCGGACCAACCCGTCAACCGGCCTGGTGGTCCCCTAAAGGAACCTCTGGTTAACCTGACACTGTCATTGCGAGGAACGCCGTGACGAAGCAATCCCGTGGCACACGAGATCGCCACGTCGCCTTCGGCTCCTCGCGATGACAGTTTTTCAGAGCTTCCCTAAGCGCTGCTGCCCGCGGATAAACTGGTTGCCGCGCTTCGCACCTGGCGCGGGCCGTCGATGGTTGGGCTGGAACGACTCCTGGTCACAGCAAGTTCATTCCTGCGGATTTCACCAGCTTTGTCCACTTCGCGATGTCCGCCTTGATCGACGCGGCAAACTCGTCCGGAGAGCTTGCGACCACTTCGAGGCCGTCCACAGCGAGCCGTTCCCTGATGTTCGGCGCGCGCAGTATGGCAGTGGCTTCCTTGTGCAGCCAGGTGATGATTCCCTGCGGAGTCCCCGTCGGCGCGAAGAGACCGTACCACTGCCCCGACTCGTAGCCGGGCACTCCCGCTTCCGCGATGGTCGGGAGGTCGGGCGCGGCGGCGGCACGGCGCGTGCTGGACACGCCGAGTGCGCGAAGCTTGCCGGCGCGCACGTGCGGCATCAGGCTCGACATGCTGTCGGTCATCATCGCGACCTGGCCGGCGATCAGATCGATGACCCCCAGCGAGCCGGACTTGTAGGGGACATGGGTCATGCGAATCTTTGCCATGCTTTCGAAGAGGGCTGCGGCCAGATGCCCGTTGGTTCCGATTCCGCCTGAAGCATAGAGGACAGGATCCCCTTTGGCCGCGCGCGCCTTCGCGAGCGCGATCATTTCTCTCACCGACTTCACGGGTACCGATGGATGCACGGTCATCAGGTTGGGCGTGGACACCCCCATCGTGATCGGCGCGAGGTCCCGCATTGGGTCGTAAGGGATGCTCCGGTAGATCGCCGGACTGATCGCGAACGAGGCCGTGGTCAGCAACAAGGTGTAGCCGTCGGGCTTGGCCTTGGCGGCAACCGCGGTGCCGATCGTGGTGCCGGCGCCCGGCCGATTGTCCACGACGAACTGATGTCCCGCGCGTGCGGAAAATTCTCTTGCGAGCAGGCGCGAAAAAGTGTCGAGCCCGCCGCCGGGCGCGACGGGCACGATCACGCGCACCGGCTGGGCCGGATACTTGGGCTGTGCCAGAGCTGCAGGGAGCGCTGCGATCAGCATCATTCCGCTCGCAATCAGACGTATCGCGTGGTTCATCCCGTCCTCCGAACGTAACTCATGGATCCGCCCTTGCCTGAAAACCTCAGTAGATCGCCTGTTTTATGCGTTCCGGGTAGCCCTTGTCGTGCTCGGCGGCGTCGATCGCCTTGTTGGTGATCTCTTCCAGGATCTGGCCGGTGCTGGGGAGCGCCGAGCGCGGCACTTGCGTCTCGCCCGCCCATAGCCGCGAACGGACCAGCGCCTTGGCACACTGGAAGTAGACCCGGTCGGCCGTCACCTCCAGGAGTATTTTCGGCAGCTTGTCGTTGATCGCAAACGACGCGGCGCGCGCATCATCGACGATGATCCGTGCGCGGCCGTTGATGCGCAGGGTCTCGTTCACGCCGGGGATCAGGAACAGCAGCGACACCCGCGGATCCTCGACCAGGTTGCGCAACGAGTCGATCCGGTTGTTCCCGCGCCGATCGGGGATCAACACGCGCTTGCGGTCCAGCACCCGCACGAAGCCGGCCGGATCGCCGCGGGGCGAACAGTCGAGCCCGCCGGGCCCCGAGGTCGCGATGACGACGAAAGGCGCCTTCTCGATGAACGCCCGATAGTGCTCGGAGATGTGATCGATCTCCTTGACTACGGCGGGGCCCACCGGCGCTCCGTACAGCGCCTCGAGCTCGTCGATGGTCGTGATCTGCCGTTCACCTGCCGCCGTGCTCATGCGAAACCTCCAGACCGGCCTTTGAAAAAGGGAACCACCGTATCCACGAACAATTGCGGTGTCGCCAGGTTCATGAAGTGCCCGGTATCGGCCAGCACGTACTTCGCGCCGTGGATGGCGTTGGCTACCCGTTGCGCCTTCTCGGGCGGGCGCTGCGTGTCGTGCCTGGCGCCAATGACCAGTGTTGGCGCCTTGATCTTCGCGTATTCCGGCGTCAGATCCACTGCGATCATCAT
>MEQT01000212.1:0-5460 GCA_001770325.1 Betaproteobacteria bacterium RIFCSPLOWO2_02_64_14
GGCATGGGCGCAGGTAACGCTGGCGCAGGCACCCGTGGACGGTCGCGGCCTGCCCACGCTGGCGCCGATCGTCGCCGAGGTGACACCTGCCGTCGTGAATATTTCGGTCATCACGCGCTCGCCGATGGAGGACAACCCGCTCTTCCGCGATCCTTTCTTCCGGCGTTTTTTCAATCTTCCCGACCGCCCGCAGCGGCGTGAACAGGCAGCAGGCTCGGGCGTGATCGTCGATGCGGCGCGCGGCTACGTGCTGACGAACCATCACGTGATCAAGGACGCCGAGCAGGCGATCGTGACGTTGAGGGATCGGCGCCAGTTCCAGGCGAAACTGGTGGGGGCCGACCCCGGCACCGACGTCGCCGTGTTGCAGATCGACGCGCGATCTCTTACCGCGCTGCGGTTCGGCGATTCGGATCAGCTCCGGGTGGGCGACTACGTGATAGCGATCGGCAACCCGTTCGGCATCGGCTTCGCCGTTCCCGCCAATATGGCCCGGACGGTGATGAACCAGATCGTGCGCCACGGTGAAGTGCGGCGCGGCCGGCTCGGCATCGAGATGGTGGATCTCACGCCCGAGCTTGCGAAAAAATTCGGTGTCACCTCGCTCGACGGCGCGGTCATCGCCGGCGTGCAGCCGGGTTCCCCCGCGGAGCGGGCGGGATTGCGCGAGGGCGACGTCATCACCGCGTTGGGTGGCAGGCCGATACGCAACGCCGCGGAACTGCGCGCCCGCCTCGGCCTCACTTCCGTCGGCGAAGAAGTCGAGTTGAGAGTCACCCGCGGTGGCACAACCCGCGCCGTGCGCGTGCAGATCGCTGCGCCGCAGGAACCGGCAGCCGGCGAGGGTCACGCGGTCGCGCAACTGCCTGGCATGCACGTGATGGAAATCGAGCGCGGCAGCCCGCTCTACCAGCGCGTGCAGGGGCTGATCGTCACGGCCGTCGAGCGCAACAGCAGCGCCTGGCAGGCCGGGTTCCGGCCCGCTGACATCATCTATGCGGTGAATCGCCGGCGGGTGCGCACGCTTGCCCAGCTCCAGGCTGCTTTGCGCGCCGAGGGCGGCTTCGCCATCTCGTTGTTACGCGGCGACACGACCCTCACCATCACCGTACGTTGATTTGTACGGCAACGTGACCGTTGGGGTGCGCTGCGCTTACCCCAACCTACGCGCCATCACTGTGCATCGGGAAAGTTTGTAGGTTGGGGTGAGCGACGCGAACCTCAACACGCGTGCCCCGCTTAACCGCGCGTGCGGCGCGGCGCTAGCTTGCGCACCGGTGCGTCCGCGGCCACCGGCATGTCGTACGCGAGCAGCGTCATCGCCACCATCGAGTAGTAACCCATCAGCGCGCTCGGGGTGTGCGCATTGAACACGTACTGGCAGTCCCACGCGCGCGCGTTCCCGCTGGCGTATTGCGCTACCATGCGGCATTCGCGCGACTTCCGCCGGAGAGGCGTCATACGGGTAATTGCGCGGATGGGCAGGGTCATCCGGGAAGCCGGATCGCGCGAGTAACGGGGCGGTGCCGGATTCTGAAACTTCACAGACCCAGAAAAAGCAGTTGGCCACAGAGATCACAGAGGGAAAGCAAAAAAGCACCGACGCGAAGGGCGCAAAGGAAAAACGAAGGGCGCGAAGGTTTCAGAAATGATTTCGCATCGTTGTATCCTCTTTGCCGGGTGGTGGCTGATGTCCGCGCTGGCGGCGCCTGCGCCCGCCCAGGACAAGACGGTGCTGGGCCTAGAAATCGGCGCGCAGTTTCGCGTCCCGGCATGCGGCCCGGGCGACGGGATATTTCCTTCCCGGCATTGCTTCAGGGGCGCCCCCATACACCACAAGGCATGGGGGGCGAACGAGTATCAGGTGACGCTTCCCCGCGCCGGGACGCCGGCGTACGTGCGCGGCGACATCAAGGTGTTCGTGATCGCCGGCCTCGTGGAGTCGGTGCAAATCGGCACGTGGGGCATCGAAGCTCAGCCGGGTGCGCTCGCTTTGCTCACCCGGAAATATGGCGAGCCCACGCGCGCCACCCAGAAAAAGCTGAAAGGCATGCGCTCGCGGTTTCCGACGCACTACGTTGAATGGGAATTCAGCGATTTCTCGGTCAAGTACGACGGCACCACGGGTTCCATCGATTGGGGCCGCATCGTCGTGTCCACCCACCGCTACCGCAAGCTGCTCGAAGCCCACGAAAAGCGGCCGCCCGGATAGCGGCTTGGTCCGGTCGTGGTGGGCGTGAACGCCCACGGCGTGGGCTCACGTGACGTCACTTCGTCACTGCTCCGGCGACTCCAGTTCCGGATAGTGCCTGAAAATGCCGCGGTCGTTGAACGGGATGCGCCGTGCAGATTTCAGGTAGGCCGCGATGTTCGGGCGCGTGGCGATCCCGTCGTGCAGCGCCACGAGGCCGGGATAGGCCGGCTCGACCCGCCGCATGGTTTGCGGGAAAGAGAAGCGCAAGCCCTCGAAGAGCTGGAACATCGAAAGGTCGGCGTAGGAGAGGCTGCTCCCGACCATGTGAGCGCGCCCCTGCGCGCCGCCGAGCACCCGTTCGAAATATCCAAGGTACTTGGGCAGGCGCTCGGCCAGGAAATGCCGGGTATAGGTCAGCGCCTCCGTCTTTTGCTCTTCAAAGTAGAGACCGTGCGCGACCGGGTGATGCGTATCCTGGATTTCCTTCAGCAGGTCGGAGACCGTGAGCTGAAGTTGGTGCACCCACAACCGGCCGCCTTCCGCCCTGGGCGCGAGTCCCAGCCGCGGACCGAGGTACAGCAGGATGTTCGCGGTCTGGCCGATGACGAGCCGGCCGGCCTTGAGAAACGGCTGCGCAAACGGCGGGTGCTGGACCCCCGCGTCCTGGATGAAGCGCGTGACTGCTTCTGGGCCCTGCCCCGGCCCCGCCAGGCGCGCGACATCGACATAGTCGGCACCCGTTTCTTCGAACGCGAGCCGCACGAATTCACCGCGGCCCTGGTTGGAAGCCGTGTAGTACAACTCATATCGCATCGCAATCTCCTGTTGGCTGCGCGCCCGTGTTGGGGTGCGCTGCGCTTACCCCAACCTACGGACTTGATCCTTCATCCTTCCGCCTTCCGCCTTCATCCTTCATCCTTCATCCTTCATCCTTCCGCCTTCACCCCTGCCACACCCCGAAGCCCTGCTCCCGCAGCCCGATGGCAAGCTCCACCTCCATATCCCGGGCCGCTTCGTACGGCATCGGGTTGTAGCACTCGTAGAACTCGGGCATCAGCCGCAATCCGTACCGTCTGACGAACCGGTTCGCCTGGATGCCCGCCTTGTGCTTGTCGAAACGCAGATCGGGGTTGAGTCCCGTCATGCCGACGTAGACGCATGGCCGGGACGGATCGTAATCCGGATTGCATCGCTTGAATTTCGGCTCCCGCAGCACGTCCTGCGACAGAAGAACGACGTACACGCAATGGTGATACTTTCCTCTCTGCGACTGCTTCGTCATTGCACCACGTCGTCACCTGCCCGCCCGATGCAAAAAAGTGGATCGTACCCCGCCCCGGCGCGGGCGTGCAATGCCCGCTCAAGCAATGAGACAATAGCACCATTGCGAACGACCACGCAGGCAGTCAAGTCGGGACGGGAGATCAGTCAAGCATGCGCATCGAGGTGATTTGCACGGGTGACGAGGTGCTCACGGGGAAGATCGTCAACACCAACTTCAGCTACATCACGCAGAAGCTGGAGGATTTCGGACTTGCGGTGAGCTGGGAGACGACCGTGGGCGACGATCGCGAGAACCTGCTGCTCGCGTTTCGTCTTGCAGGAGAGCGCGCTGACGCCGTCATCGTCAACGGCGGGCTCGGTCCCACCGTCGATGACCTGTCCCAGGAAATCGCAGCGCGTGCCGCCGGCGTCGAGTTGGCCTTGAGCGAAGAGTGGCTGTCGCGGATGGAGGAATACTTCAGGAAGCGCAGCCGCGTGATGCCGCCCAACAACCGCAAACAGGCCATGCTGCCCGCCGGCGCGGAGGTGCTCGACAATCCGGTCGGCACCGCGTGCGGATTCGCAGTCGATATCGGCCGCGCCCGCTTCTACTTCACGCCAGGGGTGCCGCGCGAGCTGCGCCGCATGCTCGAGGAACAGATCGTGCCGCGGCTGCTCGCGAAGAGCGGCATGCAGACGGCGATCTTTCTCAAGCGCTTCCATTCCTATGGGATAGGCGAATCGCACGCCGATTCGCTGCTCTCGGGAGTCGAGGCGCTGGTCCCGGACGGCAGCGTGAAACTCGGATTTCGCGCGCATTACCCGCAACTCGAGACCAAGCTCACGGTGCGCGGCAGGGACATGGACGATATACGCGTGAAGCTCGCGCCGGTCGAGCAGGAAGTGCGCCGGCGCCTGGGCAACTTCATCCTGGCGGAAGATGATCAGACACTCGAACGGGTCGTCCTCGCGGAACTCGCGAGCCGCGAGGCGTCGCTGTCGCTGGTGGAGACCTTCACCAGCGGCCAGATCGCCGCGCGCATCGCGCATCTCCCGGGCGCGGAGAAGGTCGTGCGCCGCGGCGTCGTGGCCCCTGACCTCGCGGCGGTGTGCGCTGCGGTGGGACTCGATCGCGGACCACCGGCGGGCGGTATCACTCGCGAGGCCGCCGAGGCGGTGGCGCGCGCCGCCCGCGCCCAGACCGGGGTCACCCACGCGCTCGCGGTGCTGGTCGATCTCGATCAAGGCCCGGACCGGATCGATTTCGGCGGTTCCATCTGCCTTGCGATTGCGGGCAGCCATGAGGTCGCTTCGCGCCGCAGCCGCATCGTCGGCGGCCGGGAATGGGTACGCCTCGGAGCGGTTGAGATGGGTCTCGACTGCCTGCGCCGCTATCTGCAGGGCCTCCCCGTGCGCGAACGCATCGACTTCGAGAAAGTCGAGTCGCAGGCAGGAGACGCAACCGCGAAAACTGCAAGCTGAATTACCCGTCCGCCGCCCATTGCGGCCTGGCCTGCAGCCGGGCATGCGCTCGGGAACAAAGGAGTACGCTCGTTTCATGGCCCGCGCAAAGCTCTTCGACCCGGATGCCGATGCACCATTCGCGTTGAGCCGCTCCAAGGTCGAACTCTTCGCCGACTGTTCGCGCTGCTTCTACCTCGACCGGCGCCTTGGCATTGCACGCCCGTCCGGCCCGCCGTTCAATCTCAACTCGGCGGTGGACGCCCTGCTCGCCACCTACAAGAACCGGGGCCGCATCGAGTTCTACGGCGCCGGCAATTCGGGCATCGTGGCGCAGGACGCGCAACACAAGTTCTTCCGCCTGGGCATCAACGCCATCGCCTACAGCGACGGCCACATGCAGGTGATGAGCGCCTCGCTGCTGGGGCCGGGCGACTGCGTGGTGATCATCTCCAACTCGGGCCGCACGCGCGACCTGATGGACGCGGCCGACATCGCCCGCAAGCACGGCGCCACCGTGATCGTGATCACCGCCAGCGGCT
>MEQT01000212.1:5478-6833 GCA_001770325.1 Betaproteobacteria bacterium RIFCSPLOWO2_02_64_14
GGCTGCTGCGCCGGGGCGGGCACGCGGTCGCGCGGCGCGGGTGGTTCGTTTACTGTAATGGCCGGCGCGATCTTCCCGCTTTCGACGGCAGGCTCGAGTTCACGATCAGAATGATCCCCTACGACGGCGACGACAGCTGGGTCGAGGGCACGCTTGCGGCGATCCGCTCGACGCTCAGCGCTCCCGAGCCGCCGCCCGCGCGCGCGGACTGCGAGTACTGCACCTTCGCGTCACGCGCCTCGCGCGCCGGCAGCCAATGAGAAAGCCCCACCGAAGCATGGCTCTCGGAATGTGATTGCCGCTATACTGCGGACTCCGCGCTACCGACAGTTCAGGGAGTACCCATGAAGATTAAAGCCAACGGCATCGACATCAATTACGAGATCGAGGGCTCCGGTCCGTGGCTGACGATGTCCCACTCGCTCGCCTGCGATCTGCACATGTGGGACCCGCAGATGGCGCTGCTCGCGAAAAGCTTCCAGGTGCTGCGCTTCGACACCCGTGGCCACGGCCAGTCGAGCGCGCCGGCAGGCGAGTACACGCTCGAGCAGATGGCCGACGACGTGAAGGGCCTGCTCGACGGGCTCAACATCCGGCAGACGCACTGGGCAGGCCTGTCGATGGGCGGCATGATCGGGCAGACCTTCGCGCTCAAGTACCCGGGTATCTTCCAGAGCATGGTGCTCGCCGACACCAGCAGCCGGCGTCACCCCGACGCCGCGAAACTGTGGGGCGAGCGCGTGCGCATCGCGCAGGAGAAAGGCATGGATGCGCTGGTAGACGGCACCCTCGCCCGCTGGTTCACCGAGCCGTACCGCAAGTTACACCCCGAAGTCATGGCGCGCGTCGGCAACGGCATCCGCGCGACGCCGGCCGCGGGTTACGCAGGCTGCTGCTTCGCGATTTCGAAGCTCGACCTCACGGCGCGGCTGAAGGAGATCAAGTGCCCGGCGCTCGTCATCGTCGGCGACCAGGATGCCGGCACGCCGCCCGAGATGGCGCGCGAGATCCAGACCAACCTGCCGGGTTCGGAACTGACGGTGATCCCGTCGGCCGCGCACCTCTCGAACATCGAGCAGACGCAGGCGTTCAACGACGCGCTCACCGCGTTCTACAAACGCGTCGCGTTTTAGGAATTTGCCGGACTCCCGCCCGGCAAATTCCCTGGGCAAAACCGCTTCACCAGGACAGGAGAGTCCACGCGCCCGCATCCGTTGCGGCTTCCCTCGATTGCACGCGCAAGGGCGTCATTCCCGACACGCACGATCGAAGATTCTCAGGCGGTTTTGCATGAAGGATTTGCGGCGCCCACGCGCCGCAAAATCCTACCGCAAGCCGCGGCGGATGAGTTCGCC
>MEQT01000213.1:0-3967 GCA_001770325.1 Betaproteobacteria bacterium RIFCSPLOWO2_02_64_14
CATCGCGGGCGAAAAAATCGCCGCCGTGGGCGCGCCGGAGGCGCTGAAGGACGTAGCCGCCGCGCGCACCATCGATGCCGCCGGCAAGATCGTCCTGCCGGGCGGAATTGACCCCCACATCCATTGCAGCTGGCCGGTGCATCCGGGCAAGGACGGCGGCGCGCCGTTGCTGAGCGCCGGACCGGCGCACGTGAGCCGCGCCGCGCTCTTCGGCGGCACGACGACGCTGATCGATTTCGCCGTGTGGAACCCGGGCGAGACGCTGGAGCAGGCGATCGCGCGCCGCGACGGCGAGTGGCGCGGGCAGTGCCATTGCGATTACGGCTTCCACGTCACGCTGTTCGGCAAAGTGCCGGCGACCACGTTGAACGAGTTGCCGGAAGCGGTGCAGGCGGGGTTGCCCACGGTGAAGATCTTCACCACCGATATCCGCCCCTCCGTCACGGGCAGGAAGATCGGTTTCGGCGACATCTGGGAGATCCTCAAGGTGCTCGCGCGGCACGGAGGCCTCGCGGCGATCCACGCCGAGGAAGACGACCTCGTGATGCACATGTACGAGAAGTTGATCGCGGAAGGACGGGTCGGCTTCGAGAACATGCCCGAGGTGCACAGCGCGCTCTCGGAAGACCTTGCGTTCCGGCACATCATCCGGCTCGCGGAAAACGTGGACGGCGCCGCGCTCTACATGATGCACGTCAGCGCCGGCACCGGCGTCGCGGCGATCCGCGACGCGCGCGCGCGGGGTTGCCCGATCTACGGGGAGACGCTGCATCAGTACATGCTCTACAACGCGTCCGACTACCGGCGTCCCAACGGGCAGATCTATCACACCTACCCCTCGCTCAAGACCGAGGCCGACCAGCGGGCGCTGTGGCAGGGAACGGTGGACGGCGAGATCAGCACCGTCGCCACCGACGGCATCTGCACCTCGTTGTGCACCAAGGTGCAGGGCAGGCGCATCGACGACACCACCGGCGGCAACGCCGGCGTGGAGCCGCGGCTCTCCGTGATGTACACCGAGATGGTGGTCAAGCGCGGCTATTCCCTGGAGAAGTTCGCCGATCACGTCTCGGCCAATGCCGCGCGCATCATGGGGCTTTATCCGCGCAAGGGCGCGATCGCCGCGGGCAGCGACGCCGATCTGGTGATCTTCGATCCCGCCATCAGGCGCAAGGTGCGCGTGGAAGACCTGCACGAGGCGGATTACAGTCCGTGGGAAGGCCACGAGATCGCCGGCTGGCCCGAGACCACCATACTGCGCGGCAAGGTCGTGGTGGACAAGGGCGCGTTTCTCGCCAACGGACGCGGCCAGAGAATCGCGCGCAGGATCGCCGACGCGATCCGTTCCCGTCCCGCCTGTTAGCGCCGGCCCTGAAAGCGGACCGCCGCGAATTGATCACTCCGGCCTGCCGGTCTCGGCCGCAAGGCGCGGACTTACCGATCCTGAGCGTTCCAGGGATCGACCACCGGCACGTTCAAGTCCCGAAAATGCCGCACGTTCCGGGTGGCGAGCGTGGCGCGCCGCGCGAGCACAATGCCTGCGATCTGCGTCTCGCGCATGTCCACCGGCCGCCCGGCTTTTTGCCGTCCGGCTGCGAGGGAAGCCGCCTCGGTTGCGGCGGCGCTGTCAAAATCCAGGACCCGGTTTTCCAGGTCCTCCGCCAGCAGTTGGGCAAACGCCGTCTCCAGCGTTTGCCGCCGGCGGCCTCTGGGCAGCAGAGCCAGACCGAGTCGAGCCTCGAACAGCGTAATGCTGGTGATCCAGACGGATTCGGCCGGCTGGCGATCGAGCCATGCGACGACCGTCGCCTCGGGCGCCTGGCGCATCAACGCCGAAAGCACATTGGTATCGAGAACGATCATTTCCCGAAGTCCGCCGACCGCGCAACCTGGCCGCGCAATTCCGGCAGGTCCGCCGTCAGCCCCGCTTTCCTGAAGCGGGCCGCGATGCGCGACCCCAGCCTCGGCACATGCTTGTTCTCCTCTTTCACCGTGTTGCGCAGGATGTGCCGGACTTCCTCTTCCATGCTGCGCCCGTGGCGCTCGGCGCGGCGTTTGAGACGCGCCTTCACGTCGTCTTCCAGGTGGCGGACGATGAACTGGGCCATAGGATTCCTCGTAAGACCACTTGGATATCATGATATCAATCTTTGGTCGGCCGCTGCAAACCCGGATCGTCTGCCCCCTCCCCAACCCTCCCCCGCGCTGCGTGCAAGGGAGGGAGATTTGAGCTCGCGTAGGGCGCAATAACCAGCGGGCATTGCGCCGAATGGATGCGCGTTCGGTGCAATGCGCTTCGCTTATTGCACCCTACGTGTACTGTCGGCCCTGTAGCAGTTTGCGCTATACTTCAGGCTAGTTGACCAGTTTAAGTGGGGTCCGCATGAAAACCGTCGGGGCGTTCGAAGCCAAGACCCATTTCTCGCAATTGCTCGATCAGGTGGCGAATGGTGAGAGCATCACCATCACCCGCCACGGCGAGCCCGTGGCGCAATTGGTTCCCGCCAAGCCAGCGCGCGATCCCCGGGCCCTGGAGGCGCTGGTCGAGGAAATCAAGCGCACACGCAAAGGCCGCTCGCTGGGGGGGATCAAGATCAAGGATCTGATTCACGAAGGCCACAAGTACTGATGCCGCGCCGCTCGCTACGGGCGCGGCAGCAGCCCGCCGCCTATCTGCCGCCGGCACTGGTGCTGGATTGCTCGGTGGCGCTCGCGTGGTATCTCGAAGGCGAGAGTACCGATTTCACCGACAGCCTGCTGCATGCGATTCCACGGCTGGAGATCTGGGTGCCGGCGATCTGGATGCTGGAGTTTTCCAATGCGCTGTTTGCCGCCGAGCGGCGACGCCGCATCAGCGCTTCCGAGCGCGCGCAGATTGTCGGGCAGGCAAGCCTGCACTCACTTAACGTAGACCCGCATGTCATGTCTCTGCGTCAGGCTGACGAACTGTCCGGGCAACATAACCTCACGCCCTACGACGCCGTTTACTTCGAGCTCGCGCGCCGCCGCAAGCTGCCGCTCGCGACGCTCGATGCGGCGCTGGTCAAGGCCGCGCGCGCGGCGAAACTCCCGCTCATCACCGACCTCTCGGTTTTTCCGGAGCGTTAAGCTGCCAAAGCTCGCGTAGGGCGCGATTACCAGCGGGCATTGCGCCGTATGGATGGCGTTCGGTGCAATACGCTTCGCTTATTGCACCCCACATGTACTGACGAACGACTACTTGATCTCGACCAGCTCGAGCGCTTCGCGGCTCGGGCCTTCGATCATCACGGCGCGGGTGTCGCCGAGTTGGTAGGGCGGCTCGAGGAACGTGACGCCCTCGCCGCGGAGCTTGGCGATCCACGCGTCGAGATCGGTGACGCTCAACGCGATGTGATCCGCGAGATGTCCGCGCGTGCCCGCGAGCGGCCGATCGTCCTGACGCGCGTACCAGGTGAGCGCCACATCGCCGAACGTCACGGCAGCCCGCGGCGTGCGAAACATCCCTTCCCGTCCGAGTGCCGGCCAGGTGCGATCGGGTCCGCGCTCGACCTTGCAATTGTCTTCCGTCACCGGCGTGGGACTGGTTCGCCCCTGCATGGCGGGCGCATTGAGGTGCTGCTGATACCAGAGCTGCGCGCAAAACGGATGCTCCTGGTACATGTGCACGTGGTTGAACCGCTCGGCCGGGTAGTTCCCGGCGTACTCCACGAGCGTGCTTTCGGGGCCTTCCATGTACGTGAATCCACCGCCGCCCGCCGGCTTGATCCCCTTGGCCCGGGCCTCTGCGATCTGCGCTTTTGTCAGGCCGAGCGTATTGCCGATGTTCGGCCACGTGTCGCTGCTGATCTGGACGAAACCACCCTCGTCCGTCGTGTAGAGCGGCAGGAGCCTGACGTCCGGCCGGCTTCTGTATGTCTCGAGGCTCTTGCGCGCATCGGTGACGTGCCAACCCCAGTGCCAGATCGCGGTCTGCGGTTGCGTGGCG
>MEQT01000213.1:3978-4781 GCA_001770325.1 Betaproteobacteria bacterium RIFCSPLOWO2_02_64_14
GAACAAACCGGTAACTTTCGCCCCGAGCGCCTTTGCGAGCTTCACGCCATTGACGATCGCCTTGCGCGAAAGCGCGGAACCGTCCGTCGGAATCAAGATATGTTTGTACATAGTGTCTCCTTCACTTCGCGTAAGGCAGGACCCAGATCAGCATCCCGAGCACGTAGCACACGAACGTCGCCATCAGCGTGAACGCGACGCTCCACGACAGAAATTCGCGCAGCGAAACCTTGCGCCCTTCCTCCTTCTCGCTGATGCTGAGCGCCACATAGAGTGCCGGCGCCCCGGCGATCGTGAGGTTGCTGCCGAGCGTGCCGGACCACAGCAGCATCCAGTACAACGGCCACGTCGCGACGCCTTCCTTGCCCAGGTCGCGGATGGTGTAGAGGAAGGTCAGGATGTAGGCGTCGTGCTCGACCAGACCGACAATCGGGATGGTGATCCAGTAGAGCAGGGTTGCGCCCAGCGCCAGGTTCTCGGCAAACAGCGGCCTCAGCGCGTTGGCGAGCATCTCGAGAATGTGCGTCTTTTCCAGCCCGCCCACCAGGGCGAACAGCGCGATATAGAAAAACACCGCGCGCCAGTCGAGCTCCTGGATGATCTCTTCGAATTTCGGCGCCTTGAGCCGTTCGCCCAGCATTTCCACGATGAGCACCAGCAAAATCGCGCCGGTCATCGCGATGAACCCCAGCTTGACGTTCAGCACCTCGCGCAACGACATCCCCACGACCGTCAGCAGGAAGACCCCCACCGCGATGAACGCGAACAGCGGATCGGGGATTTTGGCTTCGATCCCCGCTTCC
>MEQT01000213.1:4799-5244 GCA_001770325.1 Betaproteobacteria bacterium RIFCSPLOWO2_02_64_14
TGATGAATGTCACCATCAGGATGGGGAACGAAGACGGCCGCCCTTGATGCCAAAAGAAGTCCATGAACTCGACCCCCGCCACGCTGTGCAGCATCTGCGGCGGCAGGTCACCCAGCAGCAGTGCCGTTCCCATGAAGTTGGCGCTGAATCCGATCATCAGCACCAGCGGTACGGCCGGGATTTTCAACGCCCGCGCCAGCGGCAACGCGACCGGCGCCATCATCAGGATGGTCACGACGTTATCCACGAACATCGAGATCACGCCCGCCAGCATCGACAGGATCATGACCAGCAGCCCCGGCCGGCCGCCGGACAGGCGCAAGGCCTGCACCGAGAGCCAGCTCGGCACTCCGCTCTTGCCGAAGTAGCCCGCAATCATCCAGATGCCCACCAGGATCGCCATCACGTTCCAATCCACCAGGGTGAACGCGTCGGTCTCCGTCAT